>NZ_JBFAIM010000035.1:0-122429 GCF_040654715.1 Nonomuraea sp. NPDC050643 | reverse complement strand
CGGGTTCGCGCTCGCCGAGCGGGCGGCGCGGGAGCTGGCCGACTACTTCGACGAGCAGGTGCGCGCCCGCCGCGCCGCGCCGGGCGACGACCTCGTCTCGCTGCTGGCCACGACCCCCGAGCTGACCGGCGACGAGATCACCGCCACCTGCGTGCACCTGCTGACCGCGGGCCACGAGACGACCACCAACCTGCTGGGCAAGTCGGTGCTGCACCTGTCGGCCCGCCCGGACGTCGCCGAGGCGCTGCGCGCGTCACCGGCGCTCGTCCCCTCCGCCGTGGCGGAGCTGGTGCGGTTCGACCCGCCCGTGCAGATGATCACCCGGTGGGCCACCCGGACGCAGACGCTCGGGGACAGGGAGATCCCGGCCGGGGACAAGGTCGTCCTCGTGCTCGGGTCGGCCAACCGGGACCCCGCGCGGTTCACCGCACCGGACGAGATCGTGGTGGACCGGGACACCTCGCGGCAGTGCGGGTTCGGGATGGGCGTCCACTACTGCCTCGGCGCGCAACTCGCCAAGGCGGAGGCGGAGATCGCCCTGCCGCTGCTGCTCGACACGCTGCCCGGCTTCGGGGTGGGCGAGGTGCGGTACGCGCGGGACCTGGTGTTCCACGGCCCGGCCTCGCTCACCCTCACAGCGAAGGGTGGAACTGGCGCGCCAGCTCCACCCGCGAGGTGACGTCCAGCTTGCGGAACACCTTGCGCAGGTGGAAGGCCACCGTGTGGTGCGAGATGAACATCCGCCGCGCCACCTGCTGATTCGTCAGCCCGGTCGCGACGAGGCCGGCGACCTTGCGCTCGGTGTCGGTGAGCGCCGCCGCGCCGGTGCTCTCGCCGGTGCCCCGCTGCTGCCAGTGCCTGCGTACGACGCCCGCCGCGCGCAGCACACTGCGGATCCGGGCGGCGTCCGGCTCGGCCAGGACCTCCTGGTACAGGGCCACACTCCGCTCCAGCCACCGCACCGCGGACTCGCGATCGCTGTCGAGCAGCGCACGCCCGAGGTCCTCCGCCGCCGAAGCGCGCTCCCACGGGCCCGGGAAACCCTCGGCGGCGGCGGTCAGCGCGGCCGGGTCGCCGTCGAGCAGGCCGCGGGCGTGCGCGGCGGCGGCCGCCACGGCGCGAACCCCGGGGTTGGCCGCCGCCAGCACCTCGGCCGACGCCACGGCCGCGGCCGCCCAGTCGGGGCGGTCATCGGCCAGCGCGGCGCGTACCGTCCACGCCGCCGCGCCGGACGAGCCGATGAAGAGCTCCCGGCGCTGGTGCTCGCAGCACACCACCTTCTCCAGCACCGCGTGCGCGGCGCTCGGGTCGCCGTGCGCCCCGGCCAGGCGGGCCTCCACCCAGGCCAGCGGCAGCGAGGATCCCGACGCCGACTCGGCGCGGGCCCAGGTGACCAGCGGGTCCTCCTTCCGGACCTGGCTCGCGTCGCCGCGCACGACCACGGTCGTCAGGACGTACAGGGCCTCGTGCAGGTACAGGCGTGTGCCCGTGTCGCGGGCGATGCGCAGGCCCGCCATCGCCTCGGAGACCGCGTTCGCGGTACGGCCGGCGGCGAGCTCCACGCGGGCGCGCAGGATGCGCGGCACGGCGGCCAGCGCGTCGTCGACGTGGCCGGCGACCTCGTCGATCACGGCCGGCGCCCCGTCGAGGTCCTCCAGGTCCGTGAGCACCTCGGCGAGCGCGATCAGCGGGTGCCAGATCCAGCCGATGACGTGGCCGGCGTGCTCGTCGGTCACGGCCTTACGGCACATCGCGAGCGCCTCGGTGAGCCTGCCCTCGCGCCGGCTCCGCATGGCCGCCAGCACCGGGAAGTCGTCCTCGGCGGCGCCCCGGCACTCGGGCAGCGGCTGGTCGCGGCAGAGCACGGTGACGTGCGCCTGGTTTACGGCGAGGCTGTGGCGCAGCCCGGCGGGTGTCTCCGGGTCGGACAGGAGGAACTCGGCGACGCGGCCCGCGTCGAAATGCCTGCCCTCGAGGGTCAGCGCGGTGAACAGCCAGTACCGCAGCGCGGTCTTCGCGGCCTCGGGAAGCGATCCGGTGAGCGCGTCCTCGGCGAGCCGCACGGCCCGCGACACCGGGCCGGAACGGGCGCACGCCTCGACCGCGATCTCGGTCAGCGGCAGGCAGGCGTCGTGTCCCGGGGGCAGCAGCTCCAGCCCGCGCAGCGCCAGCTCGGCGGCGACGCGCGGCGCGGACCGCAGCGCCTCCCCGGCCGCGTCCCGCAGCAGGCCGATCGTGGGCTCGTCGCCGTACAACGCGCCGCGCGCGGCGTGGCGGGCCGAGTCGACGACCGAGCCTCCCCGCGCGACGACCATCGTGGCGGCCTGGCGGTGCAGCGCGCCGCGGACGGCGTCCGGCATGTCCTGCAGCAGCACGTGCCACAGCAGCGCGTTGCGGAACCGCATGCCCTGCTCGGCGCTCTCCAGCACCTCGGACCCGACCGCCTCGCGGAACGCGGGCAGCAGCGTGGCGAACGGCTGGTCGAGCATCTTCGCCAGGTCATCGGGCAGAAACGTCCGGCCGAGCACGGCGGCCACGTCGAGCACCTGCCGCGTCTCGTCGGACAGGCCGTCGAGGCCGCGGCGCAGCACCTCGGCGAGCCGGCGGGGCAGCTCCACGCCGCCGTGCGGCAGCGGCCCGAACGTCTCGCTCGCCATGAGCCCCGTGATCCGCGCGAGGTCCGGCTCGCCCTTCCGCATGCCCTCGTCGGTCACGGCGCCGACCAGCTCCACGACCGTCGCCGGGATGCCGCGGGCGCACCCGGCGAGCATGGCGAGATCGCTGTCGGGCGATGCGCCGAGCAGGTCCCCCACGAGCGCCGCGACCTCCTCGTCGGACAGCCGGGGCAGCTCGATCCGCACGGCCTCGGCATGTTCGTCCAGGTAGCCGCGCCACTGGTCCAGGTACGGCCGGTCGACGCCGGACCGCTGGGCGACCACGCACACCAGCGGCCGGTGCGCGGCCCGCGCCGCCAGCACCTCCAGCGTGCGGGCCGCGACCGCGTGGCTCCACTGCAGCCCGTCCACGGTGACGAGCACGGGGCCACGTGCGAGGCGCCCGTCGAGCATCGTCCCCAAGTCGCCCTCGCCGGGCGGCCGGCCACCCGTGAGCAGCGCGGCGAACGCGTCCGGGCGCAGCTCGTCGTCCGAGCCGACGCCGACGACGGTGAACCCCTTGTCCGCCGCCACGGCCCGCAGCTCGGCGAGCACGGTGGTCTTGCCGATGCCCGCCTTCCCGGCCACGGAGACGACCGCGCCGCGTCCCGTGCCGGCCGCCACGTCGAGCACGGCGGCGAGGCGCTGCCGCTCCCGAACCCGCCCCCGCACCACCCGCGGGGTTCGCAGCGCGAGCCCCCGCTGCCGCACCGCTGACGACGCGGCGGTCGTACGGGGATTCCGCAGCTCCACCATGCAGGCCAGCCCCCTCCGTCTGTCACTGCCTCGTGGTCGCCTCGCCGCGGTGCGGCGTGGCCGCGCATGTGCCGGCGCGTTCGCGCCCGCACGAATCGACTCCACGATAGGAAGACGCCGGTCACCCGCCTCGGTTCGGCCGAGGGGAATATGTAGAACTTCCCCTCGATCTTGACGAGGCGGGCCGGGGGAGCGGTGGTCAGCTCGGGATCGGGCTGCCCGCGCAGCCTCGGCCGATCCGGCCCGTCTCGAAGTACCGCACCACGTCGGCGGCGCACTCGGGCACCCGGGCGACCGACACGTGCACGTCGTCGGCGACCGTGTAGACGGTGCCGCCGACGGCGCGCCGCGTCTGCAGCGTCCAGTCGTAGACGGACATGAACTCGTGCAGGTGCCCCGCCAGCACCAGCGACCCGCTGCTCCGCTTCAACGTGGCCGGCTGCACCGGCAGCGGCCAGCCGGTGCACATGCCCCCGACTCCCCAGGCCCGGCCGGTCGCCGGGTTGCGCTGCACGAGCCGCTGGTAGTCACGCCAGGCGGTGTCGAAGCCGGTCCGGCTGCCGTCCTCGTTGCACTTGACCGCCCAGTTCATGGTCATGTTCAGCATCTCGGGCGCGCCGGGCACGGGCGCCCCCATCGGAGCGCCGAACAACTCCTTGACCGTGGGCGGGGCCGTGGTGCCCGCCGCCGTCCGCAGCTCGGCCAGCGCCTTGCCCGCCCGCGCCCACTCCGTCGAGTTGCGCCTGGCCAGATCGGAGACGGCCGAGCCGTCGATGGGCCGCTGCAGGTCGGTGAAGGTCTTGGGATCCTTGTCGTACGCGCGGACCAGCTTCGCCACCGTCTCGCGCACCTGCCGGGCGGTGGCGCCGAGACCGTAGACCTCATCGCGGCCGGCCAGCCAGGCGGCCATGCGCCCGAAGTCCCGCTCGGCCGCCTCCGCGCTCTCCTTCGTGTGCCGGTCGAGACGGGTCCACGGTGGCGCCACGCTGTCCAGGAAGGCCCGTCCGGTGCGCTCGGGGAACCGGCTGCGGTACACCATGCCCAGATAGGTGCCCCAGGAGAAGCCGAGCAGGTTGAACGTCCGCTCGCCCAGCGCGGTCCGTACCAGGTCGAGGTCGTTGGCCACGTTCTCGGTGGTGAGCTGCCCGAGGAAGGCGGGGTCGGAGCGTCCGCACCTCTGGTTGGCGGCGATCTGGGCGTCGTAGATCTTCCTGGCCGCCTCCTTGGTCAGCGTGCCCGGCTCCTGCGGGCCCATCGGCCCGGTGGGGCAGGCGACTTTGGTGCTGTAGCCCACTCCGCGCGGGTCGAAGCCGATGATGTCGTACCGCTCGTTGAGCCGGGCCATCTCCTCGTTCCTGAGCACCGTCCGCAGGATCGGGTCCAGGTATCCGCCGTTGCCCGGCCCGCCCGGCAGGATGGCGGTGGCGCCGAGCCGCTGGGCCTTGTCGGTGGCGGCCAGCCGGGTCAGCGCGATGTCGATCCTCCGCCCGCCGGGGGCGCGATGGTTCAGCGGGACGCTGACCGTCCCGCACTCCAGGCGCTTCATCAGCGTGCGGAAGAGCGGAATCTGCTCCTCCGTCACGCGCATGCTCCGGACCACCTCATCGGAGTAGTCCGGACAGGATTTCCACTGTACGGACGCCGCACCGGCGCCCGATCCGGGGTCCGTCATGGCGGTCGCGGGTCCTGGGACGCCGAACGCCAGCATCGCGGACACCACCCCGGCCAGGCCGGCCGATCTCCCACGCCTCATCACTGCGATCCTCTCGTTACGGGACTTCGAGAGTGATCACATCTACCGGCCGGCCCATATCGCCGGCCGATGGCCGGACCATATGCGTTCCATATCCAGGCGGCCCTGGCCGCGATTGTCCACCGTGCTGTCAGGGGGCTGCCAGACGATCATCGCTGATCCGCCTGGCCGCCGGCCCATCGCCATGGTGGCGGCGATGGGGCCGGTGTCGGCGCCCGCGGCGACGAGAAGCTGAACGTCACCTGCTTCCACTACGCGCCCGGCCCCGGCATGTACCAGGGGACGATCGGCGGCAACTCTCCCGAAAAGGTCACCCACATCCACAAGGCCGATCGGCGACGTCGCAGGCAGTTGACCGCCGAGCGGGCAGAGGGAGGACGTACCGTGCAGGATCTCCGGGGACAGACCGTCGTCGTGATCGGCGGCAGCGCGGGCATCGGGTTGGAGACGGCCCGCCACGCCAGGGACGAGGGTGCCGAGGTCGTCCTCACCGGCCGCGATCCCGACCGGCTCGAGCAGGCGGCGCTGGAGGTCGGCGCGCAGCGCGTGGAGGCCTTCGACGCGGGCGACACGGACGCCCTGAGCACGTTCTTCTCCGGTCTGCCCGCGCCCATCGACCACGTCATGATCACGGCCGGCCACCCGTCGTACAAGCCGCTGCTCGACATGGACGCCGACGAGATCCGCCAGGCCGTCAGTGACCACCTGGTGCTGGCCCTGGAGACGGCGCGGCACGCGGCCGGGCGGATGCGGCCCGGCGGCACGCTGCTGCTCATGGGCGGCACCGGCGGCCGCCGCGTCGGGCACGGCCTCGGGATCGCCTCCGCCGCGACCGCCGCGCTCCCGCCGTTCACGGCGGCCCTGGCGCTGGAGCTCGCGCCGGTCCGGGTCAACCTCATCGCCGCCGGGTTCGTCGACACCCCGCTGTCGGCGTCGCTGCTCGGCGACCGGCTGGAAAAGCGCCGCGAGGAGCTGCGGGCGACGCTGCCGATCGGCCGCACCGTCGGTCCCGCCGACGTCGCCGCGCTCGCCGTCCACATCATGAGCAACACGGCGCTCACCGGCGCGACGTACGACATCGACGGCGGGCAGCAGTTCGTGTGGTGAGCGAACGGGCGCCCTCGGCAGGGCCCGTCCCACGCCCATGACTCGCCCGAGATCGCGATCTCGCAAGGTGGTGCGCCCGCACAAGAGGCGGCGGGTTCGTGGAAGCGCCGCGCGGAGCGCCGAAGGCACGCTGGACGGTCTCGGTTCGTTCGCCGTCGGATCCGGAGGTGTCCTCGTGCAGGGTGTGGTGATCGTCGTGGTGGCGGTCTTCTTTCTCGGGATGGGAGTGTTCGGCCTGGTCGCGCCTGCCGCGCTGGTCAGGCCGTTTGGGATGATCGCCGACTCGGCCGAGGCGCGCAGCGAGGTCAGGGCGGTGTACGGCGGCTTCGGCGTGGCCGTCGGCGGGCTGTTGCTGGTGGCCGTGGCCGACCTGGGCGGGCTGCGTACGGGGGTGGCCGTCACCGTCGCCGTCTCCCTGCTGGGCATGGCCTGCGGGCGGCTGGTGGGACGGGCGGCCGAGCGGCCGGCGGCGTTCTATCCCGTCTGGTGCTACTTCTGGGTGGAGGTCGCCGCCGCGGGCGCGTTGCTGGCCGCTGTCACGTGAGGGCGCCGGGCGACGGGTCCAGACAGCGGATCGCCAGGCCCCGCGCGAGCAGGGCGCTGGGCGGCAGGCCGAACATCGCGTGGAACGCGGTGCTCAGGTGGGAGGGGCTGGCGAAGCCCCCGTCGGCCGCCGCCCGGGTGAGGTTGTGGCCCGCCGCCAGCGCCCGCGCGGCCCGGTGCATCTGCGTCCACAGCCGGTAACGGCGGTACGACGTGCCCGTGCCGTCCCTGAACAGCCGCAGGAACCGCGACTCCGACAGTCCCAGCTCCGCTGCCAGCAGCGCGGCCGGCAGCGGCTCGCCGGCGTCGATGAGCCGACCGGCCGCGGCCGTGATCCGCGGGTCGGCGGACGACGTCGTGGCGTGACCGGTGGCCCTGACGACCCAGGCGGTGACCTGCGGGACGGGCGTGTGCTCCGACAGCTCCGCCGCCGAGGCGAGGAGGGCGTCCTCGTGCCGGTGCCCGGCCAAAACGACCTCCTGACCGGTGGTGAAGCAGGTGCGGCAGGCCCGGTCGTCCGCCGAGCCGGGATCGAGGTAGAGGAACACCATGCGGTCGCCGGACGCGGTGAGCCGGTGGCGTACCCGGGGCGGGACGAGCGCGACGCGCGCCCGCACCTCGCCACCGGGCATCGGCCGGACGGTGAAGGGCGCGTCCACGCCCACGGCCAGGCACGCGACCGCGCCGGAGTGCGGCCCCAGCCGCAGGGACGGCCCCGCGTACAGGGCACGCCCCGGCCACAACCACACCGCCGCCATCACGGGCTCCAACAGGTCGATGGGGAATCGTGCCGGCGCCCGGTCAGCCGTTCTCCGGTCCGTAGTGGCGGACGAGTTCTTCCCCGTTGCTCTTGTGGTAGATGTGAGTCACGCTGCCGTACTGTCCGGCGCGTAAGGTCCTTCGGCGCCGGTTGTGCTCTTCGGACGCCCGGTTGGTGGTCACGGTGTAGCTCCAGCAGGCGTTGACGGTGATCTCCTCCAGTCGTGTGCCAAGGATCTCGAACCGATCCGGACAGGCCTCCGCGTAGTCCTCGTCCAGGTAATACCGGAAAACCTTGAGCGGGGATTCCGGGGCGATCGAGAGAACGTCCGCCTTGACATGGCAGTCCTCGAATTCGATGTTCCTCAGTGGATGTGGCGCACGAATGGCGATCTGAGGAGGGCCGACATACTCGGACTGCCGCAGTGCGAGGTCCTGCAGAACCGGGTGGGCGAACACCGAGTCGTTGAACACGACCCGCTGGACGTCCAGCGTCTTCAGGTTCGGACAGTGGGCCGCGAAGTCGACGGCCCGCAGATCGGCATGCAGGTGGCCGCCCTGCCTGGGGCGGATCTTCAGGATGCGGAGCAGTTCTCCGTGCTCGGTGAGGTGGCGTGCCAGCCGCTCGCACGCGGGCGCGTCAAGGTCGGTGGCGTGGAGGCTGATCGCTCCAGGTTCGATGCCGGCAACGGTGTCGAGAAGCGAGATGTTGCTCGGCGATATACGGCGGCTGATGAGCTTCGGGGTCGTCATTCACCCATGATTCCGCATCGAAGCCGGGCTGCCGTGCTCAGGAAACGGCCCCGAGCCGGTAACGGGCGTTGTTGCTCCCGCAGCAGAACGAGTAGTCGCGGGTCTCGTCCCCGCTCAGGAGAATCTCGCCGATGTGGTCGTCGAAATCGGCGGTGTCCTCCTCCCAGAGAGTGAGGTACTCGTTGGCGGGCACGCACTTGTCGACCTCGACCCGCTGCCCCGCGGCCATCGACACGTAGGCGGCGGTTACCGCAGCTTGCCGGAACCCCGATTGAACGCGACACCGTCGTCATTCGGCCGTCGGCTCGGCTTCACCGCACGTCGCACCCGCTGTCCGGGACGTGTCCGGCCGCGGGCGGCCCTGTCGTGGCGTCGGGTCAGCCGTCCCGGGGCAGCGGATGCGTACGTTCCCCGCCGGGCTCGTCCTTGGCCTCCGCCGCCGGGCCCTCGCCGCCCTGGCCGTTCTCGTCGTCATCGAGGTAGGCCTCCGGCACCTCGGGCGGGACCGGGACGAGCTCCTTGCGGGTCACGAACGTGTCGAGCAGCGAGAGCAGCATGGCCACCACCGGCACCGCCAGCAGCGCGCCCACCGCCCCGAAGAGCTGCGCCCCCAGGATCACACCCGCGAACGCGACGCCCGGATGCATGTTCACCGCCCGCCCGCTGATGCGCGGCTCCAGCGTCAGGTTCTCCACCTGCTGGTACAGGATCGCCCAGGCCAGCGCCGCCACCCCGATCCAGGGCTGGGGCGAGACCAGGCCCACGACGGTGGGCAGCGCGATCGCGATGTACGTGCCGATCGTGGGCACGAACTGGGCCACGATGCCCGTCCACACGGCCAGGGCCAGCCACGAGGGCATGCCGATCAGCAGGAACACGATGGCCGAGGTGGTGCCGTTGATCGTGGCCAGGATGAGCCGGGCGGAGACGTAGCCGCCGGTCTTGACCAGCGACACGTCCCACACGGTGAGGAAGACCTGCTGGACGCGGCCGGGCAGGAGCTGGGCGAGCCAGCGCCGCAGCCGGGGGCCGTCGGCCGAGAAGTAGAAGGTCAGCAGCAGCAGGGCGAAGGTGTTGAACACCGCCGCGGTGATCGTGCCGAGCAGGCCGAGTACGCCGCCGACCAGGTCCTGGGCATAGGTGGCGGCCTGTTGGGGGGTCAGGTTGATGGAGCTGAGGATGGTGGAGATGTCGTACTTCGTACCGAACCTGGCGTTGATCCAGTCGATGGCACCGGTGACCACCTCGGGCAACGCTCGAACCAGTAACGCGGCCTGCTCGATGAACAGGTTGCCGAACAGGAAGAGGAAGATCCCCGTGAGGACGGCGATCCCGATCATCACGAGGACGGCCGCGGCGCCGCGGCGCATGTGCTGGGCCAGCCGGCCCACCGCGGGCTCCATCGCCAGCGACAGGAACCAGGCCATCACCACGATGACGACCAGCGAACCCGCGTCCGTCAGGATGAAGCGGATGAGGTAGACCACGACGACGACGGCGACGATGACGAACCCGACCCGCCACACGTTGAAGGCGGACAGGACCACCTGGACCGGGCGGGCCGCCTCGGGGCGGGACTCCCGGGGCTCGATCGGCTTGCTCATGGCACTCTCCTGACCGAACCGCGCGGCGATATGCCTCACCAGTATCTCCCTCTCCGCCCGGCCATGATCGAACCGCCCCGGGCGTGGTTCGCCCGCGACGGGCGCCCCTGTCGATCTCATGACGGCCCGTCCGGTGTTCCGGCCTCGCCGGCCAGGCGGCGGAGGTAGGCCGCGAGCCGCGTGGTGTCCTGGGTGTCCCAGGTGCTCGTGAGGCGGGCGAAGACCTCTTCCTGATAGGCATGGGCGCCGGTCAGGATCTCCGTACCGGCCGGGGTGATGGTGAGCGTCGCCCGCCTGCCGTCCTGCTCGGATGAGGCGCGGACGACACAGCCGTGCCTGACGGCCTCGCTGATCATGCGGCTGGCGCCGGATCGGTCGAGCCCGAGCTCGTGGGCGACGTCGGTGACCGACACCTCGCCGAGCCTTGACGAGGCGGCGTCGATGGCCTCCAGCACCAGGATGTCCTGGACGCGGCTCATGTCGCCGGTGACCTCGTCGGCGGCGGCCATCACCCAGCGGCGCGACCAGAAGCGCACCAGCCGGAACAAGGCCGTGCCCGCTCCGGCGAGGTGCGCCCGGTCCGGAGCGGGGACGGCCTCGGCGACGGGTGCGTGCTGGTCGTGCGGTTCGGGGATCATCGTGTACGGCTCCAAGTTTGCGTGCGTTTCGCAAGCATCTTAACGTGTGCGAAACGCACGCCCACGGAGGCAGGTCATGTCCCCTCACGCCGGAGGCGGGCGGCTGCCGGGCCGCCCGCCTCCTCAGCGGTGGATGGTCAGGGCACGGGTCAGCAGTCGATCCGGATGCTGCTGGCCTGGTTGCGGTGGTGGGAGTGCAGGTTGACGCCCTGCCCGTTGTTGACGATCGAGGTCATGTAGTCGTTGCCGTAGTAGTCGCTGTAGAGGTGGATCGTTCCGCCCCCTCTGTTGCGGACCGACTCGATGTTGTTGTCGAGCCAATGTCCGCTGAGGTTGAAGGGGAAGCCGCCGACGCTGCAGTGAGGCGCGTCCCATCTGCTGCCGCCACCGTTGGTTCCCGTCCAGAAGCAGCCGTAGCCGCTCGGGCAGTCGCCGAAGGCCAGCAGGCCGGCGCCGCCGGCCGAGCCGGCGGCCGACGACGGGGCCGCCAGGCCCAGCACCGCGAAGGTCATCGCGGCGAACGTGATCAGGATCTTTCGCATGTGTCCCCTCGTTTCGGATGGCATTGCTGCGATCTCCGTTCAGGCCGGCACTCTCGATCCCGCGGCTGAACACCAGCCCCCGTTGTGGTCCCTGGACCGCGGACGATCCGGCCTGTACGACCTGGTTCTAGTGCCGGCGGGAGTTGTCCGGCAGCCCCTGCGCGCAGCGCCGAACAACGCACGGACAACGTGACGGAGATGAGCGTGATCTGTGGCCCCCGACACAGACGCGGACCGCGCCGGTGCTTGACAATGCAGACGGATTTGATCTCGCCCAGGGGGTGATCGGGATGCCACGTCCCGAGCGTCTGATCGATCCGGCGGACGGGGTGGTTCCGCGGCTCGCGGTCGAGCTGCGTGCGCTGCGCCGGACCGCGGGTAACCCCAGCTACCGGGAGCTGGCGCGCAGGGTCCACTATTCGGCCACGACGCTGGCGGAGGCCGCGGGCGGTGTCCGGCTGCCGACGTTGCAGGTCACGCTGGCCTACGTACGGGCCTGCGACGGGGACGTCACCGCCTGGGAGGCGCGCTGGCAGGCCGCCGCGGCCGAGCTCGACGCCCAGGCCGAGATCAACGGCGCGGATGCGCGCCCGCCCTATCTGGGGCTGGCGGTCTACGGCCCGCGGGACGCCGACCGGTTCTTCGGCCGGGAGCGGATGCTGGCCGTGCTCGTCGAGCGGCTGGGCCGGCAGCGGTTCGTGGCGGTGGTGGGGGCATCGGGGTCGGGCAAGTCGTCGTTGCTGCGCGCCGGGCTACTGCCCGCCCTGGCGGCCGACGACCGGCTCGCGCTGCTGTTCACGCCGGGCGCGCATCCGCTGCACGAATGCGCCGTACGGCTCGGCGCCGAACTGGGGCTGGCGCCCGGCAAGCTGGTCACCGACTTCGGCGATCATCAGCGCAATCTCGGCCTGGCGGTGCGCCAGTCCCTGCTCGCGCGACCGCCCGGCCACGAGGCGTACCTGGTCGTCGACCAGTTCGAGGAGACGTTCACGCTGTGCGCGGACGCGACCGAACGGGAGCAGTTCATCGCCGCGTTGGTGGCGGCGGCGCGTGACGCCGACAACCGGGTGCGGGTGGTGCTGGGGCTGCGAGCCGACTTCTACGCCCCGTGCGCTCGCCGGCCGGTGCTGGTCGAGGCGTTGCAGGATGCGCAGGTCCTGGTCGGGCCCATGAGCGACGACGAGTTGCGCCAGGCCGTCACCCAGCCGGCCGCCCGCGCCGGGCTTGTCGTGGACGACGCGCTGGTGGCGACGATCCTCGCCGAGGCGGGCGACCGGCCGGGCGCGCTGCCGTTCGTCTCGCACGCGCTGTGGGAGACCTGGCGGCGGCGCCGCGGCAAGGAGATGACGCTGGCCGACTACCGGGCGGCGGGCGGCCTGGACGGCGCGATCGCCCAGTCGGCCGACCGCGTCTACGCCGACCTGGACGAGGAGCGGCGGCGGACCGCCCGGGCGATCCTGCTGCGGCTGACCGCGCTGGGGGAGGGCACCGAAGACACGCGGCGGCGCGTGAGCCTGGACGAACTCGGCCAGGACGGGCACAGCGTCGAGGTGCTGCACCGGCTGGCCGCCGCCCGGCTCATCACCCTCGGCGACGACACCGCCGAGATCGCCCACGAGGCGCTCATCGGCGGCTGGCCGACCCTGCGCGAATGGCTGGCCGCAGACCGCGACGCGCTGCGGGCGCACCGGCGGCTGACCCAGGCCGCCGCCGACTGGCGCGACCAGGGGCAGGACGAGGCTCTGCTGTACCGGGGGGCGTCCCTGGCCGCCTGGCGGAGCCGGGATCCGGCGGGACTGAACGAGATCGAGCGGTCGTTCCTGGCCGCCAGCGTGGTCAGGAACGACCGCGAGCAGAGGCACGGGCGGCGCCGCCGCCGGCTGGCGCTGGCCGGGCTGGGTTCCGCCCTCGCCGCGGTCAGCCTGCTCGCCACCGTGGCGGTCGTGCAGGCCGGTCAGGCCGCCGACGAACGCGACCTGGCCCGCTCGCGCCAGGTCGCGGCCGACGCGCGCGGGCAGTTACCGGCGGATCCGGAGCTGGCGCTGCTGCTGGCCATCGAGGCGGTGGAAATCCGGCCGACCGCTGAGGCGGAGGCGGTGCTGCGCCAGGCCGTCGTGGACGCGCGCGCCCAGGTCACGCTGCCCACGGGCCAAGGGCGGAGCCTCGGCGTGGCCTACAGTCCGGACGGCCGCAAGCTGGTCACCACCGGCGACGACGGCACGATCCGGATGTGGCAGCGGTCCGGCGGCACCTGGACCGGGCCTGCCACGCTGGGCCGGCACGACCGGCCGTCATGGAACCCCGTGTTCAGCCGCGACGGCCGGCACCTGGCCACCGGAGGCAACGACGGCACGGTCAGGATCTGGGACCTGACCGGCCGCACGCCACCACGGATCCTGCGCGGCCATCGCGGGTTCGTCTTCAACGTGGCCTTCAGCCCCGACGGCCGCCGCCTGGCGAGCACGGCCGACGACGGGGTGCGGATCTGGGACCTGGCCGCCCCGCGCCGGACCGTCCTGCTGGCCGATCACCACGGGCCCGCCTACGGCGTCGCCTTCAGCCCCGACGGCAGCCGCCTGGCCACCAGCGGATTCAAGGACGGCACCGTACGCGTCCGCGATCTGGCCCGCCCGCACAAGCCGCTGGCGGTGCTGCGGGACAAACCCGGCACCCAGGGACACCTGACCTTCAGCCCGGACGGCACGCGCCTGGCCGGCACCGGCGCGGACGGCAGGGTCCGGCTCTGGGACCCCACAGGGAAGCGCGACACCGTGGTGCTACCGCTGCACGACGGCTCGGTGCTCGGGCTGGCCTTCAGCCCGGACGGGCGCATGCTGGCCAGCAGCGGCCAGGACGGCGCCGTCAAGCTCGCCGGCCTCGCCGGGACCGCCAACCCCATCGTCCTGCGCGGCCACCGCGGCGAGGTCTGGTCGGTGGCCTTCAGCCCCGACGGGCGGCACCTGGCCACCACCGGCACCGACGGCACCCTGCGGCTGTGGTCGGCCGCCCTCCCCGGCGACCCCACCGTGCTGCGCGGACACGAGGGCGCGGTGTGGACGGCCGCGTACACGGCGGACGGCTCCCGCGTTCTCAGCGGTGGCGCGGACGCCACCGTACGGCTGTGGCGGCCAGGCGACGGCGGCGGCACCGTGCTGCGCGGGCATCGCGACGAGATCCTCGCCCTCGAGTCCAGTCCCGACGGGCGGCTCATCGCCAGCGGCGACCACAGCGGCGGCCTGCGACTATGGGACTCCGCGTCCGGCGTGTCCCAAGCCCTGCCCTCCATCCAGGGCCCGCTGTGGAGCGTGGCCTTCAGCCCCGACGGCCGCCGCCTGGCCGCCACCGGAAGCGAGCGCTCCGTGCACGTCTGGCCCCTCCCCTCCCCGGCCCGCCCCCTCGTCCTGCGCGGCAACGGAAGCGAACTGCGCCAGATCGACATCAGCCCCGACGGCCGGCGGCTGGCCGGCGCGGGCTCCGACGGCGTCGTCCGCATCCAGCCCATCGACGCGGGCGGCCAGGTGACCGCCCTGCGGGGGCACCAGGGCCCGGTCTTCAGCGTCGCCTTCTCCCCGGACGGGCGGCGCCTCGCCAGCGGCGGACACGACGGCACCCTGCGCATCTGGCCGGTGGGCCAGGCCGGCGATCCCCTCGTCCTGCGCGGCCACCAGGGCATCGTCTGGAGCCTGGCCTTCAGCCCCGACGGCCGCCGCGTGGCCACCGCCGGCAGCGACGGCACCGTACGCCTGTGGGACGTCACCGGCGGCGGGCAACCGGTCGTGTTCACCGGCTACCAGGCCACCGTCGAGAACGTCTCCTTCAGCCGGAACGGGCGGCACCTGCTGACGGCGCACGACGACGGGACCGTGCGCATCCAGGAGTGCGTGGTGTGCGGCTCCCTCGGCGAGGTGCTCGCCCTGGCCACCGCGAAGACCACCCGCACGCTGACCGCCGACGAGATCAAGCTCTTCGGACTGGACCGGTAGGGCCGGCCGCACGGGGTGCCGGTACGCGGCACAGGACGAGATGGCCCCGGTGTCACGCCATGCGCTCGACCATGGTTGGATCCCTGTGACCGGGCACCGCGTCACCCACGCAGACAGGGAGGAAGCATGGCAACCCCTACGCGATGGGGAATCCTCGCCACCGGGAACATCGCCGCCTCGTTCGTCGCCGACCTGGCGCTGCTGCCGGACGCGGAGGCCGTGGCCGTCGGCTCCCGCCGTCTCGACACGGCCACGACGTTCGCGGCCGAGCACGGGATCCCGCGCGCGTACGGCTCCTGGGCCGAGCTGGCCGCCGACCCCGACGTCGACGTCGTCTACGTGGCCACCCCGCACGTGGCGCACCACGCGGCGGCCCACCTGTGCCTGTCCGCCGGCAAGCCGGTGCTGTGCGAGAAGCCGATCACCCTGGACCGGGCGAGCGCGGCCGACCTCGTGGCGACGGCGCGCGGGCGAGGACTGTTCCTGATGGAGGGCATGTGGACGCGCACCCTGCCGGCCGTGCGCCGGATGCGGGAGCTCGTCGCGGACGGCGCGATCGGCGAGGTGACCGCGGTCTACGCGGATTTCGCGATCAGCGGCCCGTTCCCTCCGGGCCACCGGCTCCGCGCCCCCGAACTGGGCGGCGGCGCCCTGCTGGACCTCGGCGTCTACCCGGTCACGTTCGCGCACATGTTCCTCGGCGTGCCGAGCCGGATCAGCGCCATGGCCACGCTGACCCCCGAGGGCGTCGACGCGAACACCGCCATGACGTTCGGCTACGACAGCGGCGCACTCGCGGTCCTGCACTGCGGCATCGTGGGCGGCAGCCCGGTGTCGGCGACCGTGGTGGGCACCCGCGGCCGGATCGTCGTACCGGCGGGCTTCTTCCGGACGACCGGCTTCACGCTGGTGCGCGGTGGGGAGAGCGAAGAGGTGACGTTCCCCCGGCGCGGCAACGGGCTCGGCTTCGAGGCGGAAGAGGTCATGGCCTGCCTCGCGGCCGGCCGCACCGAGAGCGATCTGGTGCCGCTGTCCACCACCCTCGACGTGATGGGCATCCTCGACGAGGTACGCGCGCAGATCGGGCTCACCTATCCGGCGCCCGTCCCGGCCGGCTGAACGCGCCGCCCGCCGGTCGGGGCGACCTGGTTTCCGAGAGGGCTGAGCAGGCATTTCTCTCACTTGGCGGTAAGTGGAGGGTATCGACCGGTTACGGCATTAGCGTGGGTGAGCGGGCGGAGAGTTCCCTTCCGCTCGCGGTTCCCGAAGCAGACAGGACGACGCCGTGAACGAGATGCGCGCAGCCCTCTACGACCGCTACGGCCCGCCGGAGGTGCTGTACGAGGGCAAGGTGCCCATGCCGGCCGTCAAGCCCGATGAGGTGCTGGTCCGTGTCCGCGCCGTCAGCGTCAACGGCGGCGAGTTGGCGGGCCGGACCGGGAAATTGCGCCTGGTGACGGGGCGCCGCTTCCCCCAGCGCGCCGGGATCGACTTCGTCGGCGAGATCGCCGAGCTCGGCCCCTCGGTGACCGGCCTCCGCGAGGGGGAGCGGGTGTGGGGGTTCCTGGGGCGGACGACCTTCGGCAGCGCGGCCGAGTACGTGTCCGTCCGCCCTCGGCAGATCGCTCCCGCCCCGGCCGGCCTCACGCCGGTGCAGGCCGTCTCCCTGCTGGCGGGTGGAACGACCGCGATCACCGCCCTGCGTGACAAGGCCCGTCTCAGGAAGGGCGAACGCCTCCTCGTACGCGGCGCCAGTGGCGGCGTCGGCAGCGTCGCGGTCCAGATCGGCAAGGCTTTCGGCGCTCACGTCACCGCCCTCGCGGGCCCGCGGAACCTCGGCTTCGTTCGCGGCCTGGGCGCCGACGAGGTCCTCGACTACCAGGCGACACATCCCTCCGAACTGGGCGCGTTCGACGTCATCATGGACACCGTGGGCACTCAGCACCCCGCCTACCGCCGGCTGCTGGCTCCGGGCGGACGCATGGTGGCCATCGCCTTCGACATCGCGAGCCCGCTCAGCAGCCTGTCCTACATCCTCGGCTCCGCCGTCCACGGCTCCCGGCGGGTGCGTTTCTTCAGCGGCAACCCCCGGCACGAGCTGTTCGCCGAACTGACTCGGTACGCGGAGAACGGCGACATCCGTCCCGTCGTCGACACCGTCCACCCTCTGGCCGCCATCGCCGCCGCACACCGCGCCCTGGAAGCCGGCGGCGTACGCGGGAAGCACGTCATCGAGATCCGGCACTGACCGCTCGGCAGCGTAGGGCCGGCGCGGCGGTCTCGCCGGACGGCGTCATCGCCGCCGACCACGACAGCGTCGGACCGCTCTTCGACGCGTACGCCGGCGGAGACGTCACCTGCTCCTTCCCGGGCGGCGACGACGAGCTCCGGACCACGCCGGAGACGGCCGACCGAAGAGGTGAGCCGTCAGGCGGCCGACTCCGTACCGTACGAGATGGCCACGATGTCGGCGACAGGCGGCGTCACCGTGTCTCTCACGCGGGCTCGCACGCGTGCTCGCAGTGCCGGCACTCTCTCTCCGAGTCGCCTTCATGACGTGTGCACGCGCACGGGTGGCAGCCGCAGTAGACGTCGATCGACGGCCATCCGTCGTCGTCACGGACTTCGGCTCCACCGAGGCTGACGATCTGGAAGGCGCGGGTGTCCGCACCGTCGTTCTCGATCTGGATGCGCCAGGTGCCACCGGGGCGGTCGAGAGCCACCTGAACGCCGTAGACGCCGGCGTCCCTGCGCATCCAGGCGGCCGAGCCCGCGACCTGGTTCTGGGCGTCGGTGATCGGCTGGGCCGCGGGGTACTCCGTCGCCTCCACCGGTGGTCCCGTGTCGACCTGGAGCCGGATCCGCGGCGGCGCGGCGTTGCGCGAGCCATCGGCGCCGAAGGCTATGACGCGGAGCGACATCTTCCGGTCAGAGCAGGATGTCGCGATCTCGACGGGGTCACTGGCCTCCCCGGCGGCCAGTCGCAACGGGGCTGACAAACTGAGGACGATCCCGGAGCCCATGACGGACCACCTGCCATTCAAACGATCGACGGAAATGTGTGACGAGTGCGGCTCTTGTCCCGCGTACCAAGCGCTATCGCCGCGTGTCCAGCCAGGTGAAGTCCGGGCGGATGCCGCGTTCGATGAGGTCCTGGCCGGCGGATCTCAGGTCGAACATCGCCGACACGTCCGGTTCGGCGCCCGGCGTCGTCCAGCAGGACTCCAGGCCGGTCATCAGGCCGGTCAGAATGCGCCGGAACTCCAGTGACAGCTCCGGCTCCGCCGCCGAGGGCCCGAAAGGATGGACGTCGGGCAAGGTGATGGGCGCGCCGGTGAAACTCCACTCATCGCCGACCTTGATCAGCCGCTTGCCGACGTACAGCTCCTTGAACAGGTAGTAGTGCGCGTGACTCGTTGCGCCGCCGGTGGGGGAGCTGGGCGAGTCGGAGACGCCCTCCCCTTCTCTCTTGATCCGGTCGATCGTCTCGATCGCGTCGGCGACGGTCCGGATCGGCGGAGCCTGGGGAACCTCCACCGCGAGCGCGGCCGGGTCGATCTCTGGATTGGTCTCCCGGAACGTCTCGATGATCGTGTCGTAGAAGGCGCCGATGGTCGGCGGCGCCTCCTCCAGGCGAGCCACCGGGGGGAAGTCCGGGTACTCGATCTGCATGAACACCGCGAGCTGGTCCTGGACCAGCGGTTTGAGGTCGACCGGCAACTCCTGCGGGATGCCGCCGGGCAGCTCGTTGGCCGGGTAGACGGGCAGGAAGTCCGCGTGGGCCACCGACGGCCTGCCCCCGACCGCCGTCAGCAGGTTCCCCGCCAGCGCGAAGTGGTTCATCTCCTGGATCACCACCCGGTGCACGACGTCCGCGGTGCGGTCCGGGTCGTGCCTGACCGACCACTCCGCGCACAGGTACGGCGGGATCGTGGCGAACTCCAGCCGCATCGCCAGTTGCAACGCGCCTCTCAGATCGTCCGGCGAGAGGATACGCGCCTCGACATACTCCCTGATCGCCTTGATGGGAGGCGTCCCCGTCAGCACCGGCTTCATCTCACAACGCCACTTTCAGCTCACCAGGGCCGCGAGACTCCGCCGCTCGCGGCGCCCCGTTCCCGCCTTCTCGGACGTCGAGGAGTTTTCCCAGGTCACCGGGGTTCATACGTCATCATTGTTTTGCCGGAATCCGGCCGGTTCTTCGCCGTACGCGTGTCCGCCGATCGGTCAGGACGGGCACCGCCCGTCCAGGATGCCGATGACGGCGTCGATGAACACCTGAGACTTCGGTTCGTCGGCATGAGCCACCCCCGGGAACTCGGCCCGGCACCACACGCCGTCGATGACGTCGTTGCGCGTCTCGTCGAGCGAGCTCGTCAGCAGCGTGTACCGGACAGGGTCGGGCGTCGGGTCCCCGGTGTTGAGCCGGCTGACGAACGTGCTGGTGGGGCACATCTGCCCGCCCTGGTTCGCGGGCAGGAGGCAGGCGGGCCAGTAGCCGCGTTGCGCGGTGCCCATGGAGAGGTAGCTCAGTGTCGCATCGGCGCCGCCGAGGAACTTCAGGTAGTGACGCGCCGAAAGCCCGCCCATGCTGTGCCCGACGAGGCTGACCTTCGCGCCGCCGTGCTCCTGCCGTACCTGCGTCACCAGGTCCCTGATGGCTTCGGCGTTGGCGACGTTCTCCTCGCCGGGCAGGTCGATCGCGTACGCCGGGTGGCCGGCCTGCTCCAGCGCCGACTCCATCCGGGCGAACTCGGTGGCCGAGCCGTTCCAGCCGTGGATCAGGATGACCGGCTCCGGCTCGGCGGCCTGGGCCGGCCGGCCGGCGCTCAGCCCGGCCAGCAGGGTGCCCGCGGCCACCAGCCCTCCGATGTGCCTGCGCGTCGACGACATGGCCACACCTCGCTGTCTCGAAACTCACTTACCGAGTACTCGGTAAGTGAGTTGTATACTCACATCGTGGTCCGCGATAGGCAAGCCCCCACCAGGCAGGAACAGGCGCGTCGGCGGCGAGAGGAGATCATCGCCGTGGCCTCGGACATGTTCGCGCGCGGCGGCTACCGAGGCACCTCGCTCGCCGAGGTCGCGACCCGGGCGGGCATCAGCGAGCCCGGGCTCCTGCACCACTTCGGCAACAAGGCGGGCCTGCTCCTGGCGGTGATCGAGCGGCGCGACCTCGACAGCGAGGCGTTCGCGATGGAGCTCCTGGGCATGGAGCCCACCGGCCGGTTGCGGGCCATGCCGCAGTTCGCGCGGCGCAACAAGGAGCGGGCAGGGCTGGCCAAGCTGTTCACCGTCCTGGTCGCGGAGAGCCTCGAACCGGGCGCGCCCGGCCACCGGCACTTCGTCGACCGCTACCGCGCGATCCGCGCCATCGTCGCCGACAGCATCCGCTCCGCGCAGGCCGCCGGCCTGGCCCGCGACGACATCGACCCGGCGGCGAAGGCGGCGGAGATCATCGCCACCCTCGACGGCCTGCAGTCCCAGTGGCTCCTCGACCCCGACACGATCGACATCGTGGTCAGTGTCGAGTCCTACGCCCGCACCCTGGAACACGACCTCACCTGCGGCCTGCCTCGTGGTGGTAAGACCCCTGCGCCACAATCCGGGCCAAACCTCCCGCCGAAGGCCGACAAGCCAAGCGAATAAACGGGACAGAATGCCGATAAAACCTGAAATTCATAGCGGCGATCCTGCCGCCGCGCCGAATAACCCCGCCGTGAGTAGTCGCCACATGCGATAACCATCGGTTCACGTCCGATCGCTCAAGATTTCTTGATTGTCCTTGTCCGGGGTGGCGCGCGGTGTCACAACCGATGCGGACTTACTTTCAATCTTGCTTCCTATTTGGGGCGCGATCGAAAGGAAAAATCATGCTCCGTCGTACGGTGTCAGGCGCGTTCGCGCTGACGGTCGCCGGGTTCATCGCGGCAGCGGTCTCTCCCGCACACGCCGAAGTCCAGGGTGCGCACAAGCAGGCGTCGACGTACTACGCCAGCGCCGCCGCCATCATCAACGCCGACGGCAGCCTGAACAACGGCACGAACGTCCTCAGGGCCTGGCGCGCGGGCACCGGCCACTACTGCGTCAAACTCGACCCTTCCGTGGACGCGCCGCACTCGCTCATCCTGCTCACCTCACGCGAGCCGCGACGACTGCCGCACATCGCCTACCGCAACCCGTCCGAGACCTGCTGGCGGCACAGCAACACCATCACCGTCAACGTCTACGACACCAACACGGGACGCCTGGCCAACGGCGGATTCGACCTGCTGGCGCTCTGACCGTAAGACGCGTCACCAGACAAAGGGCCGGAGGCTATGCGAGCCAGACGATCATGTGTGGCTTCCGGCCATGAGATTCCGCGCAGCGCCGGACCGAATGCCGGACCGGCGTGCCGACGCCACGCGCAAGGCGAGCCCCATGGAAGGGCTCGCCCAGGTGCCCCCGGATCAGCAGGCTCTCGACGCGAGGGTGATGACGTCGTGGTCGGCCGCGGGGGCGATGGCGATGAGAACGGCTGCCGCGGCGAGCAGGCCGCCGCTCAGTGCTGCGGTGATACGCAACGAATTCTCCATTCGAAACGATGGGAACCCCTTCGGCTACTCTTTGTAGCACGAAGATACTGAGCGTAACGATGCGCATCCCAAACTCACCCTTGACCTGGAAGCCGGAAGAGCGCCGATGACGGCTTGGGCTGCTCCCGGCCCGCCGGTCCTCGTGTGCGGCGGACGGTTTGTCCGCGTTGTCAGCCGAGCAGGCGCAGAATCCGTTCGGCCTGGCGTTTCAGGGTGCCAACGGGGTTGTGCGGGGTCGCCGGCCCGTCGGGGCCGAGCTGGAGAAACCAGCCCAGCGCGATCAGGCGGCGAAAGTCGCGCACCCGCTCGCCTTCCCCTGGGGCCAGGTCGAGGTGGGCCAGCAGCCGCTCGGCATCCAGGGCGACATCGACGCGGGAGATGTGCTCGGTCACCTCGCCGAGCTCGAAGGCGCGATCGTTGCGGCCGGAGTCTTCCCAGTCGAGCAGGCGCACCCGGCCCTCGTGATCATCCCACAGGTAGTTCGCATGGTTTCCGTCCGCCAGCCCGAGGACGGGCGGCAGCGGGTTCGTGGTGAGCGTGTCGGGCGCGGTGGAGGCCAGGCAGGCGATCCCCGCGCGGAAGGCCTCGTGCACGAGGGGGTCACTGCCGAGGTCGGGCCGCCTGCCGGCCAAGGCGCGGGTCTTGGCCACGGCCGCTGCGGGCCCCCAGGCGGCGGGCTCGGTCTCTTCCACCACCTGGGGCGGGAGTCGATGAAGCCGGTTCAGCGCGGCGGCCACCGCCCTGAGCTGCTCGCCGGTGGCGTGCTCGCCGCGCAGGACGCGGCCGGGCAGCCTGCTCATCACGATCATGGGCGGGTGAGCCTCCAGCGCGGCTTCCACGTGCGGTCTTCGCCCTTTCTGTTCCTTTTCGACTGGAGGACGTGGTTTTCCGGTCATGTCCCGCGAAATCTCGTCGTCGTGTTCAACCGCTGCGCGCCCCCGAGCCTGACGGGATCACCGTTGTCGCCCACCCCTCGACGTACGACCCCGGGGGCCCGTCGGCCGCAGTTGGTCAGTGGCGCCGACCTTGATTCACAGATGATCGTCCGAGCGCTACTCTGCCTGCGACCTCACGAAAACGGAGAGCGTGGATGCACAGATTAGCCAGATCCGGTTTTTCTCTGTCCCTGGTCGTGGCCACCGTCGCGGCCGTTCTGATCGCCGGCGCACCGGCCGCGTCAGCCGCGCCCGCGCGGGTCGACGGGCACCGGGTCACCGTCATGGTTCACGGGTTCGACCGCGAGGCCGACATCAGCTGCTCCGGCGCATGGAACAGCGCCGAGAAGGTGCTGAACGCGAATGGCTGGGGCGACGTCGTCACCTTCGGCTACTACAACAAGGCCACCAACTGCGACCTTCGGCTCCAAGGGACCACCGACACGCGCATCCAGGAGGTCGGCCGCCAGTTCGCGTGGACCGTCTACTACCTGTACTCCAGCCATGACGTGGCGATCGACGTCGTGACGCACTCCATGGGCGGTCTGGTCGCGAAGGCGGCCATCGAAGGCGTCAACAGGTACGGCGTGGGCAAGCCGGCGCCCGACCTGAGCGGGCTGACGATCGACAGGAACGACATCGGCGCGACCGAGTGGCCCAGAGACTGGCCCCCGTTCCTGTACATCGAGGACATGGTCACGTTCGCCACGCCGCACCAGGGCATCGGCAGCGCGGTGGTGACCGCGTGCGCCATCACGCACGAGCAGTGCAGCGACATGCGTCCGGGCAGCGGCTTCATCAGTTGGCTGGGAAAGCAGCCGGCCTCCCAGATGGGTACGGACTACACCTTCCTCGCATCGAGCAACGACGACACGGTCAGTGCCGACTCGGCGACGAACAAGCGCACCGCCCACCACTGGGCGCTCTACGGCTCGAACGCGGACGGCGGCACGCTGAGCCACACCTCCATCCGGAACACCTCGACCGGCGTCTGGCAGGCGTCGTACGGCGGGCAGTTCAGCGACGAGGGTGAGGGCACCTACCCCGCGCCGCTCCTGCGGATGACGGACGGCCTGTTCGACCAGCAGGCCAAGTAGGTAGCGGCGCAGAACGACGATCGGCACGCCACAGGGGTGGCGTGCCGTACTCGAAGCAAAGCCGGCGCCGCGCTCACGGATGGGCGGGCCCTGTCGAGCGGGCGTACTCGGCGGGCGTCTGACCGTACTGTTTCTTGAAGGCCCGGATGAAGTGGCTGCTGTCGGCGAACTGCCAGTGGGCGGCGAGTTCGGAGACGCTCGGCCGGCCGAACGGCGCGGTCAGCGCGAGGCCGGCCTGTTCCAGCCGCCTGCGGCGAATGTAGGCGGTGGCCGACTCCTCGGTCGCCGCGAACGCGCGCTGCAACGTTCGTACGGTCACGCGGAGCTCGCGGGCCAGCATCGTGGGCGACAGATCGGGATCGGCGAGATGGTCGTCCGCGAGATCTTTCGCGGCGCGGGCCAGGGCCGGCGCCAGCAGCGGCTCGGTGCCGTCGACCTGGCTCCTCATCACGCCCTTGGCCAGCTCGACGAGGGCGTTGCGGGCGGCCTGCGCGCCGGCCGGGGTGAGGTCGTTCAGCGTGGCGTGGACCATGTTCGCGTGCGCCATGAGCATGCGGGTCTCGGGCGAGTCGGCGGTGGCGACGATCTGCCGGTCGCCGATCAACGGTTTGAGGACGGAAGCGGGCAGCGCCAGCACCCTCGCCGTCGTGCCGGGCACCACCTGGAAGTGCGAGGGCCAGCCGTTGTACCGGAGCAGGACCTGCCCGGCCGGTACGGTGATCTCGCTGCGATCGCGCGGCCGGGTGAGCATCCATGCGCCGCGCCGCATGACGTACATCCGTACCTCGTCATTGTGGTCGCCGAGGGCTCCCGCCGTGCGGACGTCCGATGCGACGCGGACGTCCGTGATCACCGTGTCCTGGACCTTGGAGGCCCGGATCCTGCCCCGCAGGTCATCGGCGGTCGCCGCGCTGAAGGCCGGCAGCGGGAAGGCCGCGCCGATCTCGGTCTCCCACGCATGACGGAAGCGGTCGAAGAAGGGCCGGGCGCCGTTCTGGGCCGAGGTGTCCACGGAGAACGTCCCGTACGGCCTGTCCGTACGCGTGTCCGCAGCCGTCACGTCAACTCTCCCTTGGACCGTCGGGCGGCGACCAGCACGCTGCCGCCGCCTCCTCAACCCCGGTGCCAGGCGCATCGCACACCCTAGACGGGCGGGCCCGGCGCACGCTTGTACCCGGGCGTCATCCCGGTGGAACATCCGCGACAGCGTCATGGTGACGGGTGACGTCGCCCCAAGTCCAGCAGAGGACGGTGTCACCTGGATGCTGTCAACGTGACGGGCACGTTCTATCCAGGCGCCGTCGGCCGCTGCGAGGCTTGATCGCCCCTGTGAGGGGTCGTGACAGTCGAGCGGAGGAGATCGAAGTGGCGGTGAGCCGGACGAGCACGGCGTCGGTGGCGGGCTCGAACGTACAACAGCAGATCGAACAGTCGGGCACCGTCCGGATCGGCGACCTGACGGTGCACCGTATGTCTTTCGGTGCGATGCGCCTGTCCGACGCCGACATCTGGGGGCCGCCCGCAGACCGGGATCGCGCGGTCCAGGTCGCGCGCCGTGCTGTCGAGCTCGGCGTCGACCACATCGACACCGCCGACTCCTACGCCTTCGGCGTGACGGAGGACATCCTGCGCGAGGCGCTGCATCCCTACCCCGACCACCTGCTGATCGCGACGAAGGCGGGGCAGGCTCAGGTACGGCCACGGGAGTGGGAGGCGGTCGGGCGTCCCGCCTACCTGCGCCAGCAGTGCGAGGCGAGCCTGCGCCGCCTGAACGTCGACCGGATCGGGCTGTTCTATCTCCACCGGATCGACCCGCTGGTGCCGTTCGAGGACCAGCTCGGGGCCATGAAGGAGCTGCAGGACGACGGCAAGATCGCACATTTCGGACTGTCGACGGTCACCGTCGAGCAGATCGAGTCCGCTCGGGCGATCATCGATGTCGCGGCCGTCCAGAACCTGTTCAACGTCGCGAACCGCATCGGTGAGGACGTGCTCGACCACTGCGAACGGGAGCGCATTCCGTTCGTCGCCTGGTTTCCGATCATGAACGGCGAACTGGCCCGGGCCGGCGGTGTCGTCGCCGAGGTGGCGGCGGAGACCGGCTCGACGCCGGCGCAGGTCGCACTGGCCTGGCTGCTGGCCCGCTCCGACGTGATGTGCCCCATCCCCGGCACCTCCTCGATCGGCCACCTCGAGCAGAACGTCGCGGCGTCGGCGCTACGGCTGACCGACGAGCAGATCGCCCGGCTGAACCGTCTCGCATGAGGTCCCGAGCCCTGCCGTGACACGCTCGCGGGCGGCTTGGCCCGAGAGCCGGCCGCCGGCTGCAGGCCACCGTCACGAGGACGGTGGCCTGCCCGGTGCGCTGAGCCGAGTTCGCGTCGGCCGCCCGCCCTGCTACAGGCGTCGCCAGTTCGGGTATCCCTTGCACATACTGGGGCTGCAGGAGACCCGGCCCGAAGTCGACCGCCATTGGGAGGCCCGGACGAACTGGCATCCTCCCTCGCGACCGCCGATATAGGAGCACCTCAACTGGCCTCCTCTGTCTTCGCCGTAGATCCGGTAGAAGGCGTCGTACCTCATCGCGACCCGGCCGCTCATGTACCACGTGCAGCGCCTGGTGTAGAGCCGGTCACGTTCGCGGACGACACCGAAGGTGATCACCCCGTTCCCGTAGCGGTCGACGTTGCGGTGAACGACGTGTGTCCTGCGCCACGCACCGACGTACAGGTTCCCGATGGCCCTGACGGAGGTGCAGCTGACGGTGACGTTCGACGGCGGGGTGGGGTCCATCGTCCGGGCGGTGGAGGCGGTGGCGTTCGCCGGGCCGGCCGCCATGACGCCCGACCCCATGAGGGTGGCGGCGGCGAGCGTGACGATGCTGCGTTTCGTGAGCATTCGCGGTCTCCTGTCGTCGAGCTGAGCTGAGTGATGGCAGACCGACGCCCGGCCCTGGCGGACAGGCGGATCGTTTCCGACGCGAGACTGCGGGTCGGACTTTCTACGGCCTCTCGGTGTCGCGTGGCGCCGGTCGTCGCGTCCTCATGTTGTGACCGCCCGCCACCCGCCGCCCACCCTCCTGAGCTGCGCAACAAATGACGCAACAATCGCAACAATGCCCCGGGGCCCGCCGCGCGATCCTCGCCGACCCTGCCCGGCAAGGCGTTCGACGCCGCAGGCGAGGGTCTGTTCCGCGTCGGCGTGTGCTGGGGGAGCCGTCGTGGCAGTATCGAGGCGTGGAGCAGCGGGAGTACACCGTCGACAGTGAGGCGGGCGGGCGAGGGCGGCTGTTCGTTCCGGTGCCGTTCGATCCGGACGTGGTCTGGGCGCCCAAGCCTGTGCATCACGTGACGGGCACGCTCAACGGGATGGGCATCCGCGCGGTGCTCACCGAGCACAACGGGCGGCGCGGTTTTCTGCTCGGTCCCGCCTGGCTGCAGTGCGGGCTTGAGCCGGGTACGCGGGTGAGCGTGGTGCTTTCACCGGAAGGGCCGCAGCGGGCCGACCTCGCCGAGGACATCGCCGCGGCCCTGGAGGCCAATCCCGCGGCGGGAGCGTTCTTCGACTCGCTCGCCCAGTTCTACCTGCGGGCCTATCTACGCTGGATCGACGCCACAAAAGGCCGCCCCGAGATACGGGCGCAGCGGATCGCCGAAGTGGTCCGCCTGCTCGAGGCGGGGGTCAAGCAGCGTCCCAAGACCTGAGCGCGTGATCAGGGGCGACACGGTGGCGGCTCCGCCCCACCGGCGTCTCGGGCGGTGGGTGACCGGTCAGTCCCGGGCCGTCGGTGGGATGTTGTGGTTGAGGCGGAAGACGTTGTCGGGGTCCCACCGGTTTTTGAGCGCCGTCAGGCGCGCGAGCTTCTCCCTGGGGTACGCGCGCCGCACCCCCGGCTCACCCTCGTCGGTCAGGGCGTTGACGTAGACCCCCGCGGCGAACGGCTCCAGCGACGCCGCGTACCGGCGTGCGGCGGCCATGCGGTCCGCGTCCTCGGCCGGATCCGACCAGCGCGCCGCCGCGACGAACTCGACGAGGGTGCCGCGATGGCTGAAGGCCGTCTCGTCGTCGGCCACGTCCGCGATCGCGCCGCCGTACGCCTGCAAGCCGGCCGCCGGCAGACAGGCCGCGTCGGCGTCGGTGTCGGCGTCGGTGTCGGCGGCACCGCGGGCCAGGAAGGCGCGGACGGCGTCGTCCGGGAACTCGCCGAAGTAGTGACCCTTCCAGTACCTGCGGTGCCGGTGGCCCTCGACGGTGTCGTCCATCGTCTGCAGGTCGAGATAGGACAGGTCGCGGACGTGTTCGGCGACCGGCGAGCCCAGGTCGCGCAGGGCCGGCAGCAGGCGGCGGCCCTCGTCCGGATCACCCACCCAGACGTAGCCGACGGCGGCCAGCGGCCGGTCGTGCAGCGCGGGCGGCAGGTGCGGCCAGTCCTCCGTACGGCCGACCCATGCGGTGAAGGTGGCACTGCGCGGCGCGTCGCCGATCAGGTCGCGCCACCCGCTCAGCACCCCGGCGGCGTCCTCGGGCGGGAAGTACAGGTCCACGAGCAGGGCCTGGGTGCCGACCTGGTGCAGCCGGAACTCGAACTCGGTCACCACGCCGAAGTTGCCGCCACCGCCGCGCAGCCCCCAGAACAGGTCGGCGTTCTCCGTCGCGTCCGCGCGCACCACGGCGCCGTCGGCGGTCACCATCTCGAAGGACGCCACGTTGTCGCACGACAGGCCGTACCGTCTGGCCAGCCAGCCCATCCCGCCGCCGAGTGTCAGACCGCCCACGCCGGTATGGGAGACGTTCCCCGCCGTGGTGGCCAGGCCGTACGGCTGGGTCGCGCGGTCGAGGGCACCGAGCAGCGCGCCGCCCTGAACCCAGGCGCGGCGGGCCGCCGGATCCACCCGTACGGCGTCCATGGGCGACAGGTCGATCATCAGCCCGCCCTCCGCCACCGGCAGCCCGAGAATGCTGTGCCCGCCGCAGAGCACCCCGATGTCAAGGCCGTGGTCGCGCCCGAAGCGCACAGCGGCGGCGACGTCGTCGCGGCCGGCGCAGCGGGCGATGACCGCCGGACGCCGGTCGACCATCGCGTTCCACACACTCCGGTGCCGGTCGTAGCCGTCGTCGCCGGGCAGCAGCACCCGCCCCGCGAAACCGTCCTGGAGTGCCGCCACGTCGACGTGGCTCGTACCCATGGACTCTCCCGTCGTATCGGCCGGTGCGGCTGGGGGCATGACGACGCCGACGTGAAGGTCCGCTTCCCCTGCCGGCTCGCCCCCCAGTCTTCACAGCCGGGGCGCGCCATGCCAGGCCATTGAGCGGGCATTCGCCGGACATCTGCCGACCGATGCGGTTATCGCGTGATTCGGCCGTCCCCGGGAGCGCACGATGGACAGGCCCTGGCACCCCCCTACGGCGTCATGGGCCGCCTCGGGCCCGCGACGCCCTCTGCCAGGACGGTCGGTGCGGCGTGGGAGCCCGGCACGAGCCCGGCCCGGTCGGCCCGCGGCACCGACCAGTGAACGTCGCATGAAGTACCCCCAGGATTCAAGTGACCTACGGGACAACCGGTATTCGTCGCCCCAGCCCCGAGCGGAGGGACTCCTGCTCAAGGGGTGGCGGGCTCGGGCGGGCGGGAGGCGAGTTCCTCTTCGAGGATGGGCGCCGCGACCGTGGCGGCGTGGATGCCGATGACGCTGACGATGGCCAGCACCTCCATGATCTCCGCCGCCGTGGCGCCGTACCCGATGGCGTTGCGGATGTGCAGTTTGAGGCCGGGGGCGTACAGGTGTGTGGCGGAGGCGTCGAAGGCGATGTAGACGAGTTCCTTGACCTTCGGCTCGAGGACGCCGCTCGTCCAGGGGACGCCCGAGAAGGAGAGGTACGCCTCGAACAGGTCCGGGTCGAGCTCCAGCAGACCGTCCCAGAAGGCGTGCCAGTAACCCCGCCGCTCGGTGAAGGCCGCCTTCAGCTCCTCCCGGCGCTCGTCCAGGGGCGCCGGCCCGGTGCGCAGGCCCTCCTCCTCCAGCACCTCCAGCAGCAGCGGCACGCCGATGTTGGCGGCGTGGATGCCGAGCGTGCTGGTCAGCTCCAGCACCTCCATGATCTGCGCCGCCGTCGCCCCGTGGTCCAGGGCGGCGCGCACGTGCTGCCGGATGCCCGGCGTGTACAGGTGGGTGGCGGCGGCGTCCGCCGCGATGTAGATGAACTCCTTGACCACGGGCGGCAGGACGTCCCTCTGCCACGGCACCGCCGACAGGCCGAGGTAGGCCTGGAGGAAGGCCGGATCGAGGCGCAGGATGCTCTCCCACGGCTCGCCCCAGGTGCCGCGCACCCTGGTGAACTCGTCCTTGATCTGCTGCTGGTGTGGCGTCAGCGCCATGATGGATGATCTCCTTCAGTTCAGACGGGCGGTGGGGTCCAGGCGCCCGCGCCGCCGGAGCCGACGACGGTGTTGACGATGAACGCGCCGCCGTCGGCGGACACGACCTCGCCCGTGACATAGGAGGCGTCGTCGCCGAGCAGGAACGCGACCACGCCGGCGACCTCGTCGGCGCTGCCCGTGCGCCGCATCGGCGTGGTGCCGCCGCGCGCGGCGACGGTCGCGGCCCGGCCGGCGGGGAAGATGGCGGTGGGGATCAGGCCGGGCGCGACCGCGTTCACCCGGACGCCGCGCGGCCCGCCGTACATGGCGGCGCCGCGGACCAGGCCCAGCACGCCGTGCTTGGAGGTCTGGTACGGGAGCTGGTCGTCGGCGCCGCGCAGCGAGGAGATCGAGGCCGTCACGACGACGGCCCCGCCGCCCTCCTGCTCGCGGTAGCGGCGGAAGGCGGCGCGCAGGCCGAGGAAGGGCCCGCGCAGGTTCACCGCGATGACGTGGTCGAAGTCGGCGGGCTCGACGTCGGGCAGGGGCGCCATCGTGCCGAGCACCCCGGCGTTGAGATGGTGCAGGTCGATCCGGCCGAACCGGTCCACGGCGGCCCGGACGTACGCCTCCACCCCCTCCTCGGTCGAGACGTCGGCCGTCACCGCCACCGCCGGGCCGGGCAGCCCGGCGGCCACCCGCGCGGCCGCCGCGCCGTCGATGTCGGCGACGACGACGCCGGCCCCGTCCCGCGAGAGGCGGCGCGCGCTGGCGGCGCCGATCCCGCTGCCCGCGCCGGTGACGACGGCCACTTTCCCGGCCAGGCGGCCCGCCGGTACGTCATGAGTCACGAGGGACCCTCCTTTGCGGCTAGGAGACGCGGGCGACGAGGTCGCCGCCGCCGTCGAGGAGCGGGAAGCGGCGCATCACGTCGGGGTCGTGGCCGGCGACCAGGACGTGGCCCGGCTCGGAGTCCAGCTCGCGCAGCAGCTCGTACGCGCGGTAGGTGCCCTCCAGGTCGGTCAGCCACGTGAACGGCCGGTCCCGCTCGAACTCCTCGTAGAAATGGGCGGCGTCGGAGGTGAGGACGGCGTGCCCGGTCCGGGTGGCCACGCGCACGACGAGCTGGCCGGGGGTGTGCCCACCGACGGGGATCACCTCGACACCGGGAGCGACGGTGGTCGGCCGGGCCACGAAGGTGGCGCGTCCCTGGTCGCGGATCTCCACCAGGTGGGCCAGCTCGGCCGTCTCGGTCGTGAACGCGAACTGCTGCCGCCGCGCGTACGGCCCGGTCCAGAAGTCGAACTCGGCCAGGCCCATGACGACCTCCGAATCGGGGAAGGCCGCCAGGTTGCCGATGTGGTCGAAGTGCGCGTGCGTGGCGATGACCTGTGGCGCGTCCTCGGGGAGTACACCGAGGCCGGCCAGTGCGGCCATCGGCTCGGCCAGCTCGGTGCGCTGGGCCCGGCCGTCGCGGCCCGTGGGGCCGACGCCGGTGTCGATCACGACGGTGTGGTGCTCGTTCCTGGCCACCCACAGGTAGAAGTCCATGGTGATGAGGCCGTCGGGCTCGCCGTAGACGTGGTGGTTGAGGAACGTCCTGGAGCGGCGGCCGGTGCGGGTGGCGTACTTGACGGCGAGAACCTCGTAGGGGGAGACGGTCATGGGAAGAGCAGGCCGGCGGCGTTGGAGCCGAGCATGCGGCGTACGTCCTCCTCGGGCACGCCCGCGTCCAGCAGGCCGCGTGCGCCGCGGCGGAAGAGCGTGACCGGGAGCGGGTTGGCCTTCTGCCCGGAGTCCGAGGACAGCACCGTGCGTTCGGGGCCGGCGGCCTTGATGAAGGCCAGCAGCTCGCCGATGTCCCTGCGCCGCTCGGGGCGGCCGAAGTACATCACCAGGCAGTGCTCGATGTGCGCGCCCTGGCGGGCCCACTCGCCGGCCTGCTCGGTGGACGCGCCGACCACGAAGCAGGGGTGGTTGACGAGGATGCGCTCCACGCCCTCCTGCCGGGCCGCCCCGATCAGCGCGCTCGTCTCCTCGACGCCGAGGTGGCCGCAGGTCAGCACGGCCTGCTCGGCCGCGATGACGGACAGGATGTCGCGCACCTCGGGCAGCACCTCGCCGTCCGCGCCGAGGATGCGGATCACCTCGTTGGGACGCAACTCCACGACGGAGGTGGGGAAACCGGTGTCGTGATGCGCGTGGTGCTCGATGTGGGCGGACGAGGCCAGCGTGGGGAACCACACCACCCGGCCGCCCATCCGCAGGGCCAGCTCGACCGCGTACGGGTTGAGGCCGCCGACGGTGCGGTTGAGGGCGACCCCGCCGCGCACGGTCACGGGCAGGTCGTCGAGGCCGGCCGGCCCGAGGGCGAGGATGTCGGTGACCATGCTGTGGTGGTGGGACTTGGCGACGATGGCCTTGAACCCGGCGCCCGCCGCGTCGCGGGCGGCGTCGAGGATGTCCATGCGGCGCGGGAACGGGCTCGGCCCCGGGTGCTGGTGCAGGTCGACGGCGCCCACGAGCAGCGCGTCGGCCTCCGGGTCGGGGTCACGGCGGTCGCCGTCGAGGTCGGGGTCGATCAGGTGATCCGTGGTCATGCGTGCTCCTAGGGGGTCGGGGTTCGGGAGACCAGGACCTGGTGGGCCGGGTCCCAGTGGGCGGTCACGCCGCTGCCCGGCCGCAGGTCGTCGCCGGCGGCGTCGGGGGACAGGACCGCGGTGCCCGTGACGCCGCCGTAGTCGAGCTCCACCCGCTGGTGGGTGCCCTGGAAGTAGAGGCCGGTGACGGTCGCGGGCACCCGGTTCGCGCCGTCGGGGACCTGGCCGGGCTCGGTGGCGACGCGCAGGCGTTCGGGCCGTACGACCAGGTCGCGCTCATGCCCGGCACCGTCGGGGGCACCGTCGGGGGAGGTGGCGGGGGAGGTGGCGGGGGCGGCCCATTTGTGGCCGTTCCACTCGTACAGGCCGCCGGGGTGCAGCCGCCCGTCGAAGAGGTTCGACTCGCCGAGGAAGCGGGCCACGAAGCGGGTCCCGGGGTTGCGGTAGAGGTCGGCGGGGGTGCCGACCCGTTCGATCCGGCCCTCGTTGAAGACCGCGATGCGGTCCGAGAGCGACATCGCCTCGTCCTGGTCGTGGGTGACGAAGACGAAGGTCAGCTTGAGCTCCTCGTGCAGCCGCTTGATCTCCTGCTGCAGGCTCTGCCTGAGCTTGCGGTCGAGCGCGCTGAGCGGCTCGTCGAGCAGCAGCACACTGGGGGAGAAGACCACCGCGCGGGCCAGCGCGACACGCTGCTGCTGCCCGCCGGACAGCTCGTCCGGCCGCCGGTCGCCCATGCCGGTCAGGTCCACCAGCTCCAGGGTCCGCTCGACCCGCTGCGCGACCTCGGACTTGGCGACCTTGCGTTCGCGCAGCGGGAAGGCGATGTTCTGGGCCACGGTCATGTGCGGGAACAGGGCGTAGTTCTGGAAGACCATGCCGAAGTCGCGCTTGTGCGGCGGGAGCGGCGCGATGTCGCGCCCGCCGAGCCGGATGGAGCCCGAGGTGACCTCGGCGAATCCGGCGATCATGTTCAGCGTGGTGGTCTTGCCCGAGCCGCTGGGGCCGAGCAGGGTGAGGAACTCGCCGGAGGCGATGTCGAGGGTCACGTTGTCGACGACGAGCGGGCCCGTACCGTAGCGCTTGCACAGGTCCGTCAGTTCGATGCGCCCGCCGTCGGCTGGGGGAGTGGTCATCGCTGTCTTCCTCTGTTTCCTCGGCGCGCGCCGATCACCTGCGCGAGCAGGATCGGCACGCTGACCACCAGGACCATGAGGGTCGACGCCGCCGAGATGGTCGGGTCGATCTGCACGGTCACACTGTTGAACATCTGTACGGGCAGCGTGATGGCCGTCGGCGACTGGAGGAACAGCGAGATCACGACCTCGTCGAAGGAGCTCACGAACGCCAGCACCGCGCCGGACAGCACGCCCGGCATGGCCAGGGGGAGAGTGATCTTCGTGAAGACCGACCACGGCGACGCGCCGAGACTGCCGCCGGCCTTCTGCAGGGCCGGGTCCATGCCCTGCAGCCGGGCCGTCACCGCGATCACCACGAACGGCAGCGCCAGCGCGGTGTGCGCGAGCACGATGCCGGACAGGGTGCCGCTCAGGCCGAGCCGCAGGAAGGCCGAGAAGATCACCAGGGCGATCAGGATGTTGGGGATGATGATCGGCGACAGCAGGAACCCGGTGGCGACCCCCTTGGCGCGCTCGCCGAGCCGGGTCACGCCGATCGCGGCGGCGGTGCCGAGCACGGTGGCCAGCACCGCGGTGGCGGCTCCCACCTGCAAGGAGTTCACGATGGCGGTGGTCCACTCGGGTGAGGTGAACAGCCGCTCGTACCACTGCGCCGACCAGCCGGCCGGCGGGAACCTGAAGGTCTGCGACGACGAGAAGCTCATCGGGATGACGACCAGCGTCGGCACGGTCAGGAAGAGCCCGACCAGGAACGCGACGATCTTCAGCCAGGGACGTGCGGTCATCGGTCGTTGCCTCCCGCCATCACGTGGGCCGCGCCCGTCGTCGCGCCCGGCCCGGCCAGCCGCCGGCTGAGGCCGAGCACCACGAGGGTGACCACCAGGACGAAGACCCCCATGGCGCCACCGCCGCCGAAGTCGAGCAGCTCACGGGTGCGCACGCTGATCACCTGGGCGATCAGGGCGCTCTGCGGCGAGCCGAGCAGAGCGGGGGTGACGTAGAAGCCGAGGGCCAGGACGAACACCAGCGACGCCCCCGCGGCGACGCCCGGGAGTGAGAGCGGGAGGTACACCTTCCGGAACGTGGACAAGCGGCTGGCGCCCAGGCTCTGCCCGGCGAGCAGCAACCGCCGGTCGATCTGCTGCATGACGCTGAACATCGGCAGCACCATGAACGGCAGCAGCACCTGCGTCATCGAGATGGCCACGGCGGTCGTGGTGCCCAGCAGCGTGACGTCGCCCAGCCCGACCAGGCCGAGCATGCCCTGCACCACCCCGCCGTCCTGCATGAGGACCATCCACGCGAAGTTGCGCGCCAGCATGCTGGTCCAGAAGGGCACCAGCACCACGGTCACCATCAGGGCCCGCACCCCCGGCCCGGCCAGCGTCATCATGTACGCGTAGGGGTAGGCCAGCGCGATGCCCGCGACCGTGACCACCAGCGCGATCACCAGCGTGCGTCCCAGCACCCGCAGGGTGTAGCCGTCGGTGAAGAGCTGGACGTAGTTGCCCAGCCCCGGTTCGGGAGAGGTGAAGCTGTCGAGCAGGATGCTCAGCAGCGGCAGCACGAAGAACAGCGTCAGCGCGATCAGGGCGGGCAGCAGGAGCAGCAGGCCCGCGCCCCGCCTACGCCCGGCGGGCGACAGGCGGCGGCGCGGCGGCGGCTGCGCTTCGGCGGCGGCCCTGGCCGGGGCCGCGATGGGTGCCGGCATCGGTCAGCTGACCTTCCAGCTCGTCCAGCGCTTCACGACGTCGTCGGTGTTCTTGATCCACCACGGCTTGTCCTGCTCCAGCAGCCGGCCGCGGTCGGGCAGGAAGGCGTTGAACGTCTTCTGCACGTCGTTGTAGGCGATGCTGTTGATGTCGACGTCGCTGCGGGCCGGCGCGGTGCCGGTCAGCTCGGCGTACGCCTTGGCCTGCGCGGGCTCGGTGACGAACGCGAGACCCTGCTGGGCCAGCGCCTTGTGCGGCGCGCCCTTGGGGATGACCAGGACGCCGATGTCGGTGGTGGTGAAGTCCCAGACCGGCTTGAGGTTGGCGCCGCTCTGCGCGGTCACGATCGTGCGGGCGGTGACGGTCATCACCATGGAGCCCTGCCGGTCCACCATCATCTGCTGGACCGCGCCGTAGCTGGGCGCGAAGACCAGGGACGACTTGATGGTGTCGAGCTTGCGGAAGGCCCGGTCGATGTCCAGCGGGTAGAGCTGCTCCGGAGCGACGCCGTCGGCGACCAGGGCGGCCTCCAGCAGGCCGCTCTTGGGATAGTCCTGGACGATGCGCTTGCCGGGGAACCGCTTGACGTCGAAGAAGTCCTCGATCGCGGTGGGCGGGTCGTCCTTGAAGTCGTCGGCGTTGTAGCTGAAGACGTTCGCGTAGCGGTAGGTGGGCACGAAACAGTCGTGAGTGGTGCCCTCGGGGAACTTGGCACGATCCAGGGCGGGATCGTCGAGCTTCTCGTAGAGCCGGCCGCAGTAGGCGCCGGCGTAGATCCAGCTCATGTTGGCCAGGTCCCAGGCGGTCCTGCCGGAGGCGACCATGGCCTTGACCTGGGCGGCGTCGGCGGGGCTGACGTTGACGAAGGTCGTGCCGGTCTTGGCGGTGAAGGGCGCCTGCAGGGCCTTCTTCTCGTCCTCCTGGAACTGGCCGCCGGTGCTGGCCCAGGTCAGGGTCTTCTCCTGGGCCGCGGAGCCCTGGCCGCCACCGCAGGCCGCCGTGGCGGCGACGAGCGTTCCGGACATCAGCAGGGCGCGGAGATAGTTGTGCCTCATGTTCTTGCCTTTCTCGAGCGGTGATCGCCGCGCTGCCGAGAACACGCCCGGCGATCTCGGGTCGCCCCCGCCACCCGCTTGCCTGTGACCGGCCCGGCCTGGAACGGCCGGGCGGCCGGTACGACGCCCTCGCGCTAGTCGGCCGAGCTCTCCACCGAGGCCTTCAAGGCCTGGTTGATCGCCTGGGCGCCCTCGCGCAGGACCATCACCACGTCGCTGTCGTCCTCCTCCGGCACCAGAACGGTCACGCCGACCACGGCCAGCGCCGCGACGACCATGCCGCTGGCGTCCCGGATGGGCACGGCGACCGCGCGCACGCCCTCCGACGCGCTGGAGCGGATGGCCACGCCGGTCCTGCGTACCTCGTCCAGCCCGCTGACCTGCTCCTGCACGGGATCGGCCGGGCCGGAGCGGTAGGGGCGGTGAAAGGACTCGCTCTGGAACGCGCGGAACACGCAGTCCTGGGCGGTGCCGGCGCGCAGCCTGCTGCCGATCTTCACGGAGACGTGGGCGGTGCGGCTGCCGTCCTCGTGGACCTGGGCCACCACCGGGCAGTGCCCGTTCCAGATGGTCAGGACGACGGTGTGCCGGACCTGGAGGCTGACCCGCTCCATGATCGGGCGGGCCAGGTTGACCACGCCCAAGCGTGACAGGGCCAGCGTGCCGAGCTCGGCCAGCAGCGGGCCGAACTCGTACTGGTTGCGGTTCCTGCGCTGCAGGAGGCCGTGGTTCTCCATGGAGGCCAGGTAGCGGTGGGCGGTCGACTTGCCGACCGCGAGCTCCTGGGCCGCCGAGACCAGGTCGATGGTCCCGGCCTCGCCGAGCAGCCGCAGCAACTGCACGACCCGCGCGACCACCTGGATGTCGCCGCTGGGGATGTCGAGGCCCTCTTTGGCGGGCTTGGTGTCGGGGTGGAGTGCCACCGCGTAGGTCCTCCCATTCGTTCCGTCGTCCGAGTGAAGCGTTGTCCCGCTCTGCGGTGTGGCCGTCCACTCATCCGATACGCCGGACTGTAGACCAGGACCTTCCGGGGCAGTCAAGGTTTCCCAGGCATTTCACGGAGAGAAATTTTTAGGACATATCGGCCCCTTGACGCCCTTCGTCACACCGGCCTACCGTCACCACATCCCGGTAGACAGGAAATCGGTCCCGGAATACGGAACATCTCGATCCCGTAGCGAGGACGAACAGGAGAGCCCCCATGCGCATGCTCGAACGGATCCGTGGCGCCGACCGTTGCCTGGTCGGAACCTGGGTGAAGATCCCGGCTCTGGAGACCGTCGAGCTGCTGGCCCGGGCGGGCTTCGACTTCGTGGTCGTCGACATGGAGCACAGCCCGATGAGCCTGGAGTCGGCGTACCGGGCGATCGTCGTCGCCCAGGGGCTGGGCGTGCACGCCCTGGTGCGCGTGCCCGACGCGGGCGGCAGCCACCTGCAGCGCGTGCTCGACACCGGCGCGGACGGCATCCTCGTGCCGCACGTCACCGGCAGGAGCGACGCCGAACGCGCCATGCGCGGCATGACCTTCCCCCCGCACGGCGACCGGGGTCTCGGCACCACCTCCCGCGCCGGGGCCTGGGGGCTCGACGCCACGCCCGACTACCTGCGGCGCGGCGACGAGGAGACCATGCGCATCCCGCAACTGGAGGACCTGGCGGCGCTGGAGACGGCCGAGGAGATCCTCGACGTGCCCGGCCTGAACGGCGTCTTCCTCGGCATGGGCGACCTGACGCTCTCCACCGGGCTGCCCGCCGGCGACCCCGGCCTGCGGCGGCACGTCGACCGCCTGCTCGACGGCACGAAGGCGCGCGGCCTGCCCTGCGGCACCGCCGTACGCGACCCGGAGGCGGCCCGCGCGGCGGCCGGCCGGGGCTTCTCGTTCGTGATGATCGGCAACGACGCCGGCATCTTCGGCGCCGCGGCCACCGAGCTCCGCCGCGCCACCGGCACCCTCCCCCTGACCGCCCGCTCCTGACCGCCCGCTCCTGACCGCCCGCACCTGACCGCCCGCGACCGACCGGCCGCACCTGACCGGTCGCACTTGACCGCCCGCACCTCACAGCCCGCACCCGTCCGACGAGAGGGACACCTTTCATGCCCTACGACCCGAGCGACGCCCGCTCCGCCCTTCCCGCGAGCGCCGCCGCGGCGCCGGCCGGCCCCATCGCCGACGCCGACCACGTCAAGTTCTACGAACTGCCGCCCGTCGCCACCGACGGGGACACCCGCACCTGGTACGGCCGCAGCCAGCACCTCGTCATCGGCTACACCGATCTGGCGGGCGAGATCGAGTTCGCCCTGCCGGGCGCCGGCGGCGGGCACGCCGACGAGTGCGCGGTGCTGATGCCGGAGACCACCACCACGGCCGTCATCAAGGCCGGCGACGAGAGCGCCGAGGTGCCCGGCGGCACCCTCACCTTCGTCCCGCCCCTGGAGGGCGGTGTCCGGCTGCGCGGCCACGGCCGCGTCATCACCATCTTCACCGCCCGCACCGCACCCGAATGGGCCACGCCGGCCAACGCCGCGTCCTACCGTGAGCCGCATCCGGTCGTCGGCCCCCTGACCGCCTGGCCGGAGCCCGCCGGCGGGCACCGGTTGCGCACCTACGACCTCGACGTGCCCGGACTGGCCGAGCCGCCGTTCCGGATCTTCCGCTGCTCGACGTTCATGGTCAACTACATCCACCCCCGCACCGGGCCGCGCGACACCACCAGGATGTCCCCGCACACGCACGACGACTTCGAGCAGTGCTCCCTGATCCTGGACGGCGAGTACGTCCACCACCTGCGCTGGCCCTGGAGCACCGACCTCGCGGACTGGCGGCCGGACCAGCACGAACGCTGCGCCGCGCCGTCCCTGACCGTCATCCCGCCACCGTCGCTGCACACCAGCCAGGCCCTCGGCGACGGGGTCAACCACCTGATCGACATCTTCGCGCCGCCCCGCCTCGACTTCTCCCGGATGGAGGGCTGGGTCCTGAACGCCGACGAATACCCCATGCCCGAGGAGGATCGATGAGCAGGCTCGAGCCCTTCGAGGTCGACACCCTCGACGACGCCCAGCGCGAGGTCTACGACCGGCTGGTGAAGGGCCGCCGCGTCGGCAGGCCGCAGCCGTACCCGCTGGTGGACGAGCGGGGCCGGCTGACGGGCCCCACCAACGCGTGGCTGCTCAGCCCGCCCATCGGGGCGGCGTTCGAGCTGCTCGGCGCCGCCATCCGGTTCGACCTGTCGATCAGCCACCGCATCCGCGAGATCGTCACCTTCCAGGTCGCCCGGCATCGCGACAGCCCGTACGAGCTGTACGCCCACCGCCTCAGCGCGCCCGGTGCCGGGCTGTCGGAGACCGAGATCGAGGAGTTGTGCGCCGGCCGCGACGCCGGCCTCACCGACGCGGCCGAACGGGTCGCGTACGAGGTCACCGAGGCCCTCATCCACGTGGGCGACCTGGACGACGCGACCTACGACAGGGCCGTCGCGCTGCTGGGCGCCCGAGGGCTCTTCGAGATCACCGTGGTCGTCGGCTACTACCTGCTCACCGCCACGCAACTGGCCGTCTTCGGCGTGACACCGCCCGGCGAGGCCCCATGATGTCCCCGGACGCGCCGGGGCAGGTCGCGATCATCGGCGGCGGGTTCGGCGGCATCGCCGCGGCGGTCAAGCTGCAGGCCGCCGGGATCGGCGACTTCACCGTGTACGAGCAGTCGCCCGGCCCCGGCGGCACCTGGTGGGACAACCGCTATCCCGGCTGCGAGGTGGACATCCCCTCGCACGCCTACTCCTTCTCCTTCGCCCCGCGCGACTGGCCGCGTACGCACGCCACCCAGCCGGAGCTGAAGGCGTACGCGGAGTCGGTGATCGAGCAGTTCGGGCTGCGCTCCCGCTTCCGTTTCGGCGTCCGGGTGGAGTCGGTGACCTGGGACGACGCGGCCGGCCACCACCTCGTGCGCACGAGCGACGGCGCCCAGCGCGCGTACCGCTTCGTCATCAGCGCCGTCGGCCTGCTCAGCGTCCCGCGCTACCCGTCGTGGCCGGGCCTGGAGGACTTCGCCGGGCACAGCTTCCACACCTCCCGATGGGAGGAGGAGCTGGACCTGACCGGACGGCGGGTCGCCATCGTCGGCACCGGCTCCACCTCGGTGCAGATCGTCCCGGCCATCGCGCCGCAGGTCGAACGGCTGCGGGTCTTCCAGCGCGAGCCCGGCTGGGTCGAGGCCAAGGGCGAGCGGGCCTTCACCCCCGCCGAACGCGCGCTCTTCCGCCGTTTCGCCCCGCTGCGCAGGCTCTACCGGCTCAAGCTCTTCCTGCAGTCCGGCCGCCGCTTCAAGGCCTACGACCTGGCCGGCCGCCGGCAACGGCAGATGCGCGAGCTGTGCCTGCGCTACATCGCCACCGCCGTCCACGACCCCGAGGTGCGCGCGGCGGTGACGCCCGCCTACCCCTGGGGCTGCAAACGGCCCATCTTCGCCAGCGGCTTCTATCCCGCGCTGAACCGGCCGAACGTCGAGCTGGTCCCGCACGCGGTCACGAAGGTCACCCCCAAGGGCGTCGTCGACGAGCGCGGCGTCGAGCACGAGGCCGACGTCCTCATCCTCAGCACCGGCTTCCAGCCCACCCGGTTCCTGTCGCAGTTCGGGGTCACCGGGCGGCACGGCCGCGACCTCCAGGACTTCTGGGGCGACCGGCCGCGCGCCCTCCTCGGCACCACGGTGCCGGGCTTCCCCAACTTCTTCATCCTGTACGGCCCCAACACCAACGGCGGCTTCTCCATCATCGCCCAGCTCGAACGCCAGGCGGAGATCGCCGTGCGCGCCATCCGCACGGTCCGGCGCAGGCGCGCCAAACTGGTCGACACCCGGCCGCGCGCCCTGGAGCGGCACGTGCGGTGGCTGGACCTCCAGCTCGCCCGGCACGCCTCGGCGATGAACTCGGGCTGCAACAACTACTACCACTCGGCCTCGGGCGCGAACGTGACCCAGTGGCCCCGCACCCACGCCGTCTACTACCTGCTGTCCAAGATCCTGCCGCGCTTCGCGCTCGTCTACCGGGACCGGTGAGGCCGTCATGAGCTACGAGGTGCTCGCCATCCGCTACGCCACCCGGGACACGTGGACGCGCGACATCTACGCCAACCCGTGGGTCTACGACGAGCCGGACCGGCCGGCGCGGATGGACTACTTCTTCTGGCTGCTGCGCGGCGGCGGCCGGATCGTCCTGGTGGACACCGGGTTCACGCCGGAGGTCGGCGCGGCCCGCGCACGTACGACGCTGTGCCCGCCGCCTCGGGCGCTCGCCCGGCTCGGCGTCGAGCCCGCCGACGTCGACACCGTGGTGATCACCCACGCGCACTACGACCACACGGGCAACGCCGGGATCTTCCCGCGGGCCCAGATCGTGATCAGCGACCGGGAGCTGGCGTTCTGGACCGGCCCGTACGGCGGCCGCCAGCAGTTCGCGCACTCCGCCGAACGGGCCGACCTCGGCACACTGCGCCGGCTCGACGACGCCGGCCGGGTCACGCGGATGAGCGGCCGGCACCAGGTGGCGCCCGGCATCGAGCTGATCGAGGTCGGTGGGCACACGCCCGGGCAGCTCATCGCGCTGGTGGACGGCGAGGCCGGGCCCGTGCTGCTCGCCTCCGACGCCGTGCACTACTACGACGAGCTCGACCTGGACCGGCCGTTCGCCGTCTTCGCCGACCTGGCGGGCATGTACGCGGGCTTCGACACCGTCCGCGACCTGGCCGCCGCCTCGGGAGCGGCCGTGGTCGCCGGCCACGACCCCGCCGTGCTGACCCGCTTCACCCCGTGGGACACGGCCGATCCCGGCTTCGCGGTCCGCGTGGGCTGACATGAACGCAAAGGAGGAGCACATGAGCGGCAGATTCGAGGGCGCCGTCGCCGTGGTGACCGGCGCCGGGTCGGGCATCGGCGCGGCCACGGCGCGACGGCTGGCAGGGGAGGGGGCGTCGGTGGTCGTCGTCGACGTCGAGGAGGAGTCCGCGCGCCGCGTCGCCGATGCGCTGCCCGGCCCCGCGCTCGCGGTGCGCGGTGACGTGTCGCGCGAGGAGGACACCGAGGCGTACCTGGCGGCGGCCGTGGCCCGGTTCGGCCGGGTGGACCTGCACCACCTGAACGCGGGCATCGTCGGCACCTTCGACCGGCTGCCCGACGTCACGGTCGAGGACTTCGACCGGGTCGTGGCGGTCAATCTGCGCGGCGTCTTCCTCGGCGTGCGCGGCGCCTTCCGCCGCTACGCCGAGCAGGGCAGCGGCGGCGCCATCGTCATCACCGCCTCCATCGCCGCCCTGCGCGGCAGCCATGACCTGCTGCCGTACGAGTCGTCCAAGCACGGCGTGCTCGGCGTCATGCGCGGCGCCGCGATGTACGGGGGACCGCAGGGCGTGCGGGTCAACGCGGTCGCGCCCGGCCTGGTCCCCACCGGCCTGTTCGCCGGGGCGGGCACCGCCGGCGGCGCGGGCGGCGACCTGCTGCGGCGGGGCACGACCGTGCCGCAGCGGCGCACCGGGACCCCGGAGGAGGTGGCGGGCGCCGTGGCGTACCTGCTCAGCGACGACGCGTCGTACGTCAACGGCGAGGTGCTGTCCGTGGACGGCGGCTCGGCCTGGGTGAACACGGTACGCCCCGGCGGCGGCGCCGGTGCCTGGGACCCGGCCCCCGTCGACGAGGCGGCCCGCGTGATCCGGGAGCGGACGTCATGACCGGCACCGCGCACCCGCGCATCGGCTTCATCGGCCTCGGCAACATGGGCGGCCGGATCTCCCGGCGGCTCGGCGAGGCCGGGCACGCCGTTCTCGGATACGACCCGGCCGCCGGCGCCGCCGAGGGGGCCGGCGCGACCCCCGCGGAGAGCGTCGCCGAGGTGGCCCGCGGCACCGACGTGATCCTGCTGTCCCTTCCCGACAGCCGGGTGGTGGAGGCCGTGATGCTCGGTGCGGGTGGCGTGCTCGCCCACGCCCGCCCCGGGCAGGCCGTGGTGGACCTCAGCACCGCCGCCCCCGACTCCACCCGCGCCATCGCCGCGGCCCTGGCCGAACGCGGCTGCGACCACCTGGACGCGGGCGTCTCCGGCGGCGCCGCCGCGGCGGAACGCGGCGCCCTCACCCTCATGGTCGGCGGCGAGCAGGACGTCCTCGACCGGCTGCGGCCGACGCTGGACCCGTTCGCCGCGAAGGTCGTCCACATGGGCCCTTCCGGCGCCGGCCACTCGGCCAAGCTGCTCAACAACTTCCTCAACGCCGTCAGCCTGGCCGCCACCAGTGAGGTCATGGTCGCGGGCCACAAGGCGGGACTGGACCTGCGCGCCCTGCTGGACGTCCTGAACTCCTCCAGCGGCGCCAACTGGGCCACCGCCCACCGCTTCCCGCACATCATCGAAGGCGATTATCTGGAGGGCGGGCTCACCTCCGCCCTGATGACCAAGGACCTGGTCCTGTACCTGGACCACCTGCACAGCCTCGGTGTCCCGTCGCTCAACGCGGCCGGCCCCCTGGCCAGCTTCGGCCTGGCCGCCAACCTCGGGTACGCCGACCGCATCAGCAACCACGTCGTGGACGCCATCGGCGACATCGCCGGCGGGGTGCGGGTGCACGAGAAACGGAGCACGCCATGAAGATCGTACGCGGCCACGCGGACGGGACGGCCTCGGTCGTCAAGTCCGACACCTTCGCGGGCACGGTGTGGGCCGACGCCGTCCTGCCGGCGACCGACGGCACGACCATCAACGTCGTGACGTTCACCCCGGGCGCCCGTACCCACTGGCACGAGCACACCCATGGCCAGATCCTGCAGGTGCTCGCCGGCCAGGGCTGGGTGTGCGCCGAAGGCGGGCGCCCGCGGCGGCTCCTGCCCGGCGACACCGTCTGGGTGCCGCCCGGCGAGCGCCACTGGCACGGCGCCACGGCCACCACCCTGATGATCCACACCGCCATCTCCCTCGGTCCCACGCTCTGGCACGCCGAGGTCGGCGACGACGACTATCCCGCCGAATCCGCCTCTCACCTCGAGGAGTCACCATGACCGACCACGACGACAGCCGGTCCGAGCGCTTCCACGCGGGCCTGGAGGTTCGCAAGCAGGTGCTCGGGGCCGAGCACGTCGAACGCTCGCTCGCGGCGGTCAGCGACTTCGGCCGCCCGGTGCAGGAACTGGTGACCGAGTACTGCTGGGGGGAGATCTGGACCCGGGACGGCCTCGACCGCCGTACCCGCAGCCTGCTCAACCTCGCCATGCTGACCACGCTGAACAGGGGTCACGAGTTCGCCGTGCACGTCCGGGGCGCGATCGCCAACGGCGTCACGGAGCCGGAGATCCAGGAGGTGCTGCTGCAGGCCGCCGTCTACGCCGGTGTGCCCGCCGCCCTGGAGTCGTTCCGCATCGCGGAGCGGACGCTGACGGAGCTGCGCGAGCAAGGGGTGACGACCTCATGACCGCCGGCCCCGACGGGGGACCGCTGCGGGCGGGCGCCGTGATCGGGTTCGTCGGGCTGGGCAACATGGGCGGCCCGATGGCCGCCCGGCTGGCCGCGGCCGGTTACCGCGTCCAGGCGTACGACAGCTCCGAGCCGGCCCGCCGTACCGCCCCCGGCGGCGTCACCGTCACGGGGAGCGCCGCCGGGACGGGGGCGTGCGCCGGCGCCGTGGTGCTGATGCTGCCCGGCTCCGACGTGGTCGAGGCGGTGCTGCGCGAGGGGGGCCTGCTCGACGCCCTGGCGCCCGGCGCGACGGTCGTCGACATGAGCTCGTCGCAGCCGCTGCGTACCCGGGAGCTGGCGGCCGAGGCGGCCGGGCGGGGGATTCGCCTGGTGGACGCCCCGGTGTCCGGTGGCGTCAAGGGCGCGGCCGAGGGCAGCCTCACCATCATGACCGGCGGCGAGGAGCACGACCTGGCCCGGGTCCGCCCGGTGCTCGACGTCCTCGGCTCCCGGATCCTGCGGCTCGGCCCGGCCGGTTCCGGGCACGCGCTGAAGGCCCTGAACAACCTGATGTCGGCCACGCACCTGCTCATCACCGCCGAGGCCATGCTCGCCGGCGAGCGCTTCGGCCTGGACCCGGAGACCATGCTCGCGGCCGTGAACGGCTCCAGCGGGCGCAGCGGCTCGACGGAGAACAAGTGGCCGAACTTCGTCCTTCCCGGCACCTTCGACTCGGGTTTCGGGCTGCGCCTCATGCTGAAGGACATGCGCATCGCCCTGGACCTCGCCACGGCGACCGGCGTGGCGCCGCACCTCGCCCGCGCGGCGGTGGACCTGTGGGCGGACGCGGCCGAGCACCTCCCGCCGTTCGCCGACCACACGGAGATCGTCAGGCGGGTGAGCGAGCCGCGTTGAGCAGGGCGATGTGGCCGGTGGATCCGCGAGGCGCCAGGACCGTGATGTTCGTGCCGGACGCCACGACGAGCCGTCCATCCGGTGCCGCGGCCAGCGCGGTGATCGGCTCTGGAAAGACCAGGGGGTCACCGACGAGGCGGCCGGTGTCCAGGTCCCAGATCCACACCGTTCCATCGTCGCCGCCGCCGACCACGCGAGGGCGGCCGTCCACCACCATCGTGGCGACCGACCGCACCGGGCCGGTGCCGGCGGTCAGCGGTTGCCCGTGCGGCCTGCGCGTGGTCAGGTCCCAGATCCGCACCGTTCCGTCCGAGCCGCCGGTCACCGCGAGAGGGCGCTCGTCCACCCGCAGCGTCACCACCGATCGCACCCAACCGCGGTGGCCGCCGAGCCAGCGGCCCACCGGCCGGCCGGTGGTCATGTCGTACAGCCGCAGCGACCGGCCCTCCGCACCGGAGGGCATCAGCACGTGCGGCCGGCCGTCGATCACGACCGTGTCCAGCACCCGGTCGGAGGGCATCAGCACCTCAAGAAGGGCACCGGTCGGCAGCACCCGGATCAGATGAGCGAGGCCGGTCAGCGGCTCTCCGACGGGTCGCCGGGTGGTCAGGTCCCACATCCGCACGGTTCCGTCGTTGCCGCCGCTGACCGCGCAGGGGCGGCCGTCCACCGTCACGGTGACCACCGACCGCACCGGGCCGTTGTGGCCGGTCAGCGGCTCGCCGACGGGCTGCCGGGTGGTCAGGTCCCACACCCGCACCGTCCCGTCGCCGCCGCCGCTGACCGCGCGGGGCCGGCCGTCGATCAGCACGGCGGCCAGCGAGTACACCGTATCCGTGTGGCCGGTCAGCGACTCGCCGACGGGGTGCCCGGTGGAAAGGTCCCACACCCCCACGGTCTTGTCGTCGCCACCGCTGATCAGGCAGGGACGACCGTCCAGCAGCACCGTGGCCACCGACCGCACCCAGCCGGTACGGCCGCTCAACCGGGCGTCGGTGGGCTGTGCGACGGCCAGGTCCCACACCCGCACCGTCCCGTACGCGCTGACGGCGACCGCACGCGAACGACCGTCGACCACCTCGGCCGCCACGGACTCCACCGCGCCCCGATCGCCCGCCGGGTCGGTGGAGTCGGTCAGCGGGGCGCCCACCTGACGCCCGGTGATCAAGCACCAAGCCCGCACGGTGCGGTCGTCGCCGCACGTGACCGCGTAGGGGCGGCGGCCGATCATCGTCGTGGCCACCGACCGTACCGCTCTGGTGTGGCCGGTCAGCAGTTTGCCGACGGGTTGCCCGGTGATCAGGTTCCATCTCCGAAGAGTGCCGTCATGGCTCGCGCTGACCGCGTGGGGGCGGCTGTCGATCATCGTCGTGGCCACCGACCACACCGGGCCGTCATGGCCGGTCAGCGGCTCGCCTGCGGGTCGTCCGGTGGTCAGGTCCCACACCCGCACCGTCTGATCCTTGCTGCCGGTGACCGCGCAGGGGCGGCCGTCGATCACTGTCGTGGCCACCGACATCACCCAGCTCGTGTGGCCGGTCTGTGGCTCGCCGACGGGTTGCCGGGTGGTCAGGTCCCACACCCGCACCGTGTTGTCCATGCCGCCCGTGACGGCGCAGGGGCGGCCGTCGATCATTGTCGTGGCCACCGACATCACCCAGCTCGTGTGGCCGGTCAGTGGCTCGCCGACGGGTTGCCGGGTGGTCAGGTCCCACACGCGCACGGTCTTGTCGTTGCCGGTGGTGACCGCGCAGGGGCGGCCGTCGATCAGCACGGTGGCCATCGCCCGCACGGTGTCCGTGTGGCCGGTCAGCGGATCACCGGCGGGCCGTCCGGTGGTCAGGTCCCACACCCGTACCGAACCGCCGTCGCCGTTGGTGATCGCGAGGAGGCGGTCGTCCACCAGCGCCGTGATCACATCCGTGGGGTAATACGGGGTGTGGAACGCGCTCACGAGGCGCGGATCGAACAGGACCCCGCTGGCCCAGTCCACCTCCCAGTCGGCCCCCTTTCCGGCCACGGAGACCGCGCTGATCCTGACGGAGAGGTCACGGTCGCCGAGCCGAGCCGCGGCCAAGGCCAGCGCCTGCCGGCGCTCGACCGCCGTCGCGTCGCGATGCCACTGCTGCGAGGTGCGATACACCGCTGCGGCCGGCAACCACTCGCCCCGCGACACCGCGGCTTCGAGAGCCGGCCCCACCCGATCGGGATCCCCGTGCACCAGCACCTCGGGATCGTCCGCATCGGTCGATAAGTCCTCTCGTGTCGGCATTTCCTGATTCCCCTCGCCCACCGGCAATCCCCTTCTCCGAACCGCGCCGCGGCGCCGTCGGCCGGGACCCGACGAACCTACCGCCCCGCGGGCGCGGGCACCTGTCGTCCACCTGCCCCGGCCGACCACACCGCCAAGCACGGCCGCGTCCACCGTCCACATGATCACGGTCAACGGCTTCAAGTAGGCTTGAAGTCACATGGACGAGCAGTTGACGATCGGTGAGCTGGCGACCCGCACCGGTGTCGCCACCTCGGCGCTGCGCTACTGGGAGGAGCTCGGCCTGTTCCCGGCGCCGGCCCGGATCTCCGGCCAACGGCGCTACCCGCCCTCGGCGGTCGAGCTGGTCGGGGTGGTCGTGTTGCTGCGCGAGGTCGGCTTCACGTTGCGGGAGATCAAGGCGTTCATCGCGTCTCGCTCGCCGGCCGGCGACGGTTGGCGCGAGCTGTACCAGCGCAAGCTCACCGAGCTGGATCAGCGGATCGCCCAGGCTCAGGTGGCCCGTACGGTCATCGCCCATGGCCTGGCCTGCCCGCACCAGGACATCTTCGAGTGCGCCAACTTCACCGGCGGGGTCGCGGCGCTCCTGGCGGGCTCCTCCCTCGAAGAGGCGCACGAAAGGGCTCATCCGCGGACCTCGCCGTCGAAGTAGGCGGACGACGCCGCTGACGTAACGGCCGCCCTTGACGTCGCCCGGTACGACCAGGCGCAGTTGCGCGTTCTTGGTCTCAGGGTCGACGCGGGGCTCGGTCAGGTTGAGGACGACGGCCGGCGGCGGGCGCGAGCGTGGCCAGCAGGACGGTGGCAAGGACGGAGGTTGCGGCCCAGCGACGCGGGGAACCCCGGCTCGTAGGGATGTGCTGCGATCTCGTGGATGCCACGACAGAACCGTAGATCATGCCGCTGTTGCGGCGTAAGACCGGTATTCATGCTGGAATGTGCGGCAGGTATGGTGATGGCTTGTGACGACGTTTCGGATCCGCGAGGCCGCGGCGCCGCTCGGGGTGTGCTCCGACACCGTCGCCGAGGTGGTCCGCGATGCGGTGATGGCGCAGGTGGAGATCGCCGCGGGGCCGTTCCGGGTGGTGTCGCTGATGAGCTGGGCCTGGAGGTGGGGGTGGTGGCGGTCGCCGTGATCAAGTCCACCAGTGTCGTCGTGGAGATTCCCGGCCACGAGCGCGTGGCCGGTTACCTGTGAGGAGCCCCTCTTGGTGTTCAGGCGTCTTTCCCGATGGGCGATCGCCCTGCCCGTCGCGCTCGCCCTGGCGGGCCTGTCCGGTTGCGGCTCCGGCGAACCGGCCACGACCTCCGCGTCAACCCCGGCGTCGGCCTCCGCCGGTGGCGGCGCGAAGGAGGTGACGGTGTTCGCGGCGGCGTCGCTGACCGGGACGTTCACCGAGCTCGGCAAGACCTTCGAGGCCGCGCATCCGGGCACGACGGTGAGGTTCAACTTCGGCTCCAGCGCCACGCTGGCCCAGCAGATCGTCCAGGGGGCGCCGGCGGACGTGTTCGCGGCGGCGAGCCCGGCCACGATGAAGACGGTCACCGACGCCTCGCTGGCGGCCTCGCCGACCACGTTCGTGCGCAACACGCTGCAGATCGCGGTGCCCGCCGACAACCCGGCCAAGGTGGACGAGCTGAAGGATCTGAGCGATGCCGAGGTGAAGGTGGCGCTCTGCGCCGAGCAGGTGCCGTGCGGGGCGGCGGCGGTCAAGGCGCTGGACGCGGCCAAGCTGGAGGTCAAGCCGGTCACTCTGGAGCAGGATGTGAAGGCCACCCTGACGAAGGTGGAGCTGGGCGAGGTGGACGCGGCGCTGGTCTACAAGACCGACGTGATCGCCTCGGCGGGCAAGGTGCGGGGCATCGGGTTCCCGGAGGCGGACCAGGCGATCAACGACTACCCGATCGCCACCCTGTCGAAGGCTCCGGCCGGTGATGCGGCCAAGCAGTTCGTGGACCTGGTGCTGTCGCAGCAGGGCAAGGACGTGCTGACCAAGGCCGGCTTCGAGGCCCCCTGATCACGGATGGGCTCTTCCGCGTCGGAGCGGCTCGACCCGGTGGCCCGGCGGGCTGGGCCCGCCGGGCAGGTCAGGCCGGTGTGCGGGGCTCCGACCAGGACTCCCCGGACGTTGGGAAAGGCGGGCCCGGGGATCGAGAGGCGGGCGATCAGCCGGACGGCTCCATGCCAGTGGTGCCCGTCCAGATGAGCACGGTGAACGGGACGGCGCTCGAAGGGTGGTGCACGCGCCCGGAGGTGATCCGGTACGCGCTGCTGAGGGTTCCGCCGGACAGCTCAACCGATACCTGTACGATGCCGACGTCCTGCTGGATGCGGGTAAGCCTGCCGTCGCAGGGCCCTCCGGCACAGATGGCGTTCGGTCGGGGTTTCATCCCCGGCCGGACCCTAAGGCGGCCGCCCTGATCCCTCTCATCTGGCATGTCCTCCGAACCCTGCGGCTAGTCCTTTTGAGACTACTCTGGGCCTTCCGGCGACCACGCCCGGCCCTACGCTTGAAGGCGTGGAGTCTCCCGAGTTGTCGCTCACCGAGTGGGTCGTGCTCGCGCTGGTCGCAGAGGGCCCCACGCACGGCTTCGCCGTCTCCCGGCTCACCGCGCCCTCCGGTCCCGTCGGCACGATCTGGCAGGTGCCCCGGCCGCGCGTGTACCGCGCGCTCGACCGGCTGGTGGAGCTGTCGCTGGCCGAGCCGTCGGGGACGGAGCCGGGCCGCGGCGGCCCGCACCGTACGCTGCTCGCCGTCACCGCGCCGGGGCGATCCGCCGTGGACGCGTGGCTGATGCGGCCGGTGCGGCACATCCGGGACGTCCGCAGCGAGTTCCTGGTCAAGCTGGCCCTGCTCGACCGCGTCACGACGGATCCACGGCCGCTGCTGGAGGCGCAGGCGGAGCGCATCGAGCCGATCATCGCCGGCCTGCGCGAGCAGCGTGACCAGGCGCACGGGTTCGAGCACCTGGTGGCCTCCTGGAGATACGAGACCGCCGAAACGGCCCTGCGCCTGATGCGGACGACCAGGGGATGACCGGCGTCGGCCCGCGTTCCGTCCGGGCCGTGACCACCGCCGTCCGATCACGTGCCCGAGGGGTCGTGGCCGGCCGCGTACACCCAGCCGTGGAGCCCGGACGCGAGCGGCACCAGGACGCGCCGGTAGTCGTCGACCTCATAGGCGTCCGCCGCGGCGAGCTCGTCCTCGGTGAGGCGGAGCGCGGTGCCCTCGACGACGTCGGCGGCTTCACCGGTGGCCTCCAGGATCGGGTGGTGCGTGGCGCCACTGATCGCGATGACGTGCGGATCGGTGATCTCCACCATGGACAGCCGATAGCCGGGCAACCCGTCCGGAGTGCCGGCCACCTCACGGCCGAACACCGACAGTTGCACCTCGCGTTGACGCAGCGTGCCATAGGAGAACAGAACGACAGGGTGAGCGACCATGGGCCCATCATCCCGGAGCCCTGATCACCGATCTTCCCCGGCCTCCTGCATGACCCTCCACGGCGTGACCTAGCATGCGGTCATGCAGACTGCTGCGGGCGTGGTACTTGCCGGCGGGCGCTCCACGCGGATGGGCCGGCCGAAGGCGTGGCTGGAATGGCACGGGTCGACGTTGCTCTACCGGGCCACCGCGGTCCTCGCCAGGACGGTCGGCGGCCCGGTCGTCGTGGTGGCCGCGCCCGGGCAGGAGCTGCCGCCGCTGCCCTCGGGGGTGTCGGTGGTCGAGGACCCCGTGGAAGGGCTGGGCCCCATGCAGGGGCTGGCCGTGGGGCTCGCCGCGGTGTCCGGCCGGGCCGAGACGGCCTTCGTGTGCTCCACCGACATGCCGTTCCTCCACCCGGCCTTCGTCCGGCGCGTCCTGCGCGCCCTGACCCCCGGAACGGACGTCGCGTTGCCGGTGGCCCGGGGTTTCCGGCAACCGCTGGCCGCCGGCTACCGGACCGCCCTGGCCGGACTGGTCGCGGAGCTCCTGGCCGAGGGCGACCTCCGGCCGGGCATGCTCTTCAAGCACTGCGAGGTGGCCCGGCTGGGCGACGAGGAGCTGCTGGCCGACGGCGATCTCGCGCGGACCGATCCGGAGCTGGAGTCCGTGGTGAACGTCAACTCCCCGGACGACTACGCGGCGGCCCGGGACCGGCCGCCACCGGAGGTCGCGGTGGAGTGCTTCGGCGCGCTGGCGAGGAACGGCGGCCATCGGCCGCGCGGGGTCCGGGCCGCCACGCTCGGGGCCGCGGCCGCCTCGGTCGGGCTGGCCCTGGACCGTCACGTGGTGGCCGCGCTCAACGGCGATCAGGTCACCCGGGACGAGTGGCTGCCCCTGGTGGCCGGGGACACCGTCGCCTTCCTGTCGGCGGACGCCGGGGGCTGAGGCCGTAGAGTCGTGGCATGGTGCCTGGTGGATTCTTCGGACGCGCGTTGGTGATCGACGTCGCCGGCCGTGCGGCGAGCGGCACCGCCCACGAGCTGGACGAGCGGGTGCTCCGGTCCTACCTGGGCGGGGTGGGGCTCGGCACGTGGCTGCTGCACCGGCTGGCGCCCGCCGGGGTCGACCCCCTGGCTCCCGAGGCGCCGCTGGCCTTCGTCTTCTCCTCGCTGGTGGGCACCCCGCTGACGACCAGCGCGAAGTTCGCGGTGGTGGCCAAGTCGCCGCTGACCGGACTGCTCACCGACGCCCTCGCCTCCAGCCGGTTCGCCATCGCCGGCAAGCTGACCGGGCATGACGCGATCGTGATCCGCGGGCGCGCCGACGAGCTCTCGGTGCTGCTGATCGAGGGCGACGACGTCCGGCTCGAACCGGCTCCCGAGCTCGCCGGGATGACCGCGGCCGAGGCGGAGACCGCGGCCAGGGCGCGGTTCGGCCGCACCTGGCAGACCGCGGCCATCGGCCCGGCGGGCGAGCGGCAGGTGAGATACGCGACCATCAGCCATGACGGCCGCCACGCCGGCCGGGGCGGCCTGGGCGCCACGATGGGCGCGAAGAACCTCAAGGCCGTGCTGGTCAGAGCGGCGACCAAGGTCTCGGTCGCCGACCAGGCCGGCGTCCTCGCCGCCGCCCGCGACCTGCGCCGGCGCAGCTTCGGCCCGGCCACCGCGAAATACCGGGAGCTGGGCACGCTGGCCAACCTCCTGGCCTTCAACGCCGTCAGCACCCTGCCCACCCGCAACTTCACCGCGGCGACCTTCGAAGGCGCGCCCCGGCTGGCCGCCGAGGAGCTGCACGAGCTGCGCGGGGTGGCGCGCAACAGTTGCGCGTCGTGTTCCATCGGCTGCGAGCACATCTACTCCCGCAAGGGCGGCGGCAGCCAGCGGATGGAGTACGAGAACGTCTTCGCGCTCGGCCCGCTGTGCGGCGTGTCCGATCCCGACGAGGTGTTCGCCGCCAGCGCGCGCTGCGACGAGCTGGGCCTCGACACCATCTCGGCGGGCGGCACGATCGCGTGGGCCATGGAGTGCGTCGAACGCGGCCTGCTCGACGAGCCGTGGCTGCGCTTCGGCGACGGCGCCGCCCTGTTGCGCGCGCTGGACGCGATCGGGGAGCGGTCGCCGGGCCTGGGGGAGCTGCTCGCGCAGGGCTCGCGCCGGGCCGCCGCCGTGGTCGGGCAGTCCTCGATCGACTTCGCGCCGCAGGTCAAGGGGCTGGAGCTGCCCGGCTACGAGCCGCGCACCCTGCAGGCGATGGCGCTCGGGCTCGCGGTGAACGCCAGGGGAGCCGATCACAACCGATCCGGCGCCTATGAGGCCGACCTGTCGGGCGAGCACGACCGGCTGGCCGGCGGCGCCGCCCATGTCGCCGCCGCGATCGCCACCGAAGACCGCGCCGCGGTCATGGACTCGATGATCCTGTGCAAGTTCCTGCGTGGTGTCTTCGACGACCCCTTTACGGAGTGGGCCGGGCTGCTCGCCCTGGTCACCGGCTGGCCGATGGACGCCGCCGAGCTGCGCGACACCGCCCGGCGGATCGTACGGGCCAAGCGCGCGTTCAACCTGCGCGAGGGGGCCACCGCGGCCGACGACACGCTGCCGGCCCGGATGCTGGAGACGCCGCTGGAGCTCGGTTCCGGCCGTCGTGCGGCTCTGGACTCGGGCCGCCTGCGGTCGATGGTCGCCGGCTACTACTCCGCGCGGGGGTTGGACGAGGAGGGTCGCGTCGCGGCGGCCGACCTCGCAGATCTCCTGCTGGACGCGTAGCCGTACGAGAGCGGGGTCCTTGTGTGTCGGAACGAGCGAGGGGGTAGAAGACCGGTCACGCAAAGGGGTAGATTGCTGAACATGGTGTATGCCGTATTCTGTATACCGGTTTGCTGGTGAGGTTGAGATGACGACGCTCGAGGAGCCGGTGACCGCCGTACGGACCGTGACCGTAGAGATCGACGGTCATGCCGTGACCGTGCCGGAGGGCACCAGCATCTACGATGCCGCGAAGGCGCTGGACATCGACATACCGGTGTTGTGCCACAACGAGCGTTACGACCCCGTCGGGGTCTGCCGCATGTGCGTGGTGGACACGGGTGGGCGGGCCTTCGCCGCCGCGTGCGTACGCCCCTGTGAGGAGGGCATGCAGGTCAGGACCAGCACCCCGGAGCTGGAGCGCAACCGCGCCACGCTGACCGAGCTGCTGATCTCCGACCAGCCGCCGCGCGCCGAGGACCCGAAACAGACGACCACCGGCGACAACCTGCTCCTCGACCTCGCCGACCGGTTCGACGTGGCCAAGGAGACGACCGACCTGCCGTGCGGCTCGGGCCGGGGCCTCGACATCTCCAACCCGGTGATCGCGGTCGACCACGACGCGTGCATCCTCTGCGACCGCTGTGTCCGCGCGTGCGACGACGTCCAGGGCAACGACGTCATCGGCCGTTCGGGCAAGGGATACTCGACCACGATCGCTTTCGACCTCAACGATCCGATGGGCGCCAGCTCGTGCGTGACCTGCGGCGAGTGCGTACAGGCCTGCCCGACCGGTGCCCTGACCAACAAGGCGATCAACGACGTCCCCATCCGGCCCCGCGAGGAGCTCGACGCGGTCGACACCGTCTGCCCCTACTGCGGCGTCGGCTGCGCCCTCACCTACTACGTCGACCGGTCGCGCGGCGCGATCGCCTTCGCCGAGGGCCGCGACCAGCCGGGCTCGAAGAGCCGGCTGTGCGTCAAGGGCCGGTACGGCTGGGACTACGCGGCCTCGCCACAGCGCCTGACCGTGCCGCTGATCCGGGTGGACTCGTCCTACCCCAAGGGCCCGCTGTCGGCGGACGTGCGCGGTGACGCGTACAACGACCGGGGGCGCGCCGGCGGCGGAGGCGACCGCAGCGCCCGGCTGAGCAAGAACGGCAAGGACCGCCGGCGCAAGCCCGGCGGCCTGGTCGACTACGACGAGGTGCTGCCGCACTTCCGCGAGGCCACCTGGGAGGAGGCGCTCGACCTCGTCGCCCGGCGGCTGAAGGAGATCCACGCCGGGCAGGGCGCCGGCGCCCTCGCGGGGTTCGGCTCCGCGAAGTGCTCCAACGAGGAGGCCTACCTCTTCCAGAAACTGATCCGGGCCGGGTTCGGCACGAACAACGTCGACCACTGCACCCGGCTCTGCCACGCCTCGTCGGTGGCCGCGCTGTTCGAGGGCGTCGGTTCCGGCGCGGTCTCGACCACGTACGGCGACGTCGCCAACGCCGAGGTCGTGATCATCACCGGATCGAACCCGACGGCGAACCACCCCGTCGCCAGCTCCTTCTTCAAGCAGGCCCGCCGGCGCGGCACGAAGATCATCTATGTCGATCCCCGTGCCAGCACGGTGGCCGAGCACGCCGACTACTACTGCCAGGTCAAGCCCGGCACCGACGTGGCGTTCTACAACGGGGTCATGCACGAGGTGATCCGCCTCGGCCTGATCGACCGGGAGTTCATCAAGGCCCGGGTGTCGAACTTCGAGGAACTGGTCCGCACGGTCAACGACTATCCGCCGGAGCGTGCCGCGCAGATCACCGGCGTCGACGCGGACCTGATCCGGACGGTCGCCCGCGTCTGGGGCGAGGCCAGGGCCGGCGTCATCTACTGGGGGATGGGCATCTCCCAGCACACCACCGGCACCGACAACGCCCGCTGCCTGATCGCGATGTGCTCGATCACCGGAAACGTGGGCAAGCCGGGCGCCGGCCTGCATCCGCTGCGGGGGCAGAACAACGTCCAGGGCGCCTCCGACGCCGGGCTGATCCCCATGTTCTTCCCCGACTACCAGGGCGTCGACCGGGAGGGCACCCGCCGGCGGTTCGAGGAGGCCTGGGGCACCCGGCTCGACCCCGACCGCGGTCTCACCGTCACCGAGATCATCGGATCGGTGCTGAAGCCGGGCGGGGTGCGGGGCATGTACATGCTCGGCGAGAACCCGTTCCTGTCCGACCCCAACATCAACAAGGTGCGCAAGGCGCTGTCGCAGCTGGAATTCCTGGTGGTGCAGGACATCTTCCTGACCGAGACCGCGGAGTTCGCCGACGTCATCCTGCCGGCGTCGTCGTACCTGGAGAAGGACGGGAGCTACACCAACACCGACCGGCGCGTGCAACTCGGCCGCAAGGTGATGGACCCGCCGGGTCAGGCCCGCGTCGACTGGGAGATCATCCAGGACATCGCCCGGCGCATCGGCCTGGACTGGTCCTACACCTCGGCCAGCGAGGTGTTCGACGAGATGGTCGCGCTCATGCCGTCGTACGCGAACCTGCGCCACGACAACCTGGGGCTGAGCGGCAAGCTCTACCCCAACGCCGACCCCGAGCACTCCGACGGGACCGTGGTCCTGTTCGACGAGCGGTTCAACACCGACGACGGCCTGGCCCATCTCGTCCCGGCGCACTGGCTGCCGGCCAAGGAGCTGCCGGACGCGGAATACCCGCTGGTGCTCAACACCGGCCGGCTGCTCGAACACTGGCACACCGGGTCGATGACGCGGCGCTCGTACGCGCTGGACACGATCGCACCGATCGCCGAGGTGTACATGCACCCCAAGGACGCCGCCGACCGGGGACTGTCGCACGGTCAGATGGCCCGGGTGCGGTCCCGGCGCGGAGCCATCACGCTGCAGGTGCGCGTCTCCCACCGCGAGCAACTGGGCAACTGCTTCATCCCGTTCCACTTCCGGGAGGCGGCGGCGAACCTGCTGACGATCGACGAGATCGACCCCTTCGGCAAGATCCCCGAGTTCAAGTTCTGCGCGATCCAGGTCGAGGCGCTGAGTGTGGAAGACGCCGAGGCCCTCAGTGATATGGGAAGTGTCTGAATGACCCTGAGTTTCGAGCTGGGACGTCCGCGGGTGCCGGGTGTCGAGGCACGCGCCGGCAAGTTCCCCGGGCCGTCGCTGATCCCGGCGCTCAACGCCGTCCAGGCGCGGCTGGGCTGGTTGCCGCGAGAGGAGATCGAGGAGCTGGCCCGCACCATGCGGCGGCCGCTCTACGAGATCCAGGGGCTCATCTCGTTCTACCCGCACTTCCGCACGACGCCGCCCGCCAAGGTGGCCGTGAACGTGTGCCACGACCTGTCGTGCTGGCTGCGCTCGGCCGACGATCGGATCGCCGAGGTGCGCGAGCGCTACGGCGACGACACCGAGATCGAGCTGGTCGAGGTCTCCTGTCTGGGCCGCTGCGACGACGCCCCGGCGCTGGCCGTCAACGAGCACCCGGCGCCGGTCGCCGGTGTCGACGCGCTCGTGGCCGCCGCGCGGGGGGACGAGCTCGGCGAGGCCACCGTGACGGGCCGCGCCGAACCCTGGCCGAACGACCCGTACCCGGCCGGATCGGACGTCTCCACCCGGTACGCGAGCCTGCGCGCGCTGCTGGCCGGCGAGGTGAGCGCCGAGAGCGTGGTGGCCACGCTGGAGGCCTCCGGGCTGCGCGGCATGGGCGGCGCCGGGTTCCCCACGGGCAGGAAGTGGGGCCTGGTCGCCTCGGCCGAGCCGGGCGGCGTCAAATACGCGATCTGCAACGCCGACGAGTCGGAGCCGGGCACGTTCAAGGACCGGCAGATCCTGACCGATCAGCCGCACCTGGTGATCGAGGGCCTGCTGCTCGGCATGGCCGTGGTCGGGGCCGAACAGGGCTGGATCTTCATCCGGCACGAGTACGGCCCCGAGGAGCGCGTGCTGCACGCCGAGATCGCGCGGCTGCGCGCGGCCGGCGTGATCGGCGAGAACGCCTGCGGCAGCGGCCGACGCCTCGACCTCGACATCTTCGTCTCGCCCGGCGGCTACATCCTCGGCGAGGAGACCGCGCTGCTGGAGTGCATGGAGGGCCACCGCGGCGAGCCGCGCAACAAGCCGCCCTTCCCGGGCAACTACGGCCTGCACGGCCGCCCCACGTTGATCAACTCGGTGGAGACCTTCGCCGACGTGCCGGTGATCCTGCGGCGCGGCGCCGCATGGTGGGCCGAGCAGGGCGAGGGCGACTCCGTCGGCTGGAAGTTCTTCGCCGTGTCCGGGCACGTCGAGAACCCCGGCGTCTACTGCGTGCCGATGGGCACCACGGTTCGCGCGCTGATCGACCTGGCCGGCGGCGTGCTCGGTGGCGCCCGGGTCGGCGCCGTGCAGCCGGGCGGCGCGTCCTCCAACTTCATCGGCCCCGACCGGCTGGACCTGGCACTCGACTTCGGGACGCTCGCCGAGGCCGGGACCATGCTCGGCTCCGGCGCCCTCGTGGTGCTCGCCGAGGGCACCGATCTGCTGGCCGCCTCGACGAACGTGCTGCGCTTCTTCCGCAACGAGTCGTGCGGCAAGTGCGTGCCCTGCCGGGTCGGCTCCACCAAGGCCCACGAGGTGCTGCGCGGAGTGCTGGACTCCGGCTCCGCCACCCTCGACGACGCGCAGAAGGGCCGGATCCTGCAGTTGGAGGAGACCATGCGCAAGACGTCGATCTGCGGGCTCGGGCAGGTGGCGCTGGGGCCGGTGGTGTCCGTGCTCGGGCTGGACAAGGGCGGCGCGGCGGCGCGTCCGCAGCCCCGGCCGGAAGGCTCGAAGGAGCAGCCGGACCGTTGAGCGGCAAGGAGTTCTTCACCGCCCGGACCCTCGCCGAGGTCCGCTCCGGATTCCGGCCCGCGCACCGCACGCCCGCCGAGCGCGTCCCGCTGTCCGAGGCGCTGCGCCGGGTGCCGGTCGCGGACATCACGGCGCCCGCCGCCCTGCCCGGGTTCGCCCGGTCCACCGTGGACGGCTTCGCGGTCCGGGCGATGGACACCTACGGCGCCTCCGACGGGCTTCCGTCCTACCTCGACCTGCTCGGCGCGGTGCCGATGGGCGCCGAACCCACCGTGGCGGTCCTGGCCGGCGGCTGCGTCGCGATGCCGACCGGGGGAGTGCTTCCGGCCGGCGCCGACGCGGTGGTCATGGTGGAGTACACCGCCGAGACGATGCCGGGCACGATCGAGGTCACCCGGCCCGTCGCACCGGGCGGCGGTGTCGTCCGCGCCGACGAGGACGTGGCGGCGGGCGGTGTCCTGGCGCCCGGTGGCCGGCCGTTGCGCGCCCCGGACCTCGGCTTCCTCGCCGCCGCGGGGGTGACCACGGTCGCCGTGCACCGCCGCCCCCGGGTGGCGATCATCTCCACCGGCGACGAGGTGGTGCCGCCCGGCACCGTGGAGCTCGCCCCCGGGCAGGTACGCGACGCCACCGCCTCCGCCCTGGCCGGGCTGGTCACCGACGCGGGCGGCCAGCCGGTGATCGCCGGCATCGTCCCCGACGAGCCGGGCGCGCTCAAGGACCGGCTGACCGCGGTCGTGGCCGAGTCCGACCTGGTGGTCGTGTCGGCGGGCTCGTCGGTCGGCGCGAGAGACGAGACGGCGGGCGCGGTGGCCGCCATCGGCGACATCTGGTGCCACGGGATCGCCATCAAGCCGGGCAAGCCCACGCTGCTGGCGGAGTGCTCCGGGATTCCGCTCATCGGGCTGCCGGGCAACCCGCTGTCCGCGCTGGTCGTGTTCGGGCAGGTCGGAGTGCCGTTGTTGTGGCGCATCGGCGGGTGCGAGGCCCCGCCACCGCAGCCGAGCACGCGTGCCCGGCTCTCGCGCGACCTGGCGTCGGCGGCCGGCCGGCTCGACGTGGTCCAGGTGGGGATCCGGGACGGCGTGGCGGAGCCGCTGTTCGGCCCGTCGGCGCTGCTGTCGGTGCTGACCCGCGCCGACGGATACACGATCGTGCCCGAACCGGCCACCGGCCTGGACGCGGGCACCGAAGTAGAGGTCGTCCTGTACCGATGAGCGCAGAAAGTCCCTTCGTCTCCGACGTCCCCGCGGCGCAGGCCCTCTCCGTCTGGCGCGAGGCGCGCGCCGCGGCGGGGTGCCCCGCCCGGGTCGACCTGGTCCGGGTGCCGGTCGGTGCCGCCGTGGGCCGGGTGACGGCCGAGCCGGTGTGGGCGCTGCGGTCCTCGCCCGCCTTCGACTCCGCGGCCATGGACGGCATCGCCGTACGCGCCGCCGACACCGTCGGCGCGTCCGAGACCAGCCCCATGCTCCTCGCCGCCGGTGACTTCGCCGTCGTCGACACCGGCGACCCGCTGCCCGACGGATACGACGCCGTGGTCATGCGAGAGCACGTCCATCGCACGGCGAAAGGGGAGGCCGAGCTCAGGGCGGCCGTCCCGCCCTACCAGCACGTCCGCTCCATCGGGGAGGACATCAGCGCCGGCGAGCTGCTGCTCCCGGAGGGCCATCGGCTGCGGCCCGTCGACGTCGCCGCCTGCGCCGCGGCGGGAGCCGTCGAACTCGGCGTACGCCGCGCGCCGCGCGTGGTGATCGTGCCGACCGGCGACGAGATCCGGCCGATCGGCGCGGAGCTCGCCCCCGGTGACATTCTCGACACGAACTCGATGATGCTGGCCGCGCAGGCCCGGGAGGCGGGCTGCGCGGCCCGGATCACCGAGATCGTCCCCGACGACCCCCAGGCCATCGCGGCGGTGCTCCTGGAGGCCACCGGCGACGCCGACCTGGTCCTGCTCATCGCGGGCTCCAGCGCGGGGCGCGACGACTACACCGCCCGCGTGGTCGCCGGGGCCGGCGTCGTCGCGGTCCACGGGGTCGCCGTGCGCCCCGGCCATCCCGTCGTGCTCGGCGCGGTCGCGGCGACGCCCGTCATCGGCGTACCCGGCTATCCGGTGTCGGCGGCGCTGACCTTCGAGATCTTCGCGGCTCCGATGCTCGCCGAGCTGGCGGGCGCCGCCCCGCGAGAACGCCCGTCGGCCACGGCGCACCTGGCCAGGAAGCTGCCGTCCGCCATCGGCATGGACGACTGGGTACGCGTGCGCCTGGGGCGGGTGCGGGACCGGCTCGTCGCCACCCCGCTGCCCCGGGGGGCCGGCGTGCTCACCTCGCTCGTGCGCGCCGACGGCCTGCTCGTCGTGCCCTCGGGCGTGGAGGGTCACCATGCGGGGGAGCAGGTCCGGGTCGAACTGCTGCGCGGGCTGTCCGAGATCGGCCGGACCATCGTCGCGATCGGCTCGCACGACCTGGTGCTCGACCTGGCGGCCTCCGCCCTGCGCGCCGCCGACCCGCTGATCACTCTCGCGTCGTCGAACGTCGGCTCGCTGGGCGGCCTCGTGGCGCTGCGCGACGGCCTGTGCCACATCGCCGGGTCGCACCTGCTGGACCCGTCCACCGGCGAGTACACGCTGCCCTACGTGGACAGGCTGCTGGGCGCGGACGCCGACGTCGCCGTGGTCAGGCTCGTCCACAGGGACCAGGGTCTGATCGTCGCCCCGGGAAACCCGCTCGGCCTGACCGGCGTCAAGGACCTGACCAGGCCGGACCTGCGCTACGTGAACCGGCAGCGCGGCGCCGGGACGCGGGCGCTGCTGGACCACGAGCTGGCCGGCCTGGGCATCGACGCGGACGAGGTGTCCGGCTACTCCCGCGAGGAGCACACGCACCTGGCGGTGGCGGCGGCCGTGGCCGCGGGGCGCGCGGACGCCGGGATGGGCATTCTCGCCGCCGCCCGCGCCTTCGGGCTCGACTTCGTCCCGGTGGCCCAGGAACCCTACGACCTGGTGCTGCGTACCGGTGCGCTGTCGGACGAGCTGTTGGCCCCGCTGTGGGCGCTTCTGGAGCGGCCGGACTTCCGCGCCGACGTGGAGGCGCTGGGCGGCTACTCCTGCGCCGAAACAGGGCGGCGCATCCGCTGAACCGCCGCCGCCGGGTGACCGCCACCCGGTGGCCGTCCGGCAACGGCGAAGCACGGCCACCGGGTTGCTAATACGAATTTCTTCAGCGATTACCCCTTGACGCCCCTCCGGGGCCGGTTCCACAATGGCGAAACTAATACGCATTATCAACAAGGCGGGGTGATACGCGCTGTGACTCCTACAGGCCGGCGTCTGACGCAGCAGGACATCGCACGCATGGCAGGAGTGAGCCAGACGACGGTGTCCCTGGTGCTCAACGGAAGGGCCGAGGGAGAGGTGCGGATCTCCCCGGAAACCCGCGACCGGGTGCTCCAAGTGATCAGGGAGACCGGCTACGTGGCCGACCCGGCGGCGCGCCGGCTCGTCGAACGGCGCAACCGCATCTACGGCGTGTTCACCTACGAGGCCGTCTTCCCCGCGGAGAGCGCCGACTTCTACCGCCCGTTCCTGGTCGGGATCGAGGAGTGCGCGGAGGAGGCGGGCTGCGACCTGCTGCTGTTCACCAGTGCCAAGGTGGAGCAGGGTGAGCGGCGGCGGATCTTCAGCGCGGAGAGCCGGATCCGGCTGGCGGACGGATGCGTCCTGCTCGGCCGCACCATCGATCGGGACGACCTGTCCAGGCTGCTGTCCGAGGGCATCCCGTTCGTCTCGGTCGGCCGCCGCGACGACGCCGGCGGGCCGGTGCCGTACGTCGGCGCGGACTACCCGCCGGCGATGCGCGCGCTGGTCGAGCGGGCGGCGGCGCTCGGGCACCGGCGGATGGCCTACGTCGGAGCCGGACAGGGCGCCGAGTCCTACGCCGACCGGTTGCGCGGCTTCACCGAGGGCGTGGCCGCGGCCGGCGTCGAAGGCGTGCACCTGACGAGCGCGGACGGGCTGTTCGGCTCCGGCGCCACCGTGGTGTTCGCCGAAGAGCTGGCCGACGGCGCGGCCATCGCCGAGGTCGCCCGCACCCGCGGCCTGGACGTGCCCCGCGACCTGTCCATCGTCGCGCTGGGCGCGCCCACCAGGCCGGTGTCGACCGACATCGACTTCGCGGGGTTCCGCATCCCCCGGCGGGAGATGGGCCACCGTGCCGTCGAGCTGCTCACCCAGGTGCTGGAGCGCGGCGGCACCCCGCAGGAACTGCTGGCGTGCGAGCTGGTCGAGGGCTCGACGCTGGCGCCCCCTGCTTGAGACCGGCTTCCCTGCTCGACCCCGGCGCCCCTCCGTGACGCCGGCGACCCTGTACTTGAGGAGAGGTAACCCCCACGTGGTGGAGATATCGGCAGACGCGCTCGTCATCGGCGGCGGGCTGGGCGGCGTGGCCGCAGCGCTCGCCCTGCTGCGGGCGGGCCGCTCGGTGGTGCTCACCGAGGAGTACGACTGGCTGGGCGGCCAGCTCACCAGCCAGGCCGTGCCGCCGGACGAGCACACCTGGGTGGAGCGGTTCGGCGTCACGGCGAGCTATCGCGCGCTGCGCGACGGCATCCGGCGCTACTACCGCGACCACTACCCGCTCACCGACCGGGCGCGGGCATGGCGTGAGCTGAACCCGGGCTCCGGGCACGTCAGCAAACTGTGCCACGAGCCCCGGGTCGCCGTCGCGGTCATCGAGGCCATGCTGGCCCCGTACCGGGGATCGGGCAGGTTGCGCGTGCTGCAGCCGTACCGGCCGGTCGGGGCCGACGTGGACGGCGACCGCGTCACGGCCGTGCGGCTCGCGCACCGCGACGGGGGAGAGGAGATCACGGCTGTGGCGCCGTACGTGCTGGACGCCACCGAGACCGGGGAACTGCTGCCCCTGACCGGCACCGAGTACGTGACCGGCTTCGAGTCGCAGGACGACACCGGCGAGCCGAGCGCCCCCGCGACGGCGCAGCCGATGAACATGCAGGCCGTGTCCGTGTGCTTCGCGGTCGACCACGTGGACGGCGACCACACCGTGGACAAGCCCGCCTCGTACGACTTCTGGCGTGCCTACCAGCCGCCCTTCTGGGGCGACCGGCTGCTGTCGTGGCGCTGCCCGAGCCCGCGCACGCTGGAGATCATGGAACGTTCCTTCACCCCGAACCCGGGCGACGACCCCCGGCTGGTGGAGGCCGACCAGCGGGTCAACCCGGGCGACGGCAACCTGTGGACGTTCCGCAGGATCGCCGCCCGCGACAACTTCCAGCCCGGCGCGTACGACAGCGACATCACGCTCGTCAACTGGCCGATGATCGACTACCTGGAGGGGCCGGTCATCGACGTGCCGGACGCCGACCGGCATCTGGCGGCGGCCCGCGAGCTGTCCCTGTCGGTGCTGTACTGGCTGCAGACCGAGGCCCCCCGTCACGACGGCGGCACCGGATACCCCAGCCTGCGGCCGCGCGGCGACGTCACCGGCGGCGCCGACGGGCTCGCCCAGGCCCCCTACATCCGCGAGTCCCGGCGCGTCCGGGCCCTGACCACCGTCACCGAACAGGACCTGTCCGTGGCGGTACGCGGCGACAAGGGCGCCGTCTCCTATCACGACTCCGTGGGCGTGGGCATGTACCGCATCGACCTGCACCCGTCGACCGGCGGCGACAACTACATCGACGTCGCCTGCTCCCCGTTCGAGATCCCCCTCGGGGCGCTGATCCCGCAGCGGATGACCAACCTGCTGCCCGCCTGCAAGAACATCGGCACCACCCACATCACCAACGGCGCCTATCGCCTGCATCCGGTGGAGTGGAACGTCGGCGAGGCGGCCGGCGCGCTCGCCGCCTTCTGCCTGGACCGCGCCACCACGCCGCACGCCGTGGGCACGGACGCCGGGCTCCTGGCCGACTACCAGCAGCGGCTCGCCCGTGACGGCGTGGAGCTGCGCTGGCCCGACGTCACCGGTTACTGACGCCGTCATCGACGCCCGAAGGAGAAACCCCCCATGAAAGCACCCGGGAAGCTGGCGGCCCTCTCGCTGACCGCCCTGCTCACCATCACCGCCTGCGGCGACGGCGGCACCGCGCCGCCGGCCGCGCAGGGCCCGCAGCCGCTGCGCATGTCGATCTGGACCTCCAACGAGGCCCACCTGAAGCTGTTCAACGAGATCGCCGCCGAATACCGCAAGTCCCACCCGCAGGTCGGCGCGATCACCTTCGACCCCATCCCGTTCGAGAACTACACGACCACGCTGACCACGCAGATCGCCGGCGGTAACGCCCCCGACCTGGCGTGGATCATGGAGAACTCCGCCCCGGACTTCGTCGGCTCCGGCGCCCTCGTCCCGCTCAAGAGCAAGATCGAGAACGCGGCCGAGCTGGTCCCGGCCGCCACCCGGCTGTGGGAGCGCGACGGAGAGCTGTACGCCTACCCGTTCTCCACCTCGCCCTTCGGCGTCTTCGTCAACACCGACCTGGTCAAGGCCGCGGGCCAGAAGGCGCCGCGCGAGCTGATGAAGGCCGGCCAGTGGGACTGGGAGCACGCCAACGAGATCAACAAGGCCGTCGCGGCGAAGGGCAAGAACGGCCTGACCATCCTCAACTTCGACTACAAGGCCTGGGACAACCTCGCCACCGTCTGGCAGGGCTGGGGCGCCAAGGCGTGGAGCGACGACGGCGGCACCTGCCAGTTCAACGCGCCCGAGATGGTCGAGGCCATGACGTTCATGCACAAGGCGATCTTCACCGACAAGTCCATGCCGGGGCCGGGCAGCGCCGTCGACTTCTTCTCCGGCGACACCACGATGGCCGTCGCCCAGATCTCCCGCGCCGCCATGCTGGAGGACGCGACGTTCAAGTGGGACCTGGTGCCGCTGCCCGCCGGGCCGAAGGGCGAGTACGCGGTCATCGGCCAGGCCGGGATCGGCGTGCTGAAGAAGTCGCCTAGGGCCGAGCAGGCCACCGACTTCCTCGCCTACTTCGCCAACGCCGCCAACGCCGCCAAGCTCGCCGCGTACTTCCCGCCCGCGCGCGGCTCGCTGCTGACCGCCGACACCATGGCCAAGACCAGCCCCCTGCTGAACGGCGACCAGCTCCAGGAGGTGGTGATCAACGGCATCGAGAAGGGCGTGGTCAAGCCCAGCCACACCGGTCAGGCCGAGCTCGCGCAGACCGCCAGGGCCGCCCTCGACCCGCTGTGGAAGCCGGACGCCGACGTCAAGGCGGTGCTGGACGGCGTGTGCGCCAAGATCCAGCCACTGCTGGGCGGATGACGTGGCGGCGACGGACCTCGGCGAACGGGTGGCGGTACGCGCCGCCGCCCGGCCCCGCCCCTTCTGGACCATCCCCCGGCGTGACGCCCTCGTCGGCTATCTGCTGATCTCACCGCAGCTCGTGGGCAGCGTGCTGTTCGTCCTGCTGCCGCTCGGCCTGGTCGTCTACTACAGCCTCCAGGAGTGGAACGTGTTGGCGGGCACGTTCGAGTACGTCGGCGGCGAGAACTACGCCAAACTGCTCGCCGACCCGAACATGGGGCCGGTGCTCACCAGCACCGCGTTCTTCTCGGTCGGGCTGGTCGTGCTCAACCTCACCCTCGCCCTCACCCTGGCCATCCTGCTCGACCAGCGGCTGCGCGGCACCACGTTCTTCCGCACCCTGTTCTTCTCGCCGGTGCTGGTGTCACTGGTCGCCTGGACGATCGTCTGGCAGTTCCTGCTCCAGCAGGACGGCGGCGTCAACGGCCTGCTCGGCGTGGCGGGCGTCGAGGGCCCCAACTGGCTGCGCGGCGAGACCACCGCCCTGCTGTCGGTCGTCGTCGTCCAGGTCGTCAAGAACGTGGGCCTCAACATGGTCCTGTTCCTGGCGGCGCTCCAGGGCGTGCCCCGCCAGTTGTACGAGGCCGCGCAGCTCGACGGCGCCGGCGCCTGGACCCGCTTCCTGCGCATCACGGTGCCGCAGATCAGCCCGACGATCCTGCTCACCTCGATCATCACCGTGGTCGGGTCGCTGCAGGTGTTCGCCCAGATCGCCGTGCTCACCCAGGGCGGGCCCGGCATGTCCACCACGGTCCTCGTCTACTACCTGTACCAGCAGGCCTTCCAGTTCCGGCACCTCGGCTACGGCGCCACCCTGTCGGTCCTGCTGTTCCTGATCGTCGCGGTGCTGACGCTGCTGCAGTGGCGGCTGCGCCGGAAGTGGGTCTTCCATGAGTCGTAGCATGAGTCGCCGGGTCAAGCTCGCGCTGTACGCGCTGCTGTGCGTGTTGTGCGTGCCGTTCGTGTTCCCGACCTGGTGGATGGTCACCTCGTCGGTGAAGCCGATCAGCGACATCTTCGCCTTCCCGCCCGCGCTGGTGCCCTCCAGGTTCGACTTCTCCACCTACGGCCGGGTCTTCGAGCTGCAGCCGTTCGGGCAGCAGTATGTCAACAGCCTCTACATCGCGGTGGTGGTGACCGCCGGCACGATGGCGGTGGCCGCGATGGCCGGCTACGCCTTCGCCCGCATCCGCTTCCCCGGCCAGAACGCGCTCTTCCTGGTCGTGCTCGTCGGCCTGCTGATCCCCAGCGAGGTGACGATCGTCCCGCTGTTCCAGATGTTCCACACGGTGGGGCTGACCGACACGCACTGGCCGCTGATCCTGGTGCCGATCCTGGGCGCGCCCAGCGTGCTGGCGACGTTCATCATGCGGCAGTTCTTCATCACGCTGCCCGGGGAGCTGGAGGAGGCCGCCAGGGTCGACGGGCTCGGCCGCTTCGGCACCTTCTACCGGGTGGCGTTGCCGCTGGCCAAGCCCGCGCTCGGCGCCGTCGCCATCTTCACCTTCCTGCACTCGTGGAACCTCTACCTCGAACCCATCGTGTTCCTGTCCACCCCGTCGAAGTTCACCCTGCCCCAGGCGCTCACCCAGTTCGTCGACGCCTACGGCTCGCCCCTGTGGAACGTGCAGCTCTCGGCCGCCACGATGACCGCCCTGCCCATCCTGGTCGTCTTCGTCCTGGCCCAGCGGCAGTTCATCGAGGGGCTCGCGCACACCGGTCTGAAAGGCTGACCATGTTCTCCCGCCGCACCCTCCTTCGCGCCGCCGCCCTGCTCCCGGTGGCCACCCCAGTGATCGTGCCCGGCACCGCCGGCGCCGCCTCCTCCTTGCCCGATCTGGCGCCGTTGCCCGCCCTGGACCGCAGGTCGTTCGCCCCCCACGAGCAGCGCTTCGCGCCGTACCTGGCCACCCTCGCGCCCATGGTCAACGACATGGACGACAGCGGCTTCTTCGCCGGCGGCTGGTGGCGTTCGCCGGCGGCGCCGTACAACGCCCGCGTGCAGGAGCACGTGTTCACGCTGGCCTGGTTCTACGCCAACGCCCGCCCGTGGAACCCGTACGCCGGGAACGCCGGTCTGCTGGCCGCGCTCGACGCGGCGCTCGGCCACTACCTGTCGCTCCAGCACGCCGACGGCTCCTTCCCCGAGTACAACCGCAACGAGCACGGCCTGGCCCCCACCGGATTCGGCATCGGCTACCTCGCCAAGACCCTGCGGATCCTGCGCGCGACCGGGGCGCTGCCCGGCCGCCAGTCCCAGCTCGCCGCCGCCTTACGGACGGCGATGACGTGGTTCCTCAACCCCGCCAACCGCACCGCCTGGCAGGAGCCCCTCAGCTACGCCAACCAGACCGCCTCCGGGCTGGCCGGGGCCGCGCTCGCGCTCAGGCTCGACCCCGATCCCGCGCTCGCGAGGAGCCTGACCGAGGCGTTCGCCAGGATCGCCGCGACCGGCGTGAGCCCCGCCGGCTTCTTCTACGAAGAGCGCGGCCACGACATGAACTACAACTTCGAGGTCATGCTGCCGGAGCTGGCCGACGCCTACTACAGCAACCCGGACCCGCACCTGGTGGACATGGCCCGCAGGTTCACCGGCTTCCTGTCCTACAACCTGCTGCGCGAGCCGGACGGCTCCGGATACCTGGTCAACGTCGCGCCGTCCACCCGCACCAGCACGCGCTGGTACGACGAGGTCCGGCCCGATCCCGACAGGACCGCGCTCAACTGGACGTTCGTCCGCATGGTGCCGCTGCTGTCGGCGTTCCTGACCGCCCGCGAGGACCTGGCCGACGCCCGCGCCGCCTGGTCCGCCTCCGCCGACCCGGTGACGCCGCTCGCCAAGCAGGACACCTCGCCGCGCATCCTCACCCACGGCCTGCACGGCGAGCGCTTCCCCGACCGGCAGCAGCGGATCGCCGCCATCTCGGACCTGCCCTACCTGCGCTCGCAGGACTTCGTCGAACTGCGCAGGGACGCCGGCCAGGACTTCCTGTACGTCCGCAAGCCCGGCCTGTACCTGGGCGGCTACTTCGGCGACCGCGCCTCCCGGAGCCGTACCGGCCTGACCTTCCTGTGGCATCCCGAGGCCGGCACGATCATCTGCGTGCTCAACGACAACAACCACGCCTGCTGGTCCACCGTCTTCCCCGGCCAGGTGCCCGACTCCAACGGCCCCCTCCCGGCCACCTACTTCCACGGCGCCCCCGGCGGCAGCGTGTGGACCGGCGGCCAGGCCCCCGCCGCCTTCGGCATCCGCTACGGCAACGCGAACGTCAGCACGGACGTCCTGGTCACCCAGCGGACGATCCGGCGTACGGTCACGGCGAACGCGGCGGCCACCGAGCAGATCCCCCTCATCCTCCAGCCCGAGGACGTCGTCACCTTCACCGACGGCACGAGGGTCGTGTTCGGCGGCACGACCACCGCCACCGCCGACGGGTTCGACGTGCGCCGCGGCCGCATCACGATCCGCTTCCGCTGGGGCACCCCCTCGCAGGCGACGGTCGCGGCCGGCTCGGTGCGCTACTTCCGCGACGGCGCGCGCCGCTTCCACGCCCTCCGCATCCCTCACCAGGGCACCTTCGACCTCACGGTCACCCTGGGCTCAGCTTGATGCGATGAGCTCGGCCCAGCGGTAGCGGCGAGAGGTGAGGTGCCAGTGAACGAACCCCTGCAGATAGTGCAGCAGGTGCGGCCGCTGCGCTGAGGTGCCCAGCTCACGGATGCGATCGAAGCCGGCCACCGCCCGCTGGAAGACCTCCTCGTAGGAGTCCGTCAACGACATGCCGTGCTGGATGGCGTTGCGGTAGATGCGGCTGGTCGTGAACTCACCGCCCAGTATCTCCTTGTAGAAGGACATGAGGTCGTTGACGTCATTGACATAGTTTCCCCAGTGGCCCAGGGTCGCGCCCCAGTGCGGCATGTTGTCGTCGAAGCTCAGGCAGCGGTACGCCACGCTCATCGCCGTCGCGTAGTACTCGCCGAAGCCGGACCGGACGCGTACATATTCGGTGTCGACGTCGTCGCGGGCATCGGGGGTGAACGCGGACTCCAAGATGACCCCGAAGAGCGACTGATAATAGAACGTCTTGTAGAGGCCGAGGAAATTCGCCGAGCAGAACGGAGAGAACTCGTTGAACATGTGCTCGGTGTAGACCGACTGCGGATGCAGGGCGGAGCCGAGGATGACCCGAGCCTGCCGGGACCGGCCGACGCCCTTCAGCATGGCGGCCCGCACCGCCCGGAACGCGGCCTCCGGGCCCTGGTCGCAGGAGTCGTCGACGATCGTCGGCAGCAGAATGCTGCGGCTGAGCGCCATCCCCAGGTCGGCCTCATCGACCGGGATCATGAGCTGGCGATAGGTGCACATGCACTCGATGTAGGCCAGATCGCGCTGAATCCCGAACGTCGCGAGTTCGGCTCGCAGAGAGCAGGCCTCGGCACGCACCCGGGCGGGGTCGGAGCTCGGGCGATAGCCGTCGGTCAGCGCGGCGATCCGCCGCGGGTATCCGGCGCGGACGACCTCCTGCCGGAACCGCAGGAAGTCGTCCGGCTGCGACGTGGCGGCATCCGGGGACGGACCGGCGCCGGGGGACGGGCCCGCGCGCCGGGACGGACTGGTGCCCGGCGAGAAGCCGAGCCGGGCCGCGGAGGTGCCGAGACCGGTTGGCCCTGTCGGCACAACGGGGGTTCCCACACAGCAGCCTCTACCCGCCACCCGAAACGGCAACCCTCGGTAATCAGCAGGCCAAGTTTCGCTACGAAGAGTGCGCATTCCGGACCGAGGCGGCCTGGATGCGCTGTTTCATCTCCGCCTCGTACACGTGCCGGCGCCCGCCCATGAGCTGGTCGCGCACTTCGCGTTCGAGCTCGCGGAACGTCGCGTAGTAGCCGTCGTCGTACTCCTCGACGATCTGGAACGTCCAACGGCCGGGCAGGACGTCGCGGCCGGCCAGCTCGGCGGCCAGACGCCGGGCCAGGTCGTCGTGGCCGGCCTTGGCCAGCAGGTCCACGACCCTGTCGATGGTGGCGTGGGCGGAGCCGGTGAGCTGGTGGAAGGAGTAGAGGTGCCCGCGTGCGCGCTCGACGGTCTCCAGCGCCTCCGACAGCATGCCGGCCGCCTCCACCGCCTGGTCGTCGGCGCCGTCCGGGCGGCGGTGGTCCTGATCGGGTGTGTATGCCATGCCTCCGCGTTACCCTCTGGCACGGCCGGGATGCGCGTTCGATCATCGAGCGCTTGGCTGTTGGGAGAGGCGGGGTCCCCTCCTCTTCAGCGGGAGGAGCGGGACCGGTAGGTCGCGATCTTGGCCAGGTTGCCGCATCGTTCCATCGAGCACCAGCGGCGGCGCCGTGCCTGGGAGTCGTCCAGGAACAGCAGCGAGCAGCCGGGATTGGCGCACTCCTTGACGCGGTCGATGAGCGGCCCGGTGACCAGCGTCGCGGCGTCCCTGGCGACGGTGGCCAGCGCGGCGGGCGCGACGTGGGCGGCCTGCCGGCGCAGGGCGGGCCCGGAACTCGTGAGGACGACCAGGGGGGCGAGGTCGGGGAGCCTGCTCGCCGCGTTCACCTCCTCGACGTCGGACGGATCGGGTGCCGCACCGTCCATGACGGCCCGCACCATCCGGTTGAGCGCCTCGCGGAGGAGACGGGCGTGCGCCAGGTCGTGTGGCGTGACCTCGCCCGGCTCGGGATGCAGCCCGGCCTCGGCGATCCAGCGGCTGAGCGCGGCGGGGTCGGGCAGCCGCTCGAAGGCGGCGGCGTGGCGCCTGCCGAGTGTGGCGGCGAAGTCGAGGCACACGCGCCCGCCGATGAACGGGAACGCCATCGAGGGATCAGCGGAGCGGCTCATATCCGAAAACCTACCATTGACACCTGTTCATGCGGTGGTTCAAGATGACACCTGTTCAAGAGGTGTCAACGAAGGTGGTGCGGCATGCGCGCAGTGCGTATCGACGAGTTCGGCGGCCCCGAGGTCCTGGTGCAGGTCCAGGCCCCGGATCCGGAAGCGGGCTCCGGCGAGGTGCTCGTACGGGTCGAGGCGGCGGGGGTCAACCGGGCGGACGCCCTGCTCCGCGCGGGCTCCTACCACCGCGCGGGACGCCCGCCGCTGATCCCCGGCCTGGAGGCGGCCGGGACCGTGGCCGCGGTGGGCGAGGGCGTGACGGGCCTGCGGCCCGGCCAGCGGGTCATGGCGCTGGGTGCGGGCCTGTACGCCGAGCTCGCGGCGGTGCCCGCCGGGCGGGTCGCGGTCCTGCCCGACGGCATCGGCATGCTCGAGGCCGCCGCCCTGCCCGTCGCATGGCTGAGCGCCCGGTACTGCCTGCGCGACCTGGCCGGGCTGGCCAAGGAGGAGACGGTGGTGGTGCACGCCGCCGCGAGCGGGGTCGGCAGCGCCGCCGTGCAGATCGCCGCCGACCTCGGCGCCCGCGTGATCGCGGTGGTGAGCTCGGCGGACAAGGCCGCCTGGGTCGCGGGCCTGGGCGCGCACGACATAGTGGACACCTCGGTGGACGACGAAGAACAGCAGGTCGCCCGGCTGACCGGCGGACGCGGCGCCGACGTGGTGCTGGACACCGTCGGCGGGCCGGCGTTCGCACGTGGCCTGCGGCAGGTCGCCTACGCGGGCCGCGTGATCGCCCTCGCCAACGTCGCCCTGGAACCGAGCATCATCGACACCCGCGACTTCTATCCCAAGAACGCCACCATCCGCGGCTTCCAGCTCACCAACCTGATGGAACACGGCTACGATCCCCGCGACGACCTCCGCGAACTCGCCGAACGAACCGCCGCGGGCGCCTACCGGGTGCCGGTCGAGGCCGTGTTCCCCCTCCAGCGGGCGCGCGAGGCACACGAACTCCTCGAACGACGCGGCAACCGCGGCAAGATCGTCCTGTCCGTGACCAGCCCCGTGCCGTCCGACGGCCGTCAGACCGCCCGGGCGATGCAGATGCGGGCGTTCAGTCGCGGTCCCGCCTCGTAGAACATGTACTCCACACCGTCCTGGGTGCCGAACGACGGCGCCGCCACCCTGCCGTTGTCGGAGGCGATCGGGGAGTGGAAGACGCCCAGGTGCGTCTCCCTGTCGAACCCGTTGCCGACCTCGGTGATCCGCATCCTGCCGTCGCCGCCGTGATAGGCCACGTACGTGGTGCCGTTGCGCTTGACGAGGGTGGCGCCGGAGATGTCGGTCACGCCGTCGGGCTCGGGGTTCACCAGCGGGGTCGCGCTGAACTGCCAGCCGTCCCAGCCGTTGGGCGACCAGCCGTGGAAGATGCGGCGGCCGTTGCGCACCCCCATGAAGATCATCACGTACTTGTTGTTCCGGCCGGGCAGCCGGTGCTCGAAGACCCGGGCGTAGGAGGTCTCGGAGGTGCCGGGCACCAGCCGGGTGCTCAGGATCGGGGTCTCGTCGGTGAAGGTGATGCCGTCGGTGGAGCGGGCCACGCGCGTGGTGAAGTTCTCGCCGTGGAAGTAGCAGAAGAACTGCCGGGTGGCGGCGTCCCAGGTCACGTGGGGTGAGGACACGTGCGAGACCGTGGTGGTCGGCAGGCGGTTGTCGATGAGCGGGTTGCCCGGGTAGTCGTCGAAGGGGCCCGCCAGGGAGTTGGCGAAGGCCACGCAGATGCCGCCTGGGTCCTCGTGAGGGGCGTAGTAGAGGTAGTAGCGCGACCGGGGGTTGCTGAGCTTGTCGTACACCCCTCGGATGCAGGGGAAGATGAACTCGCCCGTCGGGTTGTGGCTGAGCGGCAGGGCCAGCGCGTCGCGCAGATACCGGTAGGCCGGCATCCCGCCCGGGCCCGCCGCCGCGTTCGCGGCCGGTCCGGGACCCAGGCCTGCGGCCACGCCCGCCGCCGCGCCCAGTAAAACGGTCCGCCGTCGGATCGGGGGGTGGGGAGTGTCCACGTCGGCTCCTTCACGCTGCGTCGTGGTGCGGATTCACACGCTCTCCTCCCGCGGACTGCCCCGTCAAGATGATAATACGAATTACCTAGGAGAGGCCCACGCCTGACAGCACGAAAGACGAGACCTCCGGCAAGCCGCTCAGCCGCCAGAGCCGGGTCATCCGGCGCGAAGGCCGGGGTGCCGGTCACGTTCGCGCCGGTGAATGCCAGGGCCGTCGCCAGGCCGACGACGGGCGCCCGAGCGGAGATGCGCATGGATGTCCTCCCAGGGGCGTGTCCGCTCGCGGACGGATTCCAGGTGATCGGGCGGCCTCAGCCGGCCCGCAGGAGGGTGTGCAAATCGGCGGTCTCGAGGACGTGGGCCCGTGCGGGAAAGACCTGACGGAGCAGGACGTCATGCGCTTCGGGGTCGGGATCGGCGACGCCGTCGGCCAGGACGTAGAGCCGGTAGTCGCGGTCGGCCGCGTCGAGGACGGTGGACAGGACGACGCCGCTGGTGCTGACACCCGCGATGACCAGAGAGGTGACGCCGCGTTCGCGCAGCCGTTGATCGAGGTCGGTGGTGGACAGTCCGCCGTGACGGACCTTGCGCACGATGATGTCCCCGTCCTGGGGAGTGAGACGTTCGTGGACGGCGGTGGCGACGTCCGCGTGGTGCAGGAGACGGTGCTGGGCGACCGGTGCGAACGACCGGTTGGCGGGCGGGATCGCGGCCCAGTCGGCCTCGGTGAAGCCGACCCGGACATAGGCCACGGTGCCGCCCGCGGCGCGGACGCCGGCGATGACCTTCTCCAGCCGTCCCAGCAGGGCCGCACCGTCGCCTTCCGGGAGCAGCGCGAGGATCGCCGGCTGACAGTCCATGACGAGCAGGGCGGTGCGGGCGGGGTCGAGCGCGGAAGCGGTGGTCATGCGAGTGTTTCCCTTTCCGGTGGCGCCTGGTCGGCGTTCTTGAGCTGGGGTGTGCGGTCGTGCCGGGGGAGGAGGAGCGAGGTCGCCAGGAGGAGGAGCCCGGCGATCGCGATGGCGGTGCGGGGGCTGGTGAGGCCGGCCAGCAGGCCCCACGCGCCGGTCATGGCCGCGATGGTGGCCTTACCGGTGATCGACCAGGCGGACAGCGTGCGGACGACCCGGTCGGACGGGAGCAGTTCGAGCCGATAGGTGGCGAACACCGGGTTGAACACGCCCATGCAGGTGATCAGCCCGAGTTCGATGGCGATGACGAGGAGGAGCCCGGTGGGGCCGGGGCCGACGAAGGCCAACCCGAGTGACCAGCACGCGCGCAGCGTCCCGGCGGTGAGCATGACCTTGTGCCGGCCGAACCGTGCGAGGAGCGGGCGGGCCAGCCGCGAGCCGATGAGGCCGCCGACGCAGGGAAGGCCGAAGGCGAGGCCGTACTGCCAGGGTGCGAACCCGAGTTCGCCGAGCATGAGGACGGCGAGCAATGGCGAGGCCGCCATGATCAGGCCGCCGACCAGGACGGTGTTGAAGAACAGCGGGCGCAGCGCCGGGCTGGCGAGGATGTACCGCCATCCCTCCAGCAGGTCGCCGGGTCCCGGCCGGGACGGGGCGGCGGTTCGCGCGGGACGTGGCTCCCGCCCGCCGATGGCGCGGATCCCCGCGGCCGAGAGGAGGAAGCTGACCGCGTTGGCCGCCACGCTCACCACCGGGCCCACCAGCCCGATCGCGGCGGTGCCCAGCGGCGGCCCGAGCGCGGTGGCGGTCCAGGTCGTGGCCTCGAACCGCCCGTTCGCGACGAGCAGGTCCCCGGACCGGACGAGCGCCTTCAGACACGCTCCGCTCGCGGCGGTGAACGCGATGTCGGCCGCGCCGACGACCACGGCCACGACCAGGAGCTGAGCGAAGCTCAGCCGGCCGAGCAGGTAGGCGGCGGGAACGCTCATCAGCGCCGCGAACCGGATCAGGTCCATCGCGATCATCACCGGCCGTTTGCGCCGGAACTCCACCCACGGCCCGAGCGGCACCGCGACCACCGCCCCGACCGCGAGCCCGGCGGCGGCCAGCACCGACACCTCGGCGGGCCCGGCGTCGAGAGCGAGAATCGCGATCAGGGCGAACGCGTCGAACGCGAGCCACGTGCCGAACGCGCTGACCGCGTACGCGGCCCAGAACCACCTGAACCGCCGCCCCAGCGACCTTCCCAACGCGCACCCCGCCATCTCCAGGAAACAACCATCCGTTGATTCATGGATCCAAACGCGCGCCTGGTGGGCGGGTCAAACAACCGATCGACCGAAAACGCACAACCAAGGGTTGTGAGCTAAGGTCGGCTGGTGTGGATCTCGATGCCGTACGCACGTTCGTCGCCGTCGTGGACGCCGGCCAGTTCCAGGACGCCGCCGCGGACCTGTCGATCACCCAGCAGGCCGTCTCCAAGCGCATCGCCGGGCTGGAGAAGGCCCTCGCCGTGCGGCTGTTCACCCGCACGGCGCGCGGGGCCCGGCTCACCATCGACGGGCAGGCGTTCCTGCCCCACGCGCGCGAGCTGCTGCGCGTCGCCGAGCGCGCGGTCGCGTCCGTGCTCCCCGGCAGCCGCCCGCTGCGCGTCGACGTGATCGCCTCCCGCAGCGCGGCGTCGGGCCTGATGCGCGGCTTCCACCGCGCGCACCCCGAGGTCGAGCTCGACGTGGTGATGCTGTTCGACGTCGAGACGGCCGTCGCCGCCCTTCGGTCCGGTGCGATCGACGCGTCCTTCCGCGCCGTCGCCGTGCCCGGCCGGCCCCTTCCCGAGGACATCGAGTCCGTCTGGGTGCTCGACGAGGCGCTCCAGCTCCTCACCGGCCCCGCCCATGCGCTGGCCGGCGCCCGGTCGGTGACCGTCGCCCAGCTCACCGGGCACCGGATCTGGATGCCCGGCATCGTCCCCGGCACCGAGTGGGCCGCCTACTATGACGACCTCGTCGCCGAGTTCGGCCTCACCATCGAGGCGACCGGCCCCAACTTCGGCTCCGACGCGCTCCTCGACACCATCGCCGACACCCCGGCCCTGGCCACGTTCATGGGTGGGCAGACCCGCCTGGTCTGGCCCGCCGGCCACGGTCTGCGCCGCATCCCGGTGACCGGCCCGACGCCCGTCTACCCGCACTCGCTCCTGTGGCGCCGCGACAACCCCCACCCGGGGCTGGCCACCCTCCGCGCCCACCTCGCCGCCGTGGCGGACGGCCACGACGCCGCCGGGACCTGGGCGCCGGGCTGGGCGATCCGGCGCTGAACGCCGCCGCGCCCGCGCACATCGTGCCCGGATCGCCCCGCTCGACCGGCGACGCGCCGCCGCGCGTCACAGCGGCCGAACCGCCTCGCCGGCAGGTACGTTCGTCATGCTCGACATCCTCACCATCGGCAAGGACCTGTCATGCAAGCCATCACCGTCCAAGACCGCGCCGCCGGTGTGGCCGGACTCTCCCTGACGGAACAGCCGTACCCGCACGCCGCCGAGAACGACGTCATCGTCCGGGTGCACGCCGCGGGGTTCACCCGGGGAGAGCTCGACTGGCCGGGAACGTGGTCCGATCGCGCGGGCCGCGACCGGACGCCGAGCGTGCCCGGGCACGAGATGTCGGGTGTCGTCGCCGAGCTGGGGTTCGGGACCACCGGCCTGACCGTCGGCCAGCGGGTGTTCGGCTACACCGACCCCGCACGCAACGGCACCCTGGCCGAGTACGTGGCGGTGGAGGCGCGCAATCTCGCGCCCCTGCCGGCGGACGTCGACCACACGGTGGCCGCCGCGCTGCCGATCGCGGGGCTCAGCGCGTGGCAGGCCCTGTTCGACCACGGCCGCCTCGCGGCCGGCCAGACCGTGCTGATCCACGGCGCCGCGGGCTCCGTCGGCTCCATCGCCGTGCAGCTCGCGCGTGAGGCCGGAGCCCGGGTGATCGGCACCGGCCGGGCCGCCGCCAGGGACACGGCACTCGAGCTCGGCGCGGACGCCTTCCTGGACCTGCAGGCAGATTCCCTGGACGATGCCGGCCAGGTCGACCTGGTGCTCGACGTGATCGGCGGTGACATCCTGGACCGCTCGGCCGCGCTGGTGCGCCCCGGTGGCACCCTCGTCACCATCGCCTCCCCGCCCACGGTCCGGCCCCGCGACGGGCGGGCGATCTTCTTCATCATCGAACCCGACCGCGCCCAGCTCGTGGACCTGGCGCAACGGGTCCGCGACGGACGGCTCCGCCCGATCATCGGGGCCGTACGCACACTCGCCGAGGCGCCCTCCGCATTCGCCCGGCCGGCCTCCGGCAAGACGATCATCCGGGTCACCGAAGGCGGATAGCCGGCGACACCACTGGGCTCGCCACCTCAACGGACCATCACCAAGGCTTGAACGCGCGCTTGGTTAACCTCCCGCGGGCCCGGACAGCGTACCCAGGCGACTCCGATCGGCCTGGCCGATCGAAGGGGCGCGCCCTTGGACGAAGGGTCCGAGTAGGACAGGAGACAGCTCATGATCCGAGTGCGACTGGCCGGCGGCTTCCTGGCCGCCGTCGCGGGGGTTTCGGCCACCGCATGTGCTCCCATGGCCGAGCAGGGAACCGGTACGGCAGCGGTCGCCGGCAGGGCCCCGGTCGCCGTGGCCGTCACGCGGCCACCGTCGGAGACGGTGTCGCCGCTGTTCGAACAGGCACTTCCCAACGTCAAGGGCAAGACGTTCACCTCGGTGCTCGTGGACTTCCCACCGAGCGCACGCGCGGTGCCGCATCGGCACGGCGACGCCTTCGTCTACGCCTACGTGCTCGAGGGCACGATGCGCAGCCGGCTCAGCGGCGAGCCGGTGCGCGTCTACCGCCAAGGCCAATTCTGGGTCGAGCCGCCGGGAGCCCACCACGTGCTCACGGAGAACACCAGCCCGACGAAATCGGCGAAGCTGCTGGTCGTCTTCATCTCCGACACAGGAGAGAAGATCAAGGTCGATGATCCGTCAAGCCAGGGCAACTGAACGTCACAAGCCGCCGCCGTCGCGATGGCGTTCTCCGGCATCGCCCGGTGCGCACCAGTCACCTTATGACGGACTTATGACGGCAAAAGTTCAGACTGAGCCTGTTTTGACTTCTCACCCCCCGGAGTCATCATGCTCAGCAGAATCCTCATCGTCCTCACCCTGTTATGCGGCGGCCTGACCGTCACCGCGGTCGAGGCCATCGAGGCCATCGAGGCCATGGCCACCCGGGCAGCGCCGGAGCTGGACTGGCGGACGGCGCTCGAGAGATCGGACACCCCGCCAGGCTCGCCACCGGTCACAACGGTCCGGTCGGCACCCGAGGTGGGCAGCACCTCGGCACCCAGGCCGACACGCACCCGGCTACCCGCCGCGACGTCGGCCGAGGTGACACTGGAGGCGAGACCGCAGCGCGTCGGACCGCTGGAGGTGAGCGGGGCCGCCGGCACGACCGCGCGGGTGGAGGTGCTGGGAGAGCAGGCGAGCCGGTCGGGGCTGGTGTTCCGGATCTCCGCGGCCACCAAGGTCTCCGTCGACTTCGCGGGCTTCGCCGAGCGCTTTGGCGCGGGGTACGCCGACCGGCTCAAGCTCGTCCGGCTCCCGGAATGCGCCCTGACCGCCGACTGCGAACGCCGGCGCGCCCCCTCGCTCAAGGACGGCGGCGACCGCCCGGTGGTGCCGTCGGTGAAGAGCGGAACCAGGCTGAGCGCGGAGGTCCCCGCCGGACTGTTCGCCGTCACGGCCGGCCCCGAAGGCGAGGAGGGCTCGTTCAAGGCGACGCCGCTGACGCTCTCGGGCGACTGGCAGGTCGTCACCGGATCGGGGAACTTCACCTACAACTACGACGTGCCGCTGCAGAAGGCGCCCGCGGGGCCGACCCCGGCGCTGCGCCTCGGCTACTCCTCCGGCGCGGTCGACGGCATGGTGTCGGGCAAGAACACCCAGAGCGGCCCGATCGGGCTGGGCTGGGGAGACTTCGCCGACTCCTTCATCGAGCGCCGGTACAACTCCTGCCGCGCCGACGGCCAGGGCTCCGATGACCTGTGCTGGAAGTCCGACAACGCCACCATCTCGCTCAACGGCCGGTCCGGAGAGCTGGTGCCGCTGCCCGGGACGCCGACGAAGCAGTGGCGGCTCAAGGACGATCCGCGATGGCGGATCGAGCAGCTCACCGGCGCGAAGAACGGCGACGACGACGGCGAGCACTGGAAGGTGACGACCCCCGACGGGGTGCAGTATTTCTTCGGCCGCGGCGTCAACCCCGACGTCGGGGTGGAGACCCACTCGGTGTGGACGGTGCCGGTGTTCGGCGACGACGCGGGCGAGCCGTGCAACACCGAGACCCCGCTGCCGTGGTGCGTACAGGCGTGGCGGTGGAACCTGGACCTGGTCATCGACCCGCATGACAACGTGCAGCAGTACGAGTACCGCAAGGAGATCAACCACTACGCCGCGCTGAACGGCTGGCCCGGCTTCGAGCACACGGAGTACGTGCGCGGCGGCGCCCTGGAGATGCTCAAGTACGGCAAGCGGCGCGCTCAGAACGAGACCGAGCCGTCGGCGCGGGTCACCTTCGACATCGACTACCGGTGCGTCGACCTGGCGGCGGGCTGCCGGCAGCCGACCCCGGCCACGGCCGCGAACTATCCCGACACCCCGGTCGACCTGATGTGCTTCACCGACGTGTGCGCCGAGCACGCCCCGACGTTCTTCACCGCGCTGCGGTACGTGTCGCTGACCACCCAGGTCGAGGTGGGCGGCGACGAGTTCGCCGACGTGGACCGGATCATGCTCTCGCACGCCTTCCCGGACCCGGACCCGAACCGGACCGGCGACCAGAAGCTGTACCTGACCGCGATCCAGCGCAAGGGCATGTCCGCGGAAGAGCGGATCACGATGCCGCCGGTGACCTTCTGGCCGACGCTGCTGAACAACCGGGTCGACACCGCGGGCGGATTGTCGGCGATGCCGCACCACCGGGTCGGCGTGGTCACCAACGAGACCGGCGGCCAGGTGATCGTCACCTACGGCCGGCCGCACCCGTGCCCGGACCCGATCCCCAATCCGCCGAACTGGCATCTGAACACCCGCAACTGCTTCCCGCACTGGCATGCCCCGGACGGCGGGGCCGCGGGGTTCGCGGTGTTCCACAAGTACGTGGTGACCCAGGTGGAGCAGCGTGACACCGTCGGCGGCGGCCCTCCGATGATCACCTCCTACAGGTACGGTGACCAGGTCCGCGCGGGCTTCCCCAACGGGGCCTGGCATCATGACCGGGACGAGTTCGTCTCCAACGCCAACCAGACCTGGTCGGAGTGGCGCGGCTACGCCGACATGCAGGTCACCCAGGGCGCCGGACGTACCCAATATCGGCTCTTCCGTGGCATGAACGGCGACAGGCTGGCCGGGGACCCGTTCCCGGGCCCGGGCTCGCGCGTGGCCAGGACCTCCAGCCTGGACGGCACCGTCACCAACGTCAACGACGAGAACTGGCTGGCCGGGGGCGTGCTCGACCAGCAGGAGCTGCGCGGCGACGGCAGCGTCGAGCACGGCACCGTGACCGGCTACCACGCGCAGCGCACCGTCGACGCCGCCGGGCCCGATCCGCTGGACGACGCCTGGTTCGTCATGCCGAGCGACCGGGTGGAGCGGCGGCGCGACCCCGCCGGCGGCAGCCTGGTGCGCAGCCGTTCCCAGACCGTCTACAACGCGCTGCTGGGCACGCCGGACAAGGTGATCGAGCACGGCTGGCTGGCCTCGGCCGGTGACGAGAGGTGCACGGTGACCGTGCCCACGGTGAACACCGGCCCGTGGCTGCTGGACCTGCCCGCGTCGGTCACCCGGTACGGCAACGCCACGTGCGACGGGGCCGAGCTGGCCAGGGAGGAGTACGCCTACGACGGCGGAGCGTTCGGCGCGGCCCCGGCGCGCGGCGATCGGACCGGTTCCCGAGTCAAGATCACCGCGACGCCGACCTGGGCGACGACCACCACCACGTACGACAGGCTGGGACGGCCGCTGAAGGTCACCGATCCCAACGGGCACACCACCACGACCGCCCACACCCCGGCGATCCGCTACCCGGCGACCACGACGGTCACCAACCACCTGGGGCACCAGACGAGCACGACCTGGTTCCGCCCCCGGCAGGCGCCCGAGGCGACCATCGACGCGCGGGGCAAGCGGACCGGCTTCGCCTACGACGCGCTGGGCCGTACGCGCACCGTGCACCGGCCGACGGAGCAGGGCGGGCCCGCGTCGTACGAATTCAGCTACGAACTCGACCCCGACAAGGCCGGGCCAGGCGTGGTCCGGACCCGCAGGCTCCAGGACACCACCAGGTACGTGGACTCCTGGGTGCTGCACGACGCCTGGCTGCGACCGCGCCAGGCCCACATGCTGTCCCCCGAATCGGGCAAGGTGATCGTCACCGACACCAGATACGAAGGACGCGGCCTGGTCGCCGCCACCTCCCAGCCGCAGGCCATGACCGGCACGGCCGGAACCGGGCTGTTCCCCGTCCCGGCGGCCGGTTGGGCGAACGACGAGACGACCGCCTATGACGAGGTCCGCCGCCCCATCTGGCAGATCTCCTGGACCGCGGGCACAGCCCGGCGATCGGTCGTCACCGACTACACCCACGACTCGGTGACGACGACCCCGCACCCCCTGGCGGGGGGAGTCGTCCGTACGGTCAGCGACGCCCACGGGCGGGTGATCAGAATGGAGGAGGGCGACGGCGGCGCCTGGCGCCCCACCCGCTACGGCTACGACATGGCCGACCGGCTGACTACCGTCACCGATGCGGCGGGCAACACCATCACCAACACCTACGACCTCGCCGGGCGCAAGATCGCCATGAACGATCCCGACATGGGCGCCTGGACCTACGGATTCGACGCGGTCGGCAACCAGACCCGGGCGACCACCGCCGCCGGCGTGCAGGTGCACACCCTCTACGACGCGCTGAGCCGCCCGAAGGAGCGCCGCAAGGACTCCCCGGCGGGCACCCTGCTGGCCAGGTGGGAGTATGACGCGACCGGGGAGACGGGCCTGCTGAACAGGACCACCCGCGTGGAGGGCGGCGGCTCGTACGTGGTCGACGTCACCGGCTACGACGGCCGGGCCCGGCCCACCGGCCAGACCTGGACCTTCCCCGACGCGAGCTACACCGTCGGCTACGGCTACGACGCCGCCGACCACCCCACCCGGATCACCTACCCGGCCGTCGGCGGGCTGCCCGCCGAGACCGTGAACACAACCTACAACGACGTCGGCCTCGCCACTTCCATGGTCGGCGCCGCCGAGTACGTCTGGGCCGCCCTGTACGACGACCGGGCCCGCTCGGTGTGGAACCTGTCGGGATCCCGGACCGTGCCCTTCAGCCAGGTGACGGAGTACGACGCCGACCAGCGCGTCAAGGCGATCAAGGCGGGCGGCGGCGGCACCGCGCTGCAGGACCTGCGGTTCACCTACGACGACACCTTCGGCGACGTCGTCGACCGGCACACGACCCTGAACGGGCAGTCCTGGCGCGAGTGCTTCGACCACGACGACCGCCGGCGCCTCACCCGCGCCTTCACCACGACGGGCACCTGCGCGGCCGGCACACCCGGCACGGGCGCCAACGCCTACGACCACACCTACACCCTCAGCGTCGACGGCAACCTCACCCGGCGGGTCGAGAACGGCACGCGGGTCGTCGACTACACCTATCCGGCGGCGGGCGGGACGCGTCCGCACGCGCCCACCGCAGTCGGCGGCGACACCTACACATGGAACGCCAACGGCGACCTGACCGGCCGTACCGTCTCAGGCCAGACCGAGACGCTCACCTGGAGCCCCGAACGGCTTCTCCTCGCCGCCGGAACCTCCAGCTTCGTCTACGACGCCGACGGCAAGCGCCTGCAGCGCAAGACCGCCGCGGGCACGACCCGCTACATCGACGGCCACGAGATCACCGGATCGACGGCGGTCCGCACCTACAGCTTCAACGACACCCCCGTCGCGATCCGCACGACCACCGGCGTGGAGTTCCTGGCGACCGACAATCAGGGGTCGGTCCAGCTCACCGTGCCCACCGGCTCCGTGACGCCCAGCCACGTCAGGTCCTACCAGCCGTACGGCAAGCCGCGCGGCACCGACAGGACCGGCACCGACCGCGGCTGGATCGGCCAGTTCGAGGACGGCTCCACCGGCCTCAACTACCTCAACGCCCGCTACTACGACCCCGGGATGGGACGGTTCGTCTCCCCTGACCCGCTCTTCGACGTCGCCCGGCCACAGACCATCAACCCCTACGCCTACGGGCTCAACAACCCCACGGCCTTCTCCGACCCCAGCGGCCTGATTCCCGACGCGTGCACGCTGGGGGAGATCAAGTGCACGTTCAACGGCAAGGGCTGGATCAACGTCGAGCCCGTGCAATCCACCCCCGACCCGCCCCCGGCGTCCCAGGACATGTGCGCTCCGGGCAGCTCCGGGAACACCCATCCCGCATGCGGGCCCAGGCCGGAGGGCGGCACCATCGCCGGCGGCGAGGACCTCACGGTCGAGGACCTCGCCGAGCGGGTGAACGACGGCACCGACACCGCGCTCGACGTCACCGAACTCGGCCTGCAGTTGTGCACCGACTCCCTCGGCTGCGCCAGGATCACCGGGTTCGTCGAGGCGACCAGCGACATCGGGTTCGCCACCGGCGCCATCGGCGTCGTCATCGACTGCGAGTCGCAGGGCTGGTCCAGCCAGGCGTGCATCAAGGGCGCGATCCTGGAGGGCGGCCAGCTCATTCCGGGGGTGGGGGTCGTCTTCCTCACCCTGGACGTGCTGGACCAGTTCGGGCTCGTGGATCCCGTCATCGACTTCCTCCAGGAGATCTTCACGAGTGACGGCCGCAGCCCCGTGCGGACCTGCGACTCCGGATCCAGACCGGAATACGGCTGCACGCACCTGCCCAGCGGCGGGCAGGGCGAGCACACCGGATCGGCCGGGGTGCCGCCGCCCTGCGAGGGCTGCGCGGCTCCACAGGCGGGCCCATGCCCGCTGAGGGGGTGCGACCACAACAGTTACAACCTGGATGACTGATGACTGATGGGGGGACGTTCGACCCGAACGTCCCCCCATCATCCGGAGTGATCCCCGCTTTTCCTGGGCCGAAGGACCGGAGCCGTCAGTGGGGATCCGGTCTGGGGATGTGGATGCCGGCGGCGCGGAGCCTGGCCTCGAAAAGCGCGGACAGCCGCGCCGCGGCCGGCGACTGCTCCTCGCCGTGGTGGGCGATCAGCGTGTACCGGGTCGCGGCCTCGGTGCGGGCCTGCAGGCCGGTCACGGTCTTCAGCAGCGCGGGGTTGGCGAGGTAGTGGTCGGCCGCGGCGGTGGCGAGCTCGGCGATGCGAGGGTCGTCCGGGTCCCAGGTCACGGCTTCGGCCGTGCGCTTGGTCAGGGCGACGAGCCGGGTGTCCTGCAGGGCGTCCTCGAAATGGGTGAGATAGTCGTCGAAGCCCTCCGGGACCAGAGCCCTGGCCAGCACCCAGCCCTCCCTGGTGGCCGCCACCTCGTCCGCGGGGAATCCGAGGCCGAGCATCCGCTCCAGCAGCGCCACGGCGCGATCGGACAGCAGGGCCCGGTCACCGTCGGCGAGCCGGTGCAGGGTGTCACGCCGCGCGGTCAGCACCTCGATCCGCTCGGTGAGCTGCCGCTCGACGTCGGCGAGCGCGGCGGCGAACAGCGGGGCGTCGGCGTCGAGCAGAGGCCCGATCTCGGCCAGCGGCACCCCGGCGGCGGCCAGCGTCCGGACCTGCACCAGCCGCAGCAGATCGGCAGATCCGTAGCGCCGGTACCCGGAGCTGTCGCGTTCCGGCTCCTCGACCAGGCCGAGCTTGTGGTAATGCCGCACCGTCTTCACCGTGACGCCGACGAATACCGCCGCCTGCCCGATCGTGACACCGTTTCTCATCTGCTCAGCCTGCCTTGTGCTCAGCCCGCCGGCTGAGCCGGGTCGGCCTGCCCACCGTGGAACACCTCGTTGACGAGCCTCTGCTGGGCGTTCTGGAACGCCGCCGCGATGGACAGGTCGGCGTCGTCCACGCAGTTCAGCGCCGCGACCAGGGTCCTACCGCCGTCGGGCGTGCTGTACATCAGCGCCGCGTGGCCCACGGCGGCGCCGTTGTGGGAGATGAGGGTGCCGCCGCCGGCCGTCGTCACCACGAACACGCCCAGACCGTAGTCCATGTCCGGGATGCCCGTCGGGTGCGGGGTGCACATCTCGGCCAGCAGCGGGGCCGGCAGGAGCCTGCCGCCCATCAGCGCGGAGATGAACGTGTGCAGGTCTTGAGTGGTCGAGATCATGTCGCCGCCGCTGGAGACCCAGGAGGGGTTCTGGCGGGTGATGTCGACCGTCTTCTGCTCGCCGGCGTCCTCGTAGCGGTAGTAGGCGTGGGCGTGCGGCTCGGGGAGCACCGGCGAGGCGTCCGGCACCACGGTGCCCGTCAGCCCGAGCGGCTCCAGGATCAGCCGCCGCATCTCCTCGGCGACCGAACGGCCGGTGACCTTCTCGATCAGTAGCCTGGCCAGCACGTAGTTGGTGTTGGAATAGCTCCAGCCCGTCCCCGGCTCGAACCGCGCCGGCTTGGACAACGCCAGCTCCACCAGCTCCTGCGGCCGGTAGATCCTGAACCGGTCGTCCACCCACTGCCTGCCCGTGGTGCTGTAGGGGATGGCGATCCCCCGCACGATCGTCCCGTCGGCGTTGACCTCGCCGGTGAAGTTGAACACCCCGCTGGTGTGCCGCAGCAGCATCCGCACCGTGATCCGCTCGTCCAGCCCGAACTCGGGCAGGTAGTGCGCCGCCGGGGTGTCCAGCCCGATCCTGCCCTCGGCCACCAGTTGCAGCACCAGGGTCGCGGTGAAGGTCTTGGTGACGCTGCCGATCCGGACATGCCCGTTCGCCGGCGGCTTCCCGGCCCGGCCCAGCTCGGCCGCCCCGGCGCTGCCGGTCCACTCGCCCCGCTCATCGTGCACGCGCAGCGACACCCCGACGAAACCGGAATCGACGATCTCCTCGAGCGCCTTCTGCAGCTCCGGGCGATCCTGTCCGGCAGCGGCCCCGCCGTCCGCGTCGAGGGCGGCGGTGATCTTGCGGGCCATCTCGGCCGTGGTGGCGCTGGGCTTGTCGGGGTGGACGGCGGCTTCGACGGCGAGCCGGATCGTCCTGCGGAAGTTGTCGGCCTCTGCCGGAGCCTGCCCGCCGAGCAGCTTCATGGCCGCGGTCAGGGCCGGCAGCACGCGGTCGGCGAGCTCGGCGACGGTCTTGCCCGTCAGCTCGATGTCCTTGGCGTTCGCGGCGAGCACGTGCCCGACCAGACCGGTCGCCGACGTCAGGGCGACGGTGGCATTCGTGGCGGTCTTGTGGGGCGAGCCGGTGGTGGCGGCCATCAACGACACGGCGCCGTACGCGGCGGTCCGCAGGGTGCTCTTGTCCTGGTCGGAAAGGGTGATGAGCATGGTGGTCTGCTCCCTTGGGTCTGTTGTGTCCGGTCGGCGTCGTGCCGCTGCGGCGAGCTTCCACCCTGACCCAAGGTCAACCTCAACCGTGATCTAGCTCACAGGGGGCCGTCGACCCCCGCCAAACATGAGTGTCATAGAAGGTCCCATTAGCCCGAATTGTTAATTGAGGGCGCCTTGCCGAACATCGCACTTCTCGACATTATTTCCTTGCCGTTAAATGGCCGATTTGGCGTGCTTCAGATCATCTAGCGGGGTATCTCCTGAACTGTACTCGCAGGCACGGCAGCAAAGAAAAGGTTAAGGGGCGTCGAATGATTCCTCGCACAAAGAAACACAATAAACTTTCTCATGCATTTATCCTGGCGCTGGCGGTCATCGCGTCGGCGACCGGGTCGGCCCTGGGCTCGCCGCACCAGGCGGCGGCGAACGATGTCGGGGCCCTTGAATGCCCCGCACCGGCCCAGCAGGGGTTCGGCGCGGATCACGCGTTGAGGCCCACCGATCCGAACAGGCATCCCCTCGACGAATCCCATCCCGATCAGATCAGGCTGGACATCAGGTGCTGCCAGACTCCTGACAGCACCAAGCACAAGAAAGCCCTCGTGATCTGCGGCAACAGGAACATCGTCTTTGGCCTTCCCTAACGGACGTCACCGCGGTGGCCGCCGGCCGGCGACAACGCCGGGGGGATGCCGCCGCCGTCGGTGGGTTTCGAGCCCGGCTCGGCACGGTCGACCGGGCTCGGCCCCGTTCGGCCGTCCTTGAACGCGGCGTCTGTGCGGATGGGGAAGCTCACAGCTGGTTCCTGATGGGTTCCGGCGTGTCCGGGACGGGCTGGGCGAGGTAGGCCGCCACCTCGGCGGGGGTCAGGAGGCGCGCCTCGCGGAGCAGGTCGAGCGACACCCGCCAGGAAGCCCACGCCTCCTCCGGCCGTCCCAGGTCGTGCAGGGCGTGGCCGAGCCACCAACTGGACACGGCGACGTAGAGCGTGAAGCCCGCCTCACGTTGGAGCTCGATGGCGTGGCGGTATTCCGCCACGGCCTCGACGAGCATGCCGTTGGCCCGGTAGGCGTCGCCGAGGGTGTCGTGGGCGACGCCGAGGCTCCCGGTGTCGGCCGATTTCTCGCTCATGATCACGACATGCCGCCCTTCCTCGACGGCTTCCTCGAATCTCCCCTGACGGTAGTAGACGTGCACCCGGTTGTTGCGGACGTAGGACTCGTGGTCCTCGCGACCGGTACGTTCGATGATCGCGAGCGCGCATTCCAGCGCGGCCAGGGCCTTGTCGTAGCGGCCCATCATGGCGTGGACGGTTCCGAGGTCGTTGTACAGCCCCGCCTTCCGGTCCGGCTGCCCGGCCCGGTCCCAGCAGGCCAGCCCCTCCTCCAGGTGGTCCAGGGACTCCTGGACGTGTCCGAGTTGGTGCTGGACGGAGGCGAGCCCCTGGTGCAGGAACGCCATGCCGGCCCAGTCCTCCAGCTCGGCGGCATTGCGCAGCGCCTTCTCGCTGACCTCGATGAGCTCGGAGAACCAGCCCCGCCGGTCGAACAGCCACTGGGTGATGGTCGTGAGCACGGCCGCCGTCTGATCGGTGGCGTCACCGGCCGCCTGACGGACCGCGGCCAGCAGGTTCTCCCGTTCGCGCTCGACCCATGCGTTCGCGGCCGCCATAGTGGCGATCTCCTCCCCGGGCTGCTCGACGGAGACGTGCGAGAAGTCGACGGAGCCGGCGTCCATCATGCTGTTGGCCTGGTTCGCCGTGGCCAGGTAGTGATGCAGTGCGCGGCGGATCGCGCCTGCCCGCTCCCGCGCGGGGAGTTCCTGCTCCCGGGCGTAGAGGCGGACCAGGTCGTGGAACTGGTACCGGTCGTGCCCCGCGAATTCGAGCAGACGGGCGTCCAGGAGGCGGTCCAGGGCGGCCTCCGTACGGTGTCGCGGCCAGCCGGCCAGGGCGGCGGTGGCGGCGGGGGTGTGCGTGGGCAGTTCGAGCAGGCCGAGCAGGGCCAGGAGGTGGGCGGCGTCCCGCCCGGCCGGCTCCTCGCGCAGGTGCTGGTGGCTGACCGCGATACCGGCGCGTACGGCCAGGTCGGCGTACTCCAGCAGATCCAGGCGGCGGGTGGCGTCGGCGAGCCGTACCGCCAGGTCGGACAGTGCCCGGGTGGGGTGGGCCGCCAGCCGGGCGCCCGCGATGCGGAGCGCGAGCGGGAAGCCGCCGCAGAGCCGTACGATCTCCGCCGCCGCCTCGGGCTCGGCGCGTACCCGGTCACCGCCGACGACGCGGGTGAGCAGCGCCGCCGCGTCGGCGTCGGCGAGCGTACCGAGGTGGAGGTGGTGGGTGTTGTCCAGGACGGCGAGCGGGTCGCGGCTGGTGACGAGGACCCGGCAGCCCGCCCCGCCCGGGATGAGCGGACGGACCTGACGTACGTCACGGGCGTTGTCGAGGATGACCAGCAGGTTGCCGGTCGCGGTGAGCGAGCGGTAGCGGGCGGCGGCCTCGCTGAGGTCGGCGGGTACGGCGGCGCCGTCGAGGCCCAGCGAGCGCAGCAGGTGGCGGAGGGCTTCGAGGGACGTCAACGGAGCGAGCCCGGCGGTGGAGCCGTGCAGGTTGACGTAGATGACGCCGTCGGTGAAGCGGCCGCTGACAGCGTGCGCGACATGGACGGCGAGCGCCGACTTGCCGATGCCGCCGGGACCGTCGATCACGGTGATCGTGGGCCCGCCGTCCGTGACGAGGGCGGCTCGCAGCCGCTCGATCTCGGCGGCCCGGGCGGTGAACGCCTGCGTGCCGGCGGGCAGCTCGGCCGGCACGACCGGCTCGGTCAGCTCGACCGCCTGCGCTGGGACCCCGAGGTCGAGCTCCGGGTCGCGGGCGAGGATGGCCTGGTGGAGGCGGCGCAGCTCGTTGCTGGGGTCGATGCCCAGCTCCTCCACCATGACCCGGCGGGTGCCCTGGTAGACGGCCAGCGCCTCGGACGATCGCGCGTCGCGGTACAGGGCGAGCATGAGCTGGGCGGCGGGCCGTTCGCGCAGCGGGTGCGCCGCGACGTGCCCGGCGAGTTCGACGGTCACGGCGTGGTGGTCCCCGGCGGCGAGCCGTACATCGACGTGATCTTCCACGACGGCGAGCCGTTCCTCCGCCAGGCGCCCCGCCTCGAGCCTCGCCCAAGGCACGTCCACCTCGGCCAGCGCCGGCCCTCGCCACAGCCCGAGCGCCTGGCGGAACAGCGCGTCAGCGTCCGCCGTCTCGTTCCGGGAACGGGCGGCACGCGCCTGCCGAGCCAGCCGGGTGAACAGGTGGGCGTCGACGCGGTCACGGTCGAGGGTGAGCCGGTAGGCGCCGGGGGCGGTCTCGATGATGTCCTCTTCACCGTGGGGAGCGAGCGCCTCCCGGAGCTTGGAGATCACGATGTGGAGCTGCTTGGCCGCGGTCGCCGCCGAACTGTCCGCCCACACGTCGGCGAGGATGCGGTCGGCGTGGACGGCCTGGCCGGTGTCCAGGGCGAGCCGGGCCAGCACCCCGATCCGCCGCCGCCCGGCCAGCTTGACCACGTGTGCACCCGCTGTGATCTTCCACGGACCAAGGAATCCGATCTTCAGCCCCATACGGAGTGCCCCCCTTCGTCACCAGATCTAGATGAGTCATGACGCCTTGATGGGGCGGAGGCGCGGTTCAGGCCGTTCTGCACCTGACTTGGCTCCCGGCTGGGACGCCGGCCCAGGGCCCGTGGCCGCGGGCGGGCCGAGCGGCACGCTCAGGTGAGGCCGCCGAGCAGCCTGACGGCGTTGTAGTACTTCATCGCGATGTCGGTGCAGTCGTGGATCTTCGACCGCGACTGCTCCGCGCACACCCTCAGCATGTCCGTCCTGAAGGCCTGGTCCACCTTCTTGCGGTAGGTGTTCCGCCAGGACGCGGAGCCGACCAGATGCTTGACGTTCCCGTACCCGAAGTCGTGCCGCGCGCAGGCGTTCTTGAAGTTGAACCCGCTGGGCTTGTCCGGGCTCGAGTCGCAGTAGTCGGTCCCCCAGTTGAACTTCATGTTCTTGATGTGGCCCTTCTTGTCGCGGTTCTCCCGCGCGCGAAGCCACGTGTCATAGCCGGCAGCGGTATCGGCCGTGAGTCTGAGCGCCGTGATGAGCTTCACGTTCTTGCTCGCCTTGGGAGGCTCGGCGTTCGCCGTGGCGGGAAAGGCGAACACGGCGGTGGCCGCGACAGCCGCCGCGGAGAAGGCAAAAGGCTTTTGCATGGCGACTCCATGTGGGGGGAGGATTCCGCACCGGTTACCGGGCCAGAAAGATGGTCGCCATCCTGGCTGCCGTACCGCAAGAAACTCGGTGGAAGACGGCGTGGAAACATACCGACGACATACCGGAGAAGAAGGGCCAGCCCAAGCCCGGTCGCCTGCGAGGCTGTGGCAGGGGGCGCCGGCTTCGTCAGGCGGTCGTCTGGTCTCCGTCGGAGCTCACGGCCGGCGCATCGGATGTCGGTGGCGAGCAGGAACTCGCTGCCCGTGCCCTTCCCCTGACGGAGGCGATGGTCGCCAGGGGAAGGGAGCCGAGCCGGGTGAGCAGCGGTGAGTGCTCGGTCAGGGTGAAGCGCGTCGGTGAGTCCATGATTCCGACGCTGACGATCGGTGGCTGACGGCAGGCCAGGTGAGGCCGAGGTCGCGTGGCGCAGCGACGGCCCGGGGTGAGCGACGCGGAGGGCCGTCAGCCGGCGTGGCCGGGTGTGGCCGGAATGCCCTGCGAGCCGGTCTGGCCGCGTTCCAGCAGCCGGTGCAGCTCGGCGACCGGCTGGACCCCGGAGATGGGCGGCCGGTCGTCGATCACGAGGCTGGGGACGCCGGTGACGCCGAGCTCGGCCGCGCGACGCCGGTCCGCCCGTACCTGGTCGGCGTAGTCGTCACCGGCCAGCAGGGCGCGCACCTCCCCGGTGTCCAGCCCGGCCTCGCCGCCCAGGCGCTGCAGGACCTGCGGGTCGGCCACGTTGAGCCCTTCGGTGTGGTAGGCGTGCAGCAGCAGTTCCATCATCCGGTCGGCCCCGCCGTGGTCGGCGGCCAGTTTGCCCAGCCGGTGCGCGTCGAAGGTGCTCACCGGGCGGGCCAGGTGCAGATTGAGCTCCAGGCCCTCGGCGCCGCCCAGCGATCGGATCCGGGCGATCCGGGCAGAGGCCTGCTCGCCCCACCATCCGGCCATGGCTTCGGCAGCGGTCGGGCCGGGGATCCGGCCTTCCTCCGGGGCGAGCTCGTAACTGCGCCAGGTGATCTCCACGCTGTCGCGGTCGGCGAGGTTCGCCAACGCGGCCGTCAGGCGTCTCTTGCCGATGTAGCACCACGGGCACAGCACGTCGGCGTATATCTCCAGCTTCACGAACGCTCATCCTGCAACGTCAACCGCGGTTGAGGTCAACCGCCCGCGCGGCGGACCGAGGGCCCCTGACACACGGCACGGCCCGGCCGCGCGACGAAACCGGGCCGCGCCGGCAAAGAGCACCGCCCCTCTGCCGGGCCGTTCCGGCGACAGGGCCTACGAGCGGGACGGCAGCGCGTCCCCGACGTTGTCGAGGACGAGCACGATGAACTGAGGGCTCTCAAGGAGCGGGGCCGGATCCACGTGCGCGAGGGCGGGCGAGGCGAGGGCGACGAGCGGCAATGCGGCCGCAGGCAGGAGCAGGCTGAGACGCCGGAGCAGGCAGGGCATGGGAGGCCTTCCCGTTGAGGACGTTGCTGCTGGGTTGATCCCCGATCACGTCATCACCGCACGTTACAAGTGGTTACTCTGCGCTGGTCGGCGGCTGATCTTCACGCTTCCGGCGGTGGCGCCGCCCGCGCCCCTGGAGTATTTGGCGTTCCAGGTGTCGTTGCCCACGGTCTCCCCGCCGTACCACCGCTTGCGCCGCAGCTTGAGCGTGACCTGGCCGGAGCAGTCATTCGCGCGGTGCCCGCACCGACGACGCTTCGCCCGGTGCCGGTCCTTTTCGGGGTTCCCGGGAACAGGACGCACTTCGCGGCACTGCCGGATTCGACGCTGGCAGAAGCCACCGCCGCCGGCTGGACCGCCGCGACCAGCCCGGAGGTCAAAAAGGGGTACGACCGCCGTGGCGGCCAACCGCGTACGAATCGCCGCCGATATATCCCCGGTATGGCCGGCCGTCCTGGCGGTCGTTTGTCAGGGGGACGAATTCCCTCGTTGTTCAGCGGCGACGGCCGTTGCTGAACAACGCCGCCTCCCTTACAACAGGTGCTCAGGACGGCAGGACACCGGCAGACCGGAACGGCCGGAGGGCGCTGACAGGCCACCCGGCAGCGCTCGCATGCCGTCAACGACGTCACCCCGTTGACCCATTCGGAAGGCATCGACATGCTCAGACGCCGCATCACCGTGGCCTTGTCCGCTCTGGCCCTGGCCGCCTTACCTGCCCCGCGCGCCTCGGCCGCCGCCATGCCCGGCTTCCAGCTACCGTTCCCCTGCGGCCAGGAGTGGCAGCTCAACGCCTGGGCGCATGCCCCGGCGCTCGACATGGTCAAGGAGCCCGACCAGCAGGGCACCAACGGCGCGCAGCTCGTCGCGCCCGCCGACGGCGTGGTGAACCAGGCGTTCTACCACGCCAACGCCGGCAACATGGTGCAGATCAACCACGGCGGCGGCTGGTTCACCACGTACATCCACCTGCAGGACGACTCGGTCGCCGTGGGCCAGCGGGTGGAGCAGGGAGAGCCGATCGGCCAGGTGGGCGCCACCGGCCCGACCTCGAACGGGCATCCCCATCTGCACTACGAGCAAGGGTTCGACGCCAACGGGGACGGGCGGGCCACCTGGGGCGCCGACGGCACCGAGCGGGTCCGGCCGTTCTTCAACGGCGTCGAGTACGGCCAGGCCGACGGCATGGAATGGAACAACGTCCGAAGCGCGAACGGGTGCGCCACGGCTCCCACGGAGGACGGGACCGTGCAGTTCGCCGACCTGGACGGTGACGGGCGTGACGAGATCATCCGGATCTGGACCGACGGGAACGTGACCGCCTACCGTAACCGTGGCTGGGATGCGGCGAAGGTGTACGACGGCCCCGACAGCAAGCTGGTGGCGCAGGGGTTCACCGAGGCGTTGCGGACGAAGTTCGCCGATCTGGACGGTGATGGCCGGGCGGAGATCGTCCGGATCTGGGCCGACGGGGATGTGACCGCCTACCGTAATCGCGGCTGGGATGCGGCGAAGGTGTACGACGGCCCCGACAGCAAGCTGGTCGCGGAGGGGTTCGCCGATTCCGCCGGCACCCGGTTCGCCGACCTCGACGGCGACGGGCGGGCCGAGATCGTCCGCATCTGGGCCGACGGGAACGTGACGGCGTACCGGAATCGAGGGTGGGACGCGGCCAAGGTCTATGACGGGCCGGACAGCAAGCTGGTGGCGCAGGGGTTCACCAACGTGCCGCGCGTCCGGTTCGCCGACCTGGACGGTGACGGCCGGGCGGAGATCGTCCGGATCTGGGCCGACGGAAGCGTGACGGCGTACCGGAATCGTGGCTGGGACGCGGCGAAGGTCTACGACGGCCCCGACAGCAGGACCGTCGCCGAAGGGTTCACGGATGCCCTGCGGACCAAGTTCGGTGACCTGGACGGTGACGGGCGGGCGGAGATCGTCCGGATCTGGGCCGACGGGAACGTGACCGCGTACCGCAACCGGGGCTGGGACGCGGCCAAGGTCTACGACGGCCCCGACAGCAGGACCGTCGCCCAGGGCTTCACCATCTAGCCGGGCGGCGGACAGGTGCCGGGATCCGGCGTCGTCCTGCTCACCTGCCACCGCCAGGCTCGATCGACCGGATGACGGCGTCGGGGACGATCAGGTCGGCCTTCGGCCTGGTGGTGGCGATCAGGTCGGCGTTGCGCTGGTCGACCTCCTCCACCCAGCTCACCGCATGGTCCGGCGGCTTGCCGAAGCGTATGTGCCGGGTGATCAGCCGGTGCCGGCGCTCGGCGTGGTCCAGGTCGCAGTACCAGACCTCGTCCAGCCAGGGACGGACGCGACCCCAGTCGCCCTCGTCGAGCAGCAGGTAGTTGCCCTCGGTGATGATCAGGCGGGCGGCACGGGGGACCGGGATGCTGCCGGCGACGGGCTGCTCCAGGTCGCGTTCGAAGGCGGGGGCGTAGACCGTGTCCTCCTCGTCCTCACGCAGGCGGCGGAGGAGGGCGGCGTAGCCGGCGGCGTCGAAGGTGTCGGGAGCCCCCTTGCGGTCGCGGCGGCCGAGCCGGTCGAGCTCGATGTCGGCCAGGTGGAAGCCGTCCATCGGGACGTGGGCCACCCAGTCGGCCGCCAGGCCGGGGGGCGGCTCCTGACGGAGCAGGCGGGTGAGGGCCACCGCGAGCGTGGTCTTGCCCGCGCCTGGGCCGCCGGTGATGCCCAGCAGGGCCCGCCGGCCGTCCCGGGCATGGGCGCGGGCGCGGTCGAGGAGGTCGTCCAGGGTCCCGGGAGAGGTCATCGGGCCCGGCTGGTGTGGAGGTGGCCGGCGATGAAGGCGCGGGCGTGCCGGGCGAGGTCGTCGCCGTCGTCCCACAGGTTGCGCCAGATCGCCAGGTCGTTGGAGAGCCCTTCCATCACCACGGCCGAGGAGAACGACTCGAAGGTGATCGGTCCTTGGTAGCGGATGTCGCCCAGGGCGTGGAAGAAGGCGGTGAAGTCCAGGTGGCCGGAGCCGAGGTAGCCGCGGTGGTTCTCCCCGATGTGGACGTAGCCGAGCCGGTCGCCGACCTCGCGCACCGGCCGTACGAGGTCGTCCTCCTCGATGTTCATGTGGTAGGTGTCGAGGTGGATCAGGACGTTGTCCTGGCCGATGTCGTCGGCGAGGCGCAGCGCGTCCCGGGCGGTGTTGATCACGTTGGTCTCGTACCGGTTGCAGATCTCCAGGCCGAGCGTCATGCCGTGGCCGTCCGCCTCCTGGGCGAGACGGCGCAGCACCGCGACCACGTTCCGGCGCCCCGCCTCGGTGAGCGGGCGGCCGTACTTGCCCAGCGCGCTGTAGAGCGCGCCGGTGAAGTGGGTGCCGCCGAGAGCGCGGGTGACGGTCAGGGAGTCGTGCAGCAGCTTCTCGCCGCGCTCGACCACGGCCGGGTCGTCGCTGGAGACGTCGGCGTCGAAGGCGAGGCCGCGCGAGCAGGCCACGCCCAGCCCCGCCGTACGCAGGGCCGCGCGCGCCGCCGCGACGTCGAGGTTCACCGAGTCGTGCAGCGAGATCTCCAGCAGGTCGAAGCCGGCCGCCTTGGTCTTGTCGATCGCGTACGCCAGTGAGGCCGGGCCGGTGTCCCCGACCCAGACGAGGGCGTGCACGCCGATGGGGTTGGTGGTCATCTGAATGGGCTGCCTTTCTGGATGTCAGTTGCCGAGCGCGCCGGTGATCAGGGCGACGATCTCCTCGCCGGTGGTCTCGGACGTACGCCGCCCGCCCACGCACTGTCCGGCCCGCATCACCCACACCTGCTGGCTGAGCCGCATGACCTGGGCGAAGTTGTGGCTGATGAGCAGGACCGCGTGCCCTTCGTCGCGCAGGCCGAGGATCAGCTCCTCGACCCGGGCGGTCTCCTGCACGCCGAGCGCGGCCGTGGGCTCGTCCATGATCACGAGCTTGGAGCTGAACCCGGCGGCGCGGCAGATGGCCACGGCCTGGCGCTGGCCGCCCGAGAGACGGCGTACCCGCGACTTCACCGCGGGCACGTTGACGGCGAGCGTGGAGACCATCTCGCGGGCGCGGGCCTGCATGGCGCGCCGGTCGAGCAGCGCGATCGGGCCGAGCCTGCGGACGATCTCGCGGTTGAGGAACAGGTTCTGCCACACGGTGAGGTCTTCCACCAGCGCGAGGTTCTGGTGCACGGTCTCGATCCCGGCCTCGCGGGCGTCCTCGGGGGAGCGGAAGTCGGTCTCGGCGCCGTCGAACACGATGCGCCCGCTCTGCGGCCGGTGGATGCCGGAGACGCAGCGGACGAGGGTGGACTTGCCGGCGCCGTTGTCTCCGACCAGCGCGGTGATCTCGCCGCGGCGCAGGGTGAGGGAGACGTCGGCCAGCGCGCGTACGCTGCCGAAGGCCAGGGAGACCTCGTGGGTCTCGAGCAGGGGAGTGTCGTTCTCGGTCATCGCTGGAACCTTGTGAGCAGGGCGGCCAGCACCACGACGACGCCGACGGCCAGCGGTTGGTAGAACTGGGAGACCCCGAGCAGGGTCAGCCCGTTGACCAGCGCGATCAGCAGCAGCGCGCCGATGACCGGGCCGATGATGGTGCCCCGCCCGCCGAACAGGCTCACCCCGCCGAGCACGACCGCCGCCACGGAGTTGAGGAGGAAGGAGGTGTTGGAGGCGGGTTCGGCCGCGCCGACGCGGGCGACCAGGAGCAGCGCGCCCAGCCCGGCCAGCATGCCGCTGATGGTGTAGACGGCGATCTTGATCCGCCGGGTGCTGATGCCCATCGCGTTGGCCGACTCCGGTGAGCCGCCGGTGGCGAGCACATGGGTGCCGAACCTGGTGTGGAACAGCACGACGTGCGCCACGAGCGCGACCGCGATCGCGATCAGGAACGAGTAGCCGAAGATCCCCACTTTTCCGGTGGACAGGGTGAGCAGCGCCGGGTCGATGATCGTGACCGGCTTGCCGTCGGAGAGGATCAGCGCCAGGCCGGAGGCGGCCGAGAGCATGCCCAGAGTCACGATGAAGTCCGCGATCTTCCCCCAGGCGGTGATCAGGCCGTTGACCAGGCCCGCCACCGCCGCGGCGAGCACGCCCGCCACGCACGAGAGCGCCAGCCCCCACTGCGCCGTGTACGCCTGCCCGAAGACCACCGCGCCCAGCGTCATCGCCGAGGCGATCGACAGGTCGATGCCGGCGGTGGCGATCACGAACGTCTGGCCCACGGCCAGCACGATCAGGATCGCGGCGGCCAGCAGCATGGAGGTGATGTTGCCGGGGCTGAGGAAGGTCGGGTTGAGCGCCTGGAACACGATCACCAGGGCGACCAGTCCGACGAGGGCCGCCCACTCCGCCCAGAACCCGGCGTCTTTCAGCTTCGCGGCCCAGCTCTCTCCGTCGCGGGCCGCGAGCGTTGCGTTTGCCATGTGTGTCACTCCTCGTCCCGCCGCCGATGGCCGGGCGGGACGGCGTAGGCGCTACTTGATGAGGGACGTGAACGGGTCGTCATAGCTGCCGAACGGCTTGGGCGTGGCCGCCAGCGCTTTGTCCGCGTTCTCCTTGGTGACCAACTCGACCGGGGCCTTGACGTTGGCGGGCAGTGTCTTGCCGGTCGCCGCCGCCTGGCACGCCTCCACGCCCATCAGCCCGATCGCGTACGGGTACTGGGCGACGGTGCCGTCCAGGGTGCCGGCCTTGACCGCGTTGAGCGCGTCCTTGATGCCGTCCACGCTGATGACCTTGACCTTGCCGGTCTTACCGGCGTTGGCGACGGCGCGCGCCACGCCCAGCCCCATGTCGTCGTTGGCGACGAAGAACCCGGCCAGGCCGGGGCGTGCCTGCAGCACGTCGGTGGCCGCGGTGAGCGCGGTCTGCCGCTCCCAGTTGGCCGCGACGGTCTGCGCCACCTTGACCCCGGACCCGAGGCCCTGCTGGAAGCCGTCGATCCGGGCGCCGCTGGTCACGTCGCCCGCGATGCCGCCGATGGCCGCGACTTCGCCGCCGCCCGGCAGCAACTCGGTCATGCGCCGCCCGGCCATCTTGCCGGCCTCGACGTTGTCGGTCCCGATGTACGTCGCGAGCTTGACGTCGGCGCTCTTGGCCGCCGCCGCGTCGATCGGGCTGTCGATGTTGACGACGGTCTTGTTCTGGGCGGAGAGCTGGGCCAGGCCCTGGATCAGGTTGGTGCCGGAGATCGGGTTGATCACGTAACAGGAGAAGTCCTGCCCGGCCAGGCCGTTGAGCTTGTCCGCCTGGCCGGTCGTGTCCGTGATGGCGTTGGCCGCTTGGACCGTGACGGGCACCTTGGCCGTGGCGGCCTGGTCGTCCATGCCCTGTTTCATCGTCTGGAAGAACGGGTTGTCCAGTCCCTTGATCACAGCGGCGATCTTGGGCGTCGCGGTGGTGCTCGCCCCTCCGCCCGCCGGGGTGGTGCCGGTGGTCTCACCGGAACCGCAGGCAGCCAGCGCGAGCGCGCCCGCAGCGAGAACCGCGCTGAGGGCCGCGGTGCGGCGACCTCTGGTGTTGGCCATCATCGGATGTCCCTTTCAGGCGTCGATGACATGACCGTAACCAGTGTTTCTGATAGATGACAACCCTTCTTTCGACTTTTTATGTCGAAACATGGCTAAGTTACGTCTAGTGGGAGACATAGCTAGAGTGACCCGTATGGATGTACCGAGCCCGCCCGGCCCGCGTCTGGGGGCCAGCTCAGGCGAGATCCTCAGCCTGTTCCGCGACGCGCCCGACGGCTTGACGAAGGCCGACGTGATGCGCCACACCGGCCTGTCGCGAACCACGGTCAACCAGCGGCTCGACGGCCTGCTGGCGGCCGGCCTGCTGATGCCGGCCGAGGAGGAGGCGCGCACGCGCGGCCGCCCGGCGGGCCAGTTCGTGGTCAACCGCGATCGCGGGGTGCTGCTGGTGGCCGACATCGGCGCGACCGGCCTGCGGACCGCCCTGTGCGACCTGGCCGGCGAGGTGCGGGCCGAGCGCGAGACCCGCGCCGAGGTGACGGCGGGCCCTCAGGCCATTCTCGCCATCGTGGACGACCTGTTCACCGAGGTGCTCGCCGCGACCGGGCGCAAGCCCGACGAGGTGCTCGGCATCGGGCTCGACGTGCCGGGCCCGGTGGACTTCGAGACCGGGCGGGTCGTCAGCCCGCCGATCATGACCGGCTGGGACCGCTTCGACATCCCCGGCTGGTTCCGCTCCCGCTTCGACTGCCCCGTCCTGGTGGACAAGGACGTCAACGCCATGGCGTACGGCGAGCAGCGGCTGCGCTACCCGGACGTGCCCCATTTGCTCATGCTCAAGATCGGCACCGGCGTCGGCACCGGCCTCATCGCCAGCGGCAAGGTGCACCGCGGCGCCGACGGCGCGGCCGGTGACGTCGGCCATATCCAGGTCACAGTGGACGACGTGGCCGAACCGCCCATCTGCCGGTGCGGCAACGCGGGCTGCGTCGAGGCGTACGCCGGGGGCTGGGCCCTGGTGCGCGACCTGCGCGCGGCGGGCCGCGACGTGACCACCGTGGACGACGCCGTACGCCTGATCCGCAGCGGCGACCTCGTCGCGGTGCGGCTCGCCCGGCGCGCGGCCCGCATCCTCGGCGGCGCGATCGCCGACACGGTCAACCTGTTCAACCCGCGCGTCATCGTCATCGGCGGGCAGCTCGCCCACACCGACGAGCAACTCTTCGCCGGCATCCGCGAGATCGTCTACCGGCGCTCGCTCCCGCTGGCCACCCGCAACCTGCAGATCGTGCGCAGCGACATCGACCCGCACGCGGGTGTGCTCGGCCTGGCGCAGCTCCTGGTCGACGGCATCTACACCCCCGCGCGGGTCCAGCAACTCGTGGACGAAGCGGTGGCCTAGCCTCCGCGCCTCGCGGGTTCGGCGGCGGCCGTGCCGCTCAGGCGCGGTGTGGCGCCGCGCCCGAGGACTCGCGGAGCACCAGCTCGGTGGGCAGGCGGATCGCCTCGCCCGCGCGCTGTGATCGTACAGCGAGCTGCTCGATCAGCAGCTCGACCGTGAGCCGGCCGGCGTGCGAGCCGGGCCCGGCCAGGGTGCTCAACGAGGGATGGACGAAGTCGGCGGCGAAGATGTCGTCGAACCCGATCACGCTCATGTCGGCCGGGACCCGCACACCGCGCTGGGCCAGCCGCCGGATGATGCCGATCGCCAGGAGGTCGTTGTGAGCGACGACCGCCGTCACCTCGGTACGCAGTGCTCCGTCGGCGGCGGCCCCGCCGCCGGCGACGTTGGGGGCGTACGGGCCGATCCGGTGCGCCGTCAGACCGCGCGCTTCGGCCCCGGAGCTCAGCGCCGCCCAGCGCGCCGCCCCCATCCAGGAGCTGGGCGGCCCGGCGCAGTAGGTGAAGCCCTGGTGCCCGAGCGAGGCCAGGTGTTCCAGGATCTGGTGACAGCCGGCGACGGTGTCGAACGTGACGCTGGTCAACCCGGGCAGCTCCCGGTTGAACAGGACGATCTGGTGCAGTCCGGCGAGGTCGCGCAGAACCTCGTCGTCGAGCCGGCTGGAGGCCAGCACGAACCCGTCCACGCCGGCGGCCAGGTCGCGAATCCGGTTCTCCTCGATGCGCCGGGACTCCTCGGCGTTGACGATCACCAGAGTGGCGTCGGACGCCTTCGCGCGCTGCTCCGCGCCGCGGATCAGCTCGAAGAAGTGGGGATTGGTGATGTCGGAGAGCACCATGGCGATGGTGCGGTGGCGTAGCCCCGAAAGAGCGCGGTTCTGCGGTCTGTGCCGGTAGCCGAGCTGCGCGGCGGCGGCGACCACCCGCTGCCGTGTCGCTTCGTTGACCCGGCCGGGCTTGTTGAACGCCCGGGAGACCGTCGACGCGGCCACGCCGGCGGCCTGCGCGACGTCAAAGATGGTGGGCTCCACGAACGCATCTACCCACGGGAATGGAAATTCTGGCAACCCCTTGCAGAAATTGTCGTGACCTACCTACTTTGCGATCATGCCAGCCACACGATGACGTGTCGGACGGGACGAGCGAGGGGTGTCGCAGCCCGGACAAAGAGGTCGAGATGTGCAGCACGACGAGCGCGATATCGCGGGGCCGGGCCAGACGATGGTCCGCGGCTGTGACGACCGGCACCCTGCTGGCCGCGTTGCTGACGTCGGTGGGGGTGACGCCGGCGCAGGCGTCATCGACCGGCTTCACCATCTTCAACGGTCGCACGACCGCTCCGATCCTGATCGACCCGTCCTATGGCGGCGAGCACGCCGACCGGGACTACACGCAGGTACGCCGCGCGGTCCAAGACCTGCGTCAGGACGTCGCCATGGTGACCGGGGCGATCGATCCCGGTGAGGTGCAGAGCCTGTTCGTCGACGACGAGCCGGCCAAGGAGGCGCGGCTGGCGAAGGCCGACCGGAGCAGGCTGCCGGCCCTGCTGACCGAGGCCGCGGGGCAGCGGACCGCGATCATCGTCGGCCAGCTCGGCCGGAGCCGGCTGATCGACGAGATCGTCGGAGCCGGCAAGTTCGACGAGGCCGCCGGGATCAGGGGCAGGTGGGAGGCGTACGCGGCCAAGACCATCAAGAACCCGTTACCCGGGGTCGGCCGGGCACTGGTGATCGCGGGCAGCGACGCCCGCGGGACGATCTACGGGATCTACTCGATCTCCGAGGAGATCGGCGTCTCCCCGTGGTACTGGTACAGCGACGTGCCCGTCAGGCGGCGCGACGACATCGAGGTCGAAGGCAAGGCCCGGGTCGACGACGGGCCGGACGTCAAGTATCGCGGGATCTTCGTCAACGACGAGGAACGCACCGTCGCGTGGGCGAAGAAGAAGTTCCCCACCGGCAAGGGCACGCCTGAGGTCAACTACTACCGGCACGTCTACGAGCTGATGCTGCGGCTCAGGCTGAACACGCTGTGGCCGGCGATGCACCTGGCCTCGAGGGCGTTCAACGCGGTCACCGACACCGGGACGTACGACGACGGGACACCGGTCAACGCCCGCGAGGCGGCCGCGTACGGCGTGGTGGCCTCCTCCTCGCACGCGGAGCTGATGCTGCGCAACAACGAGGGCGAGTGGCGGCAGTGGTACGACCGCAACAAGGACGCGCTCGACATCAAGGGCGCCGACGCCGTGGCGGCCTTCGACTACTCGATCAACAAGCCCGCGATCCTGGAGTACTGGCGCCGGCGTGTGGTCGCCAACGCCGACTTCGAGAACATCCTCGCTCTCGGCATCCGCGGCGTGCACGACAGCGATCCGGTGTTCACGCCCGGCAACCCGTACGGGTTCAAGGACAAGATCGAGATGCTGGCCGACGTCATCCGCGAGCAGCGCAAGCTGATCACGGAGGTCTACGGCAGGCCCGACGCCGTGCCGCAGGTGTTCATCCCCTACAAGGAGATGAACGATCTGTACAACGCCGGGCTGAAGAACCACATCCCCGACGACGTGAACCTGATGTGGGCCGAGGACAACCAGGGCTACCTGCGCCAGGTGCCCACCCGGGCCGAGGCCGCGAGGTCCGGCGGGAACGGCGTCTATTACCACATCTCCTACTGGGGCGAGCCGAAGAGCTACCTGTGGCTGAACTCGACGCCGATGTCCTTGATGGTGCAGCAGCTACGCCGGGCGTGGAACTCCGGTGCGGGGCGCTACTGGATCCTCAACGTCGGGGACATCAAGCCCGGCGAGATCAAGCTCGACCTGTTCGCCAAGCTCGCCTGGGACGTCCAGGGCTACGACGACACGAACATCGGGAGCAGGTTCCTCACCGAGCACGTGCAGCGGGACTTCCGGCTGAGGGGCGACAGCGCCGCCGTGGTCACCGACGCGCTGGAGAGGTTCGACGCGCTCGAGAACACCAAGCGCGCCGAATTCTGGGGGGAGATCAACTCCTCGAACGCGAGCTCGGGAAGGATCCACAACGGCCAGGTCTTCCCGTTCAGCGCCACCTCGGACGGGGATGAGCTCCAGCGCTACATCAACGAGTCCAACGAACTGGTGGCGATTCTCGAGGGCGTCTCCGCCAAGCTCGACCGGCGCTCCCGCTCCGCCTTCTACCAGCAGGTGCTCCACCGGGTCCGGTCCTACCGCAACATGGCGGAACAGATCGGCTACTACTGGAAGAACCAGCTCGCCGCCGCCCAAGGCCGCTACGCCAGCGCGGGAAGCTACGAACTGCTCTCCAAGCAGGCCCGCGAGCGCATCTTCGCCGACGAGGACCACTGGAACACGATCAGCGACGGCAAGTGGGACGACGCCATCGGCCACAGCCATCCCGAAGGCTTCCCGAACGAGGGCGCCGTCATGCTCACCAACGGCCGGTACGCCCGGGTGGCCACCCCGGTCGACGCGGTGGGCGCCGCCGCCGAGGGGAGCAAGGAGCCTGGACGCGGGACGCTGACGTTCGACTCGGCCGCGCCCGACGACAGGCGGTTCTTCGACGTGTTCTCCCGGGCCGACGTGGCCAGACCGCAGAAGTGGGTCGCCGAGACGGACGCCCGGTGGATCACCCTTTCCCGGCGCTCGGGCACGACCGCGACAGAGCAACGCGTCACGGTGACGGTCGCCAAGAACCATCCGGCCACGACGGGGACGATCCGGGTCTTCAACGCCGCCGGCGGCGCCAAGGCCGGCGACCCGGTCGCGACGTTCACGGTCGACGCGGCGCGGGCGGCCGTGGATCTGCGCCGCGTCGCCGAGCGTGCGCACCTGGAGGCCAACGGGTACGTGGCCCTCGAGGCCGAGCACTTCTCCGAGAACCTGCCCGGCGCCGACGGGAGCCGGTGGGCCCCCCTTGAGGGCGTGGGCCGGCGCGGGGCCTCGATGGGCGGTTTCCCGGAGATCGCGCCCCGGGTCGACTCCGGCTTCGAGACGACCGCCCGCCTGAAATACCGGGTCCACTTCACCTCCACCGGGAAGTTCACCGGGACCTTCTACCGGATTCCGACGCTGAACGAAGGCACCGAGGACAACGGCACGCCGCGAACCGCGCGCACGGCGATCGGGCTCGACGGCCAGACCCCCGGCCTGCTGCGCGGCAACTCCGTCGCCGGCACGAGCACCAGCGCCTGGGGATTCAACATCATGCACGGCATCGAACCCCTGAACTTCACCATCGATGTGACCACACCCGGGTGGCACGACCTCGTGGTCTACCGCTCGGACGCGGCGATCCTCTTCGACCGGATCATCATCGAGACCCGCGCCGGCGCGGCCGGTGACGGCCTGGTCGGGCCGCCCGAGAGCCCGAACAACATCGCCGCACCCCAGAGGGCCACCGTGGCGCCTCCTCCCGGCACGATGCCCGAGCTCCGCCGGCTGCCCGCGATCCGGACGTCGGTGGGGGAGACGAGCACGGTCGAGGGCGTGCGGGACGTGACGGCCGCGGAGTCCGACAACGAGACCGCCGTGTCGGTCGCGGTGCAGGGCGGTCAGGTACGGGTCACCGGGCGCCGCGCCGGAACGGCCGAGCTCTCCATCACCGCCGGTGGTGAGGCGTGGGTGGCGCCCGTCACGGTGGGCAGGGCCCCGGGGGCGCCGGTCGGCGCCTATCTGGAACGGGACGGTTCGGTCGTCCTCGACGCGGCCGACGCGCTGGAGAAGAGCGCCTCCGCCAACGCGGTCGCGAGCAACAACGGGACCCACGGCTGGGCGCCGGCTCGTAACGGTCTCCAGGTCGTCCCGCCGGCCGACGCCGGCGCGAAGGCGCAGTGGCTGGCGACCTCGGCGGCCCAGGCCGAGGCGCTGTTCAAGGCCGGCCCGACGGAGAAGGTCAACGGAGGCTCCGCGGCGGGAGCACCACCGCGCCTGGACTTCACCGTCGACGTCCAGACCGGTGGCACGTACTACCTGTTCGCCAACACGAGCAACCCGAACGCCGACGCCGACTCCTACCACGTGCTCGTCGACGGGCAGTGGAGATACCAGTCGGGCAAGTCCGGGCCGGAGACCGGGTTCGAGACCTGGTACGGCAGCACGAGCGTCGCCGGGGCCGCACTGGCGCTCGAACCCGGCGAGCACACGATCTCGCTGGCGCCTCGTGAGGCCGGGCTGGTGCTCAACCAGATCGCCCTGACCACGGACGCCACACCCGGCTTCACCGGCTTCCAGACCCCCAGCGACCGGAAGGCGAGCGCTTCCTGACGCTCTGACCTCGACCAGAGCACCACCGACTCCTGCCCCACCACCGACCGAGACGGCCGGACGTGCCGGCTATTCAGCGTTGCTATGTACTGGTAGTCAGTGCTACTTTATACCAGTAGTAAGCACCACCGAGTAGCTGAAGGAAATTCATGATGAGAACGGGCAACAGCGGCTTCTCCGCGGCAGGGTTGCGCAGACTGCGCGAGGTGCTGACCCGGCATGTCGAGTCCGGGAGGATCCCCGGGCTGGTCGCGCTGGTCAGCCGGGGCGAGGAGACGCATGTCGAGGCGATCGGCACGATGCGCCACGACGGTGGGCCGCCGATGCGCCGCGACACCATCTTCCGGATGGCCTCGACGACCAAGCCGGTCGCCGTGGCGGCGACGATGGTCCTGCTGGACGAGTGCCGGCTGCGGCTGGACGACCCGGTGGATCCGTGGCTGCCCGAACTCGCCGACCGGAAGGTGCTGAAGCGGCCCGACGGCCCGCTGGACGACACCGTGCCGGCGCGGCGGCCGATCACCGTACGAGACCTGCTCACCTCCACGTGCGGGCTCGGGCTGGACATGACGGCGCGGACCGCCCCGATGATGAGCGCGTTCTTCGAGCAGGGGGTGTACGGCCAGGCGGACGGCTGGTTGCTGCCCGAACCGGGACCGGATGAGTGGATGCGCCGCCTGGGCACGCTGCCGCTGATGCGCCAGCCCGGCGAGCGGTGGCTGTACAACGTCAGCGACGACGTGCTCGGCGTGCTGGTGGCCCGGGTCGCCGGCCGGCCGTTCGAGACGTTCCTGCGCGAACGCATCTTCGACCCCCTCGGCATGACCGACACCGGTTTCCACGTGCCCGCCGGCAAGATCGACCGGCTGCCGCCCCTGTACGCCCCCGATGGGCAGACCGGACGGTTCACCGTGGAGGACGAGGCCGAAGGGGGACACCACAGCCGGCCTCCGGCGTTCGCCTCGGGCGGCGGCGGACTCGACTCGACCGCCGACGACTATCACGCCTACTTCCGGATGCTGCTCGACCACGGGAGGCACGGGTCCCGGCGGATCCTGTCCCGGCCCGCCGTCGAGCTGATGACCACCAACCGTCTCCCGCCCGAGCAACTGGCCGCCCGGGAAGCCTGGGCCCGCGACGCGGCCCATATGGGGTACGGCCTGGCGCAGCACGGCGGCTGGGGCTTCGGCATGGCGGCGCGCACCTATCGCGGCGACTACGCGCCCGTCGGCCAGTTCGGCTGGGACGGCGGAGCCGGCACCACCGTCTACGCCGACCCCGAAAACCGGCTCGTCGGCATCCTGCTCACCCAGACCGGGATGTCCACCCCCGATTCGGCGAACGCCATCAACGACTTCTGGACCACCCTCTACCAGGCACTCGACGACTGACCGCCTGCCGTGGCCGGGGTCAGGTGGCCGGGACCCTGCCGGGCTCCTGCCGCCCGGAGGGGGTCAGTCCGGCCGCGTTGATCGTGAAGGTGTTCCCGTCCGTGGGGAAGAGGATGGTTCGCCGGGTGGAGGAGATGACGTCGTCGTCGCGATGGGTGGCGACGAGCGGCAGGGCGGGGTGGCGGTCGGCGAGGGCTTCGACGGCGACCAGCCGCCCGTCCGACGGGATCACCCACCCCTATCGCTACCCTCGGTAACTGATCGTCACTCAACCGCCTCACCCAGGCCGGCGGAAGCGACCAACCGGCCCGGAGCTCCGCCGGCGACGATCAGGCCTCGCCGAGGTCGGTGCAGTACGTGATCGTCGCGTCGTCCGCCGCCACCGCGTCGCGCGCCTCCGCCTGCCGGACACGATGGATGATCTCGTCGGGCCCGCTCGACGCCAGGACGGCCATGACCCCCGGCCAGTCGGTGAGCCCGAACCGGTCCACGACGCGGCTGGCGCCATTGCTGAGCAGGACGGCGCCGGTCAGCTCGGAGATCGGACGGCTTCCGGTGATCGCCTCGTCCGCCGCCCCCGGGTCGTCCTTGGCCACCCAGAAGCCGCCCGCCTGGTTCCGGTTGGCGCGCAATGCCTGGAGGATTCGGCGGTACTCCTCGCCACCCTTGGCGACGGCCTCGAGCGCGGGCTCGTACGACCGGCTGATGATCACCTCCCGCGGATCGGAGACGACGAGCGGCGCGCCGTCCGCTCGGTCGAGCACGAGGGACGAGTCGCCGAGCACCAGATACTCGAGGAGGCCGCCGGACAGGCGCAGCATGGCCACCGTCGCCGACGGGCTGATGGGGTCGGCGACGTCGCAGGTGTCCCGGTGATCGTCCGTCACCCGCTCGATGGCCTCGGCGAGCAGTGCCGGAAGACCGCGGTCCCGCGCGAGCGGCAAGAGGCTGAGGAGGCCGCCTCCCAGGCGGCCGGCGTACCAGGCCACACCGTGGGAGCAGATCGATTCGGCGCCGGGGATGCCGGCGCCGTCGATCAGCACGGCCGCCATCGGCACGGCGCCGGTGAAGTCCTCGTTCACGCGACCAGTCCGTGCCGCGGCGCTCGCCATCGTCACCCGCATACCCTGCCGCCGCCTTCCGCCGATCAAGGCGTCGATCATATGACCGGGCCGGCCTTTTCGATGCCACCGCGTCGACCGGATGCCGCAGTCTCGATCGGCGAAATGTCAGGTAAATGCCCTGTTGCTGACCTGTGCGCGCGATAGGCGGTCATTGACACTGATCACAGCGACGGCCGCGTCCTCACCCTGGGCGAGGGATCAGCTCGTACTGACGCTGATGGCTCGGGGAACGGAGGTGAGACTTCACCGTAGTGGCTTGCTCTTTTGGATTTCCGACAGCCAGAAAAATAAGGAGCATCAACATGAAGCCCGCAAGAATGTTCGTCGCCACGCTCGCATTGGCCGGAATGGCATGGTCGGCCAACATGGCGACCGCCAACGCCGCGACGGGATCCTTGATCCTGCACTTCCCCGGTGGCCCCGACGCCGCTCTCATCAACCCCAGGCCGGGATGCATCTCTCCCGAACCCGTCTTCACCAGCATCACCAACAGGACCGACGTTTCGATCGCCGTCTATCAGGAGCCCGCCTGCGGGGGCACCGTCGTCCGGGTGGTCAGGCCCGGGGCTGGTCCGGTGGACATCGGGCAGGGGCGTAGCGTGCGCGTTCCGTCCTGAGGTCAGGGGGCCACTGCCGATCCCGGGACGTGGCCCCCTGCGCCGAACGCTTCGGCTATTTCGTAAATGAGCGGAAGCGTCCGAGCACCTGATTAGGCTGCCGTGCCATGATGGGCACCTCGACTGATCGCCACCGTCCTGTCGCCCGCCTCACGGCGGGCCTCGCCTGTACGCTTCTGATCTTGACGGCCACGGCCTGCGCCGCGGCGGACGATCCGAGCAACGCCCAGGTCGGCTCCTGCCTCGAAGCGCTCGGTAAGGGCGGCAAGACCCTCCGGGAGGACTTCCACATCGTCGGGTGCACCACCCCGCAGGCGACCTACAAGGTGATCAAGAAGGCGAACCGCTGCGACGACGTCACCAACGGCTACGTCGTGATGTCCAGCCGCCGGACCCGCAGCCAGCTCTGCCTGACGCTCAACGCGAAGAAGGGTGACTGCTTCTACCAGGAGATCGGCTTTCCCACCGGCAAGGCGTCCAAGGTGACCTGCGGGCCCTCGGCCACCTACCGGGTCACCAAGGTGTCGGAGGGTGCCGCCGACGCCTCGGTCTGCGGCAAGGACGTTCCCAACTGGACCAAGACGCCTGACGTGCTGCCGCGCGCCATCGTCTACCGCCACCCCGCGCTCACGCTCTGCGCCGACCGGCCATGACCTCGGCCCGCCCGGCCAACGGGGACGAGTCGCTCGGCTTCGAGTCGGCTCTGGACATCATCGGCGGCCTCATGGCCTGGTGCACCGCCCGGGAGCGGGCCGCGCCGGCCGACGCGTCGTGGCGTGCGCTGCGCGGCCGCTACCGCGGGGAGTTCATCGGCCTCGACCCGGCCGATCACGCGGCCGTGGCCCGGGCCGTCAGGGCGCACGGCGCGCGGCTGGCGGCGCTGGGCGGTTCGATCGAGGTCGTCGCCCGGCCCTCGCCCGACGCCTACCGGCTCTCCTCGGGTGAGCACGCCCGCGTGTTCGCGGAGACGATCGTCCCGGAGGCGCTGGACGTCGCGGCGCCCAGCCCGGCGCCGGTCGTCGTGATCGTCGCGGGGGAGCAGGGCTCCGGCAGGACGACGCGGGCCCGCCAGGTGGTGCGGGACCGGCCCGCGCCCGGCGGCTGGGAGGTGATCGATCCCGAGGCGTTCCTCGCCTACCACCCCTATAGCTGGGATCTCGTGCTCCACGACGACGCCGCCGCCGGCGACCGGGTGATGGCCGACGCCCTGGGGTGGTGCGCCCTGGCCGTCGAACGGGCCATCGCCCGCCGGGCGGACGTCGTGCTCGAGGCCGGCGCGGACCGGGACGGTGAGGTGGACGCGTACGCGGCGGTCTTCCGGGACGCGGGCTACCGGGTCGAGGTGGAGGTGACGGCGGTTCCCGAGGCGGTCGCGAGGCTCCGCCTGTTGGTCCGCTACCACTGCCGCCACGGGAACTGGGAGGTGCTGGAGCCGCCCTCGCCGGTACGGTGACCGCTCACGTCGTGCGATACAGCGCAGCCCTGGCCCGGAACCAGGTCACGGTGTCCAGCGACGGCGGCCGGGTGCCCGCGTCGCCCAGATGGGCGAGGAACTCCGCGGACGGGGCCAGCGCGTGCTCGCGCAGGTAGTAGGCGACGGCTTCCGACCAGATCCAGACGCCGTCCGTACGGAAGCTCCAGGGAACGACGCCGCGGCGGGAGCGGTTCACGGCGTCGTCGCGGAGGACCGGATTGTCGCGGACGGTCGCCGCCGACGTGAGGTAGCCGAGAAGACGGTCACGCCGGGCCGGGTCGGTCACGAGCGGATGATCGGTGTGGAAAAGGGGGCCCGCCTCGCCGCCCACGGCGTCGTACACGCTCGCCCGATGGAAGGTGTGCGGCGGGACGGGGGACCACAGCAGCGACGACCGCGCCCGGGCGGCCCGCTGGTAGGCCGGTGGGCCCGATGCGGCGGTGTAGACCTCGACCTGCGGATCGGCCTCGCCCTGCTCGCTCAGCGCGATCTGCGCGCCGAGCGCGAGCAGGCTTGGATCGGTGCCCGCGGCGACCTCCGCGAGGTAGACGCGCTTGGCGCGCGGCCCCGGCGGACCACTGGGCGGGAACCGCCAGGCCCGCCACAGCGCACGAACCCCCGGCCGGTCGGCGACCAAGCCGATCAGGGCCAGATCCCGCTCGTCGCGCAGGCCGTCCGCGAGCGCCAGATCCCGCGCGTCGGTGAGGTCCAGGCAGCGGCCGATCCGCTCCCGGTGGGCGCGCAGCACGGGCAGCGGCGCCGGCGCGAACACCCACTCCGGAGCGGGGTCGCCGCTCTGCCGCCGCACCCCGGCGAGCCGGGCGTGATCGGCACCCGTGCCGCTCAGCAGGCCCGCCAGCAGGTCGGCGTCAGGGCCGGTCAGGGGGACGTCGCGCTCGACGACGGCCATGGCCATCGACGCGGCCAAGCCACGCAGGTCCTCGGCCACGAGCCGGTCCTTGGCCTCGGCGATCAGGCCGTCGGGGACCCGCCCGGCCAGCCGCAGCAGCAGCGTGTGACAGTCGGCGACCAGGCTCGGGAACCGGTAGGAAGGCTGGCTCATCGCGGCTCCTGCCTCCCCTGACGAGCGGTGGGATCCATGCTAGTGAGGCGGTCGTACAGCTCCGCCACGTCCGTGAAAGCGCCGAACAGCCCCGGTGACGCCACCTCGACACCGCGGACGATCTCGTAGATCGAATGGTCCTCCGTCGGCAGCATCCAGCCGAGCAGCGCGCGGGTGAACTGCTCCTCGGTGACGCCCTCGGGCCGGATCCAGCGGAAGATGGAGTGCAGGCGCGTGGCGGTGCCGGAGATCCCGGCGACGACAGGGAAACCCGCCTCGGCGGAGACCGTCGTGTACCAGGGGTGGTCGGTGTGCATGCCGTACCGCGCCGTGCCCAGCACCCAGCTCATCGGCTCCCGCGCGTCGTGCCCGGGATCGTCGTCCGGCCGGGCGAGCAGGTCCGACCAGGGGTCCTCGGCGGCCGGGTCGTCCTGGACGTTGCGGACCCCGGCCGACGGGGCCGGCTCCGGAGGCGCGCCGGACGGCTGCGGTGGCTCGGGCGGGCGGCGCGCGGCGGCCAGTTCCAGCGCGTGCAGCGGCATGTCGCGGTCCAGGAAGTCCTGCGGCGTCCGCTGGAAGGCGTCGAGCTCCTCGACCGTACGTGACCACCTCGCGGCCTGGCTCTCCTTGAACTCCGCCACGGTGGCGGCCGCGTCCGGCGAATGCGTGCCCATGGTGGCGATCTTGAAGATCTCCCTGGAGTTGGCCAGCGGACGCTCCAGGAGGGGGCGCAACCGGGCGGCGTCGAGGCCGGCGCGGGTGGCCGTCTCCGTCCAGTCGGGCCGTGTGCGCAGCTCGTACAGGGTCTCCTTGAGGGTGAGAGCGTCCTGGCTGAAGAACGCGGCGTTGTAGAGCGCCGTCATCAGCATGCGCAGGTTGCCGTCCCGGCGCAGGCCGGTCAGCGAGATCCGGTCGCGGCCGACCTGGCCGGGGCTGGTGGGGTCGTCCTTGAAGAACGCCTGCTCGGTGCGGGCCGCCGGCGTTCCCGGATGGAGCTCCTGATGGAGTGCGGTGAGAACGTCGTACAGCCTGGCCACCGTGCGCTCGGCGGCGGTGCGGGCGGCGGGATCGTGGTACAGCGCCTCTCCGAGCCGGCGCTCGAACGACAGCGAGGTCTCCGCCGGGCCGGGAGGGGTCAGCCACGGCGCCGCCATGGCCTCGACCGCGTCGGCCTCGCGGGCCAGGTGGTCATAGGTCGCGGCGCCGGCGGGGTGCTGGTCGCGCTGCCGGTCCAGCGTGGCGCGCAACCGCTCGACCCGGTGGGTGAAGTCCGTCCGTTCGGCCGGGGTCCACGGACGCTCCCGCTCGGCCCGCAGGGCCTGCTGGGCGCCCGTCCGCCCGAGCCACGCGCCGTCGGGTCCGCGCCGGTTGGAGAAGATCGTCTCACCGGTACGCAGCCGGATGTGCAACGCGTTGACGATCGCCGGCGGGTCGTCGGACTCCAGCAGGCCCACGGTCTTCTCCGACCCGGCGAACCGGCTGTCGTGCGCCGCCGCCGGCACGAACCGACCGGCGCCCTGGGTGACCTTCTCGCTCAGATAGCGGGTGAGGACCGAGAGCCGGCTCTGCGCCCCGGCGGCCGCCACGAACTCGGTCTCCACCCGGTAACCGCGCTCCTGGAAGCTCCTGATGAACTCGCCCGCCTCCCGGGGGTCGCCCAGGGTGGCCTCCACGATCACGTTGTAGCCCTTCGCCATGACGTGCTCGAACGCCATCGCCTGCCACTGCTTCGCGATCGGCTGGATGAGGTTGTTCGTCGCCACGTCGTTCCAGGCCAGCAGCCGCTCGTACGCGGGGTGGAAGTCCTTGAACTCGTCGACGATCAGCCGGATGGCGCCCCCGTGGTCCTGGTATTCCTCGTGGAGGCCGCGGATCGTGGTGGACTTGCCCGCGCCCGGCTGGCCTCCGACGACGATCATCGTCGGAGTGGGGGAGCGCCTGGCGTCGGACAGCTTCTCCCGGACGATCCGGAACTCGAAGATGTCCCGTAACTGCTCGCCGGTGAGCCGGTGGTCGACGGGGGGCTCGGGCGGGGTCTGCGCCGGTCGCGGCGACGGGTTCGCGGGCGGGGGAGGGGCGCCGCTGAGTGCCTGGACGAGCTCCGCCTGGGAGGGCACGAGCTCGCCGCCGCGGCGCGGGGTTCCCGATGCCGATGACTGGGGCTCGGGGACGGCCTGCGCTGTACGGGCATTCAGGTCGCCAAGCGCTCCGGGGGAGACGGGGGTCGCGGTGGTGGGCGCAGGCGAGGTGCCAATGGGCTGACCCCCGCCGGCCACTTGCGACGCAACCGCGCCAGACCCCAAAGCGACCCCGCCACCGGCCCCAATACCGGCCCCGCCTGCGGCCCCGGCTGCGGCCCCGGCCCCTGCCCCGGCCCCGGCTGCGGGCCCGGGCCCGCTTGCGGTTCCGGCCCCGCCTGTGGCCCCGGCCCCGCCTCCCGCGCCGGCCCAGGTCCCCGCCCCCGCCCCGGCGGTGGTCGGGGCCGTGCTGGTGGGAGCGTTTGCCGGGGTGGTGGGGGAGCCGGTCGTGACCGGGGTTCCCGGAGCCGCAGGAGCGGCGTTGGTCGTTGGTCCGGCTGTGACGGGTGGAACGTTCGCCGCCAGACCGGGAGCAGCGGCGGCGGGTGCGGTCGTCGCGCTCGCCGCTCCTGGACCTGCTGGCGCTTCCGGGCCGCTGACGGCTCCCGGAACGGTCGGCGTCGTGGGCGCGGGGACGCCTGTGCCGGGGTTCGGCGGCGCGTTCGTGGCCAGGTCGGTCGCGGTGACAGGTGTGGCCGAGGCAGCCCCGGTGGTCGGGCCGCCGCTGGAGCCGGAGCCGGAGCCCAAGTCGGTGTCGGTGCCGGTGCGGGCTGCGTCCGTGGCGGCGGCCGTTGTGTGGGCGGTCGCCAGGGCGGCGTGAGGATTGGCGATCGCGCCGAGGACGTCGACGCTGAACGGGCTGATCGTGTTCGTACGACCGGCACCCGCCGCCATCCCGCCCAGCACCCCCTCCACCGAGGGCAACTTCCATGTGCCGTACACCAGCCCGTTGGCCACCACCCCCGCCGGCACCGACACCGCCCCGTTGGTGAGAGCGCCCCCCAGGGCACGGCCCGGATAGCGGCGCAGGGCGTTGAGGATGCCGGGCGCGTCCCGGGCCGCCGCGTTCAGGGCCTTGATCCCCGGCACATCGCTCACGAACCTGGACATCGGCCCGGCGAGCCTGGAAGCGAGCACGGCGCCGCCGGCATCGCCGAGCATGGTGGCCAGCGTCCGCTTGCCGTCCCACCCCTCGCGCGTGCCCAGGTCCCGCTGACGGCCCTGGGCGTAGCCGTCGATCACCAGGCCCTCGGCGACCTCCTCCGGCACCTCCCGCAGCGCGTGGCTGGTGACCGCCCTGGCCAGCAGCCCCTGGCCCTGTCCCAGGCCGCTCAGCCGGGCCGTGTTCACCGCCGCCGCCCTGGGGGCGGCCGTCCCGGCGAAGCGCGCGCCGGCCGCGCCGTTCAGCCGTTCGAAGATCTGGTCGAGGAACCTGCGCAGCTCCCTGGCGTACGGCCCGAGCAACGGGGTGGTGGCGCCCGCGCTGAAGAACGTGGCCAGTGCCGCCACGGTGGCCGCCGACAGCGTCACCCAGAAGCCGGCGTTGATGGACAGCTTGGCGTACTGCGTCTCCCGGGCGTAGTTGTCGTGCTGCACCGCGTACGCGTGCGCGACCTGCGCCAGCGCCCCCAGCCCCGACTCGCCGGAGCCGAACCGCTCGACGTCCGTACCGAAGGCTTCGGCCGCCGGCCCCTGCCAGCCTTCGAGGATCCTGGCCCCCGCGGGCCCGCACGCCTGCGCGGCCGTCGCCGAGCACCGCGCCAGGTCCTCGAAGGCCACCGCCAGCGCCGCCTGGCCGCTCTCGCTGCCTTCGGGCCACAGTTGCCCGGACGAGATCAGCGCGATCAGGATGTCGGCCGGCGGCGGCAGGCTCTCGCCCCACGCCTTGGTCACGTCGGTGCCGAACCCGTCACTGCCGATCGTGTCGCCCTGGCTCGCGGGCGTGCCGGTGACGGGGGAGCCGAGGTTGCGGCCCGGACCGGTCTCTATGGCCATGCGCGCCCCGGCTCACCCCCGCGCCGATGGGCTGTGGTCAAGCTGTCAGACCCTCCTGTCGAACGACGCGGCCTCCGCCTCCGCCGAACCGTCCACGCTCTGACGTACCGCTGCGCCGCTGTCGGACATCCGGGCCGCCTGGGCGCGCGCCCAGGCGATCGCCAGATGGGGGCCGTCGCCCTCCGTGTACGCCCTGCGGAACTCCCTGCCCGCCGAGTCGTCCCCCCACGGAGCCGCGGCGTGCAGCCGTTCGATGCGGGCCACGGCCTCGGCGACCGCGTCGTCGAAGCCGGCGGCCATGGCGTCCCAGCGCGCCAATCCATCCTCGACCAGCCGGCGGTCGATCCTGAGCGTCACGACGCGTCCCCGCCGCCGCGCACGCGCTCGAGACGGATCGGCCCCACGGCATGGGCCCGCGGCGCGTCCGCTTCCAGGGGAGACGACGCCCCCACCCCCTCGCCACGACATGAACGGATCCTGCCGCGAACCTAACCGCGAAGGGTACGAAGGCCGGAACGTTTCACAAATCTTGGAAATGTCCTCCGCCGCGCCCCGCCCCGGTTCGGCGGGGGCGGGGGCCTTCCCCGGCCTCCGCCACATTCCTTGAAAAATCTGCAGGCTTTCCCGGTCGCCGGCGGAGGACAGTTCGAAGACAGGGCGACGACATGTCGATTATGCATGATTGTCGATATCACGGTTTGGCGAGCCACCAGCAAACCAGTCTTCCCGGAGTGAAAGGAAGAAGTATGCGCATTCGCATGGCAAAGCACATGGCCGCCGGGGTCGCCGGTCTCGCTCTGGCGCTTTCTCCAGCGATTCCCGTTTTCGCGGAGCAGAGCAGCGCACAGTCGGAGAGCGCCGTACAGATTCCCCAGCGGAACGAATGGTCGGGCCGCTTCCCCAGCTTCTCGCAATGCGCCCAGGCGGGCCGGGACTACGTCCGCAACAACGGCGCGATCGGATACACGTGCAAGAAGATCGTCGGCGAGAGCTGGGACCTGTGGGTCCAGTACATCGACGACCCCTCGACGTGACTTCCGGCGACGACAGATCGACAGGACCACGTAAAGCCGAGACCAGGAGGTAGCAGTGCGTAGGACGAAGAAGATCGCGGCGACGCTCGCCATCGCGGGCGCGCTCGTCGGCGGCGGCCTGACCTTGGGCACGCCCGCATGGGCGGCCGGCACACCGGCGGTGGCGGCGAGCGCGACCGCCGACGATATCTGGTGGATCTACAACTTCTATCCGGACTCGTCGACCTGCGAGGGACAGCGCAGGTGGGGCGCCTCACAGGGCTGGTGGACGTTCGACCGCTCGGCCTGCGCGACCAACGGCCGCGAGTGGGCGCTCTTCATTCGCGGGAACCTGGCACCGAGCAGTGGTCAGGACGCTCCGGACCTGCCCAAGGGCTGGCGATCAGCGTGATTTCGTGACGGTGGCCGGCTCGGCGGGTGCGGCTGCGGACGCGGCCGCACCGCCTGGCGACGAACAGGTGACGAAAGGGCGACCCAGATCACCGGTTCACGGACGTCGGTAACTCATCCAGTGGTGGGGCTGGGCAGAGCCGCGTGCTTGTACGGCGTCGGCTCCATGCCCGGTTGTACGACGACGACGGTGCCGGACGACTCGGCGTGGAAGGCCGATTCCACGGCGGCCGCCACGTCATCGGCCGTCAGCATCAGGATCCCGGCCTGGAGCATCAGGTCCTTGACCGGCGCGACCAGGGGCGTGTCGGTGAAGCCGGGGCAGACGGCGCCGATCTTGACACCCTCCGCGCCCAGCGGGTCCACCAGGGCCCGGACGAGGCCGACCGTGGCGTGCTTGCTCATCGAGTAGATCGGGTCGATACCGAAGCCGACGAGCCCGGCCAGGGACGAGGTGACCACGATCGATCCGCCGCCCGAGCGCTTGAGCAGCGGCAGGGCGGCCGCGACGCCGTAGACGACGGCATCGACGTTGACCCCCATCACCGTCCGGTACCGCTCGGCGTCGAAGGCCGCCATGCTGATGCCGCCGTTGGTCCCGGCGTTGAGGTGGACGAGGTCGAGGCGGCCGTACCGCTCGTCGGCGAGCGCGACGGCCCGCAGCGAGGTCTCCTGCGCGCTGAGGTCGCCCACCACCCAGCCGCCGCCGACCTCCTTGGCGACTCGCTCGACGCTCTCGGCGTCGCGATCGACGAGGACGCAGGCGACCCCGCTCGCGGACAGACGCCGGGCGACGGCGGCCCCGATGCCGCTCGCCGCTCCGGTGATCAGGGCAACTGTGCTCATTGGTGCTCCTGGAGAAAGGGCCGCCAAAGGGAAAGGCCGCGGTGGGGACGTGCACGAACGGTGGAGCGGCGCATGCGCCTGTCGATCAGCGGCGGTGAGAAGCTCGGACCCGAATTCCTTCGACAATAGTGTGCGTCATCGACCTTCAGCCAGGGAGCGCCGAGTCCGCCTCAAGGTGGCCGTAGCGGTGCCGGGCAGGCCCGGCCGTGGCGGTGTGCCCACCGGCCGCGTGAGCGTTCACCTCATCGGGTGGCGGCCTCGGTCAGGAAGACGTCGAGCACCCCGTCGCCGATCTGGGGCTGGGTCGAGCCCCAGCGGTTGCGCGGCGGGGTGACCCGGACGGCGCGGGCCTGCCGCTGCAGGTCACGCGACTCGGAGAGCAGCGCGGCGGCCTTGGCGTCGTCCCCGGCCAGCCGGGCGTCGAGCGAGTCGAGCATGGTCACCATCGCTCTGCCCCACAGCTCGGTGGCGTCCAGCCAGGACGCGGCGTCAACGGCGAAGCCCCGCTGCACCGATCCGCCCCGGATGGTGGCCGGCGCGGCGGCGATGGCGTTCGCGTACGGGCGCAGCGCCGTGATCGCGGCGGCGCGCCGCCCGGCGTCCCAGGCCTGCCAGAACCCGGCCACCCGCGTGGCGAGCTCGGGCGCCTGGGGCTGCCAGGGCGTGCCGCCGAACGTCGGCGCCATGTGCTCCAGGTCGCCGAAGACCAGCAGGGCCGCCGTGGCCGCCCGGTCGCCGCCGGCGAGGTAGGCCATCGCGCGCGGCCAGCTCTTCCTCGCGTCGTACGCCTGATCGTTCCAGGTGAAGTCGGCGGCGCCGAAGACCGCGACCTTGCTCGCGTACGGCTGGTTCATCGGATTGGCCACGATGCCGGACAGATGCGCGGCCAGCCCCCTCTCACGCTTGTCGTACGGCGCCAGCAGCAGCCGGCCGCTGGTGTTGCCGTAGTCGTTGACCGGGTAGTTGTCCCAGACGAAGACCTTGCGCCCGAACAGCTCCGCCGCCTTCTCGGCCTGCGCGTTGGTGATCTCGGGGGGCACGGTGTCGGTGCCGGTCCACATCACCTCGATCGCGGGATCGAGGGATGCCCGGATGGTCTGCTTGTACGTGGTGTCGGTCAGGTCGCCGTACTCGGTGGGCACCATCTGCAGCGGCTGCGCGCCCTCGTGGCCGGCGATGAAGTCGCGCTGCAGGTCGTTGAGCAGATCGACCTGGGCCCTGGCCGCGGCGGTGCGCCCGGCGGGGCCGTACGCGGTCTCGTCCGCGGCGCAGTTCCAGCGGGTGTGGCTGATGTCGTCCAGTGGGATGGAGAAGGCCCGGGCGCCCAGGTCGTGCAGCGCCTGCAGCTTCTGCTCGAGCACGGCGCGGTCCGCCGGGTCGGAGTAGCAGATCGACACGCCGGGGGAGAGGGCGAAGGTGAAGCGGACATGGTTCGCGCCGGCCCGCGCCACCAGTTCGCCCAGCTCGGCGAGCTTGTCCGCCGGGTACGGCTCACGCCACTTGTCACGATGGTACGGGTCGTCCTTGGGGGCGTAGATGTAGGTGTTGGCCTTGACGTCGCCGTGGAAGTCCATCTGGTCGAGGCGTTCGGCGTGCGTCCACGGCGCGCCGTAGAAGCCTTCGATGGTGCCGCGCAGCGGCATCGACGGGAAGTCGCGGACCTGGACCCCGGCCACCTTCCAGCCGCCGCCGGACCTGACGAACAACTGGCGCAGCGTCTGCACGGCGTAGAACTGGCCGGCGGCGTCCCTGCCGCCGAGCGCGATCTGGTCGGGTCTGCCGCCGGTGACCCGCAGCGCGTACCCCTCGGCCCGGTCGGGGACGGCGGTGTCGCCGAGCGCCCGCGCGATGTCCGGCCGTGCCGCGGGACCGAGACGCACCTTGAGCAGGCCGGACGCGCTCGCGGGGATCCTGCCGGGGGCGACGATGTCCACCCGGCCGGCGCCGTGCGCCCTGAGCTCGCGTACGAGGCGGTCGCGGGCGGCGGGGTCGGTCCGGCCGTCGGCGATCACGAGCGTCCGGCGGGTGACCACGGCCGCCGCACCGCCGCCGGTGAGCGACTGCGGTGTCGGCGACACCGTGGGCAGGGAGGAACGCGCGGCGTACGCGGGCATGAGCGTCATGGCGCTCAGGGTCACGGTCAGCGCGAGGCCTGCCGTGAAGGTGATCCTGCGTCCGCTCACGAGACTCCCCGCCTGCCCGTACCGGCAAGGTGATCACGATGTCACCTCATGATCCGTACCTTAATTTCGGGTTCTCCGCTGTCAAGGGCCGGAGTAAAGGCGGTCCTCCCACCGGGGTCAGTTCCGCCGCAGCGTCTGGGACATCCGCTGGCCGGGGTTGCGCGGGTCCTCCGAACGCACCACCAAGCCGTCGCCGTCCTCGCTGAGTGTGAAGGTGGCCGCGCCCCACTCGAACTCGCAGTTCTGGCCGTTGGAGCCGTAGATCCAGCGGATCTCGCCCTCATAGGTCGGCGACTGCCCGGACAGGTGCACCTCCGCGCTGCCCGCGGGGTAGGTGCAACCGCTGTTGGGCTCCACCCAGTCGGACCCGTACCGGGTGCCCTCGTAGAAACCGCCGCCCAGGTCCCGGAAGTCCAGGTATCCACCCCAATTGCCGGACAGGTCCGGGGGCGGCTTCGGGGTGACGGTCAGCTGCTCCCGGTCAGAGCGGTCGCCGTCCCGGCCCGTGACGGTCAAGGTGTACGTCTGCGGGTGGGCGGGCGCCTGGCCGCGCAGCGTCACCTCGCCGCTTCCGCCGGCGGTGGCCGTGGCGACGAGGGTGTCCCCGAGCGTGAGCCGTACGGTCTCGCCGGCGTCGAACCCCGTCGCGACCACCTCGAACGCCGCTTCGGCCACCACCGACGAGGGCACGCGGGTGAACCGGATCTGGGGCGCGGGGCGGTCGCGGACGGTGAGCGTGGCGCTGCCGCGCCGGCCGGGGTCCTTCCCCTGGGCCGTGATCGTGTATTCACCGGCCGCGATGCCGTCGGGGACGGCGTCGGACAGCACCGCGACGCCCTTGTCGCCGGCGGTCCGGACGCCGAGATCGCCGCCGCCACCTGGCCCGGCCCAGGAGAACGTGACCTTCTCACCGGGCTCGAAGCCCGTGGCGCGCGCGTCGACCGAGTCGCCGCTCTCGATGCTGTGGTCCGAGAGGGTCAGCCGGGGGACCCCGGGACGCGGTGTGACGCGGTCACGGGGGTCAGAGGGGTCGCGGGGGTCGCGTCCCTGGTCCCGCGTGCCGCCCTGCCCCGGGTCGTCGCGGACGGCGCCCTGCCCCGGGCCGGCCTGGCTCTGCCGGACGGTGCCGGCCGGCGGGCGGCCGGTGACGGGGAGCCGCGGCTGGGCCGCGACCGGGGTGATGACCGTGGGCGGCGGTTGGGCGGCGCCGGGGTCGGCGAGGTGGACACCGATGATGGCGGTCGCCGTCACCACCGCCGTGGTGACGGCCGCCAGCGCCGCGGTCTGCGCGCTGAAGACGGATCCGCCCTTGCCCAGGAACGTGATCGCCCCCACGGCGCCGAGCCCGCCCCCGCCGAGCCCCAGGAGCAGACCGGTGGCGCGCTTGCGCGTCTTCTCCTCGTCCTCGAAGTAGGCCACGTCGTCGGCCGCGCCGGCGTTCGTGGCCGCCGTCAGGCCGAGGGCGAGGACCTGGCCCCAGGCGCCCCAGCGCAGGGAGCGGCCGAGCAGCGGCGCCGCGGCGCGGGCCAGGGTCCGCGCGGGGTCGTG
>NZ_JBFAIM010000034.1:0-123441 GCF_040654715.1 Nonomuraea sp. NPDC050643 | reverse complement strand
TGCCCTTGACGGCCGTGTCGCGCAGCGTCGGGATCTCCTCCAGACGCCGCAGCACCGGCCGGATGGGCTCGGCGTGCGTGTCGGTCAACGCGAGCACCGCGGCCTCGGCCAGCGCCACCGCGGCCCGCGCGGCCGGATCATCGCCGGCCAGCTTCCGCGCCTCGACGATCAGTTCCTCCGCCTCCTCCGCGGGCGGGACCCGCAGGAACGTGGCCGAGAACCGGAACGCGTTGGTGGCGGCGGTCGCCAGGTCGGCGGCGGCGCCGGCGCTGTCGCCGGCATCGCGGGCGGCGTCCGCGGCCGCGCGGCGCAGGCGGTACATGTCGTCGCCGGCCGTCCGGCAGCAGGCCACGGCCGCGGCCTGCCGGAGCATCGACGCGGTGGCGGCGGGGCCGGGCGCGAGTCCGGCCGCCTGCTCGTAGCGCCGCTGGGACTCGCCGGTCAGGTTGCGGGTGAAGGTCAGCTCCGCCAGGTGCCGGGCCAGGTCGTAGGCGTCCGTACGCTGCTCCGGCCGGTCGGCCGCCCACGCCAGGGCCGCGCGGAGGTCGTCCGCCACCAGGTCGAACCGGGCCCGCCAGTCCTGGCCTGCGACCGCCAGGCCGCCGGCCTTGGCCAGGCACCAGCGAAGGTGCCGGGACCGGGCGTCGACCAGTTCGCCGGCCTCGGCGAGCCGCTCGGTCGCGTACTGGCGGATGGTCTCCAGCGCCCGGTACTCCGTGCCGCCGGGGGACGCCGCCACCACCAGCAGGCTCTGCTCGGCGAGCCGGGCCAGCCCGTCGGCGACCAGGCCGTCCTCGGCGCCGGTCACCTCCGCGGCGGCGGCGGCGGTGAACGGCGCCACGAACACCGACACCCGGCGCAGCAGCGCCCGGTCGGCCGGCTCCAGCAGGGCATGGCTCCAGTCCAGCGCCGCCCGCACCGAACGGTGCCGCTCATCGGCACGGGAGCCGCCGGTGAGCATCCGGAGCGGGTGGGACAGGGCGGCGCTGATGCCGTCCAGCCCGAGCGTGGGATAGCGGGCGGCGGCCAGCTCGATCGCCAGCGCCATGCCGTCCAGCCGCTCGCAGATCGAGGCGACCTGGTCGCGCAGCGGAGGATCCAGCGGCCAGCCGACCGCGGCCGCCCGCTCCATGAACAATGCGACCGCGTCCGACCTGCCGTCGGCGGCCAGCGACAGGGGCGGGACCGGATACACCCGTTCGAACGGCACCATCAGCCGCGCCCGGCTGGTCGCCAGCACCGTCACCCGAGGGCCCGCCGCCAGCAGCCGCTCGAGGAACAGCGCCACCCCGTCGACCACCTGCTCGCAGTTGTCCAGGACCAGCAGGGCGTGCCGGTCGGCCAGCGCGGCGACCACGGACTCGGTCATGTCGCGGCCCGGCTGCTCGCCGAGGCCGAGCGCTCCGGCCACCGCGGTCGCGATCATGCCCGGATCGGTGACCGGGACCAGGTCGGCGAACCACGCCCCGTCGGCGAAGTCGCCGGCCGCGTCCGCGGCCACCGCCAACGCGAGCCGGGTCTTGCCCACCCCGCCGGGACCGACCGCGGTGACCTGGCGATGCGCCTTGATCAGCGCGGTCAGCTCGGCCCGCTCGCGCACCCGTCCGACGAACGAGGTCAGCGGGGCCGGCAGCACCGGTGCCGGGCGTGACGGGCCGGTTCCGGCCGGCTCGGGAGCGCGCCGGGCGAGCGCCCGCCGGTCCGGCACCTCCAGCTTGCGCAGCAGCGAGGAGACGTGACTCTCCACGGTACGCACCGAGATGCACAGCCGTGCCGCGATCTCGGCGTTGCTGAGATGGGCTCCGACCAGGTCCAGCACCTCGGCTTCCCGAGGCGAGATATCCACTTCTGTCACCACTGACCCAGTTTGCCGCATGCCCTTCGCCCGCCGATCCGTGCCGTCGATCCGTGGACGATTCCGTGGTCACCACGGATGTGGACCCGCCCGCCCGGGAGCGAAGCTGTGAACACGAACACAGCGGGCCGATCCGGCCCACGACCACAGGAGACACCATGATCAAGACCGTGCTGCACCCCGTGTCCGACCTGGCGAAGGCCAAGGCGGTGTACGCGGCCCTGCTCGGTGCCGAGCCGCAGAGCGACTCGTCCTACTACGTCGGCTTCGACATCGAGGGCCAGCACATCGGGCTGGTGCCGGGCGGTGGACCGCAGGGCATGACGTCGCCGGTGGCCTACTGGCACGTACCGGACATCGAGGCGAAGCTGGCCGAGCTGACCGCCGCGGGGGCCACCGTGCAGGAGGCCGCGCACGACGTCGGCGGCGGCCGCCTGGTGGCCACCGTCACCGACCCCGACGGCAACGTGCTCGGGCTCCTGCAAGACCGGTGAACGCCCGCCCGCCCGGCGGTCACCACCACGATGACGAACCCACCTCACCCGAAGGACGTGCCATGACCTCTCTCGCCTCCGTCACCCTGGAAGTTCCCGACCCCGCCGCCGCGGCGGCCTTCTACCAGGCCTTCGGCCTGGACCCCTACGTGACCGTACGCGCCTCGGACGGGACGATCTGCAAGATCGCGACCTCGAAGAAGAAGGACACCGCCCCCGCTGCCCGGCACGTCGACCAGGTCGCGCTCCTCCTGGGAGTGGTGGACGTCAAGGCCGGCAAGCGCTTCTACGTCGACCGCGGCCTGGCCGTGGCCAAGAGCTTCGGCGGCAAGTACGTCGAGTTCGACGCCCCGTCGTCGGCCGTCACGCTGGCCCTTTACCCGCGCCGCGCCCTCGCCAAGGACACCGGCCTCCCCCAGGAGGGCACCGGATCGCACCGGATCGTGATCGGCGGCGACGCCGGCCCCTTCACCGACCCGGACGGATTCGTGTGGGAGGCCGCGTCCGTCTGAAGCAGGCGGGACCGGCCTCCGGCGACCGAGGAGCATGGTCAGGGGCGGCTTCCCAGCCGGCCGTCGGGCAGGTCGCGCAGCCGGCCGAGCGCGGCCAGCAGGATCGATCCGCTCAGCGCGAAGACGGTCAGCATGACCCACAGCGCCGCCCGTACACCGAACAGCTCCGCCAGCGTCCCCGCCAGGAGGGCGCCCAGCGGGATCGCGCCGTAGTTGACCACCTGGATGCTGGTCGTCACCCGGCCTATCAGCTCACCGGGCACGTAGTTCTGCAGGAAGCCGGAGAAGACCACGTTCCCGGCCACGACTCCCCCGATGATCGCCACGCTGCCCAGGACGAACAGCGCCGTCCCCGCACCGCCGCCGGCCAGCGGGATCAGCAGCCCGAGCGGGGCGAGCCCGGCCTTGGCCACGAGCACGGCCCTGGCGCTGCCCAGCCGGGCGGCCAGCGGCCGGGCGACGGCCGCGCCGGCGATGCCGCCGAGGCTGGTGGCCGCCATGAGCAGGCCGGTCTGGCCCGCGCCGAACCCGGCGTCGTTCACCAGGAACACCACCAGCAGCGACTGGTAGCCGGTCAGCGCCAGGTTGGCGGCGGAGCCGTACAGGGTGTTGCCGCGCAGCAGCCGGTCGCCGGCGACGAGCCGCACGCCCTCGCGGATCTCGGTGAGCAGCCGCCGGCGCGGGCGCTCGACCGGAGTTTCGCGGTGCTCGACCCGGGTCAGGCAGAGCGCCGACAGGACGAAGGTGGCGGCGTCCACGAGCAGCCCGCCGAGCGCCGAGAAGAGCTGGGCGATCAGGCCGGCGAGGCCGGGGCCCGCCAGGTTGGCCACCTGCTCGCTGCCCTGCAGCCTGGCGTTGGCCGCCAGCAGGTCAGGGCCGTCGACCAGGGACGGCAGGTAGGCCCGGTAGGCGGTGGCGAAGAACACCTTGGCGACGCCCGCGGTCAGCGCGACCGCGATCAGGTGGGCGACCGTCAGCACGCCCGCGAGCGCCGCCAGCGGGATGCTGAGGAAGGCGGCCGCGGAGGCCCAGTCGGCGGCGAGCATCACCCGGCGGCGCGGGAGCCGGTCCACCCAGGCGCCGGCGGGCAGGCCGATGAGCAGCCAGGGCAGCCACGCGGCCGCCGTCAGCAGGCTCACCTGGAAGGCCGGGGCGTCCAGCAGGGTCACCGCGACCAGGGGCAGCGCGACACCGGTGACGGCGCTGCCCAGGCTGCTGGCGCTCTGCCCGATCCACAGCAGCCGGAAGTCGCGATGCCGCAGGAGCCCCGGACGGGAAGTGCCGGTGGTGGTCGTCATGGGCGGGCCGGCACCCCACGGGCGAAGGTGAACACGGTGGCGCGTTCCTGGCCGTCGTCGGGGAGCTCCCGCTCGGCCCACCGGTCGATGAGGCGGGTCATCTCCGCCGCGAACTGGGACAGCTCCTCGTCGGTGACCCGCAGCCAGCCTTCGGCCGAGAACGGCCCGAGCGGCCATTGGGCCTGCACGTCCTGCGGCTGGTCGGCCCAGCGGCGTATGTGACCGCTCTGGCGTTCGAGGTTGAGCGACTCGGCCGCCTGGGCGATGGCCTCCCCGGCCGCGTCGCCGGCGAAGTCGGCCGAGGACCAGCACAGGGTGTGGGTGGTGCGGCGCCACCAGCGTTCGCGGCGGTCGCGGGCCAGCTCGGGGGCCTCTTCGATGAGGCCGGCCGTGGCGAGCGCGCGCAGGTGGTGGCTGATGTTGCCGACGGCCTCCCCGGTGTGCTCCGACAGGACGCTCGCGGTGGCGGGCCCCTCGACCTTGAGCAGGTCGAGCAGGCGGCGGCGGACGGGGTGGGCCATGGCCGCCAGCACCCGCGAGTCAGTGATCACGCGCTCTATTTCGGGCATGATCGGCATCCTAGAACGCACAAGAGCCTTTGTACAATAGTTGTTGTGCATCTGTGGCGGGTCGCCCGCGGCCGGGACCGCCGCGAGGGCCGGGTGCCGTCCTGGTGCGGTCGCGGTGCAACTCGAACGGCCCCCGGAACCCCAGTGGCCCGGCCGTTCGTTCCGCCGGCATGACGACACCGCAGCTCACCTGTCCGCTCTGCGCATGCACCGACTTCCAGCAGGAGCAGGGCCGGCTGGACAGCCGATGGGGCATCACCTCCCACCGCATGACGCTGATGATCTGCGCCCGCTGCCGCTACATCCTCCACTTCTACGACAAGCACTCGATCTTCGACTTCGACTGACCGTCACGGGCCCACGGGGCTCGACCCTGCCGAAGGGCTCGACCCTGCGGGAGGTACGGCGCGCAGCAGTGAGCGCAGCAGTTGTGCGGCGTCGGCGGCGGACACCTGGCCGGGCGTGTTCATGAGCTGGGAGGCCAGGCCGTCGACGAACGTGTGCAGGAGCGCCGCCCAGAGCTCGACCTCGGCGTCGGGGTGCGGCAGCGCCGCCTGGCCCGGCTCGCGGGCCGTCTCGTGGCCGCGCAGGGCGGCGACGCACTGGCGGTGCAGCGCCCGCTGGTCGTTCCACGACGCGGACCCCCCTTCCGGAGGGTGTTGACGCTCCCATTCCACGACCGCCGCCCACAGCGCGTATTCCTCGCGCCGCCCGGCGTCGAGCGGCAGCATCTCCTCCACGATCGTGGCGACCCCTTCGACCGCCGAATCCGCGGTGCGGGGCCGCTGGACGCGCGGGAGGACCCGCCGGCGCAGGGTGTCGGTGGTGGCCTGGACGACGTAGGCCTGCAGTTCGTACTGATTGCCGAAGTAGTGCCGCAGGGACCCGGTGGACCAGCCGGCCTCGGCGGCGACGCCGCGGACGGTCACGCCGGCCAGGCCCTCGCGCAGGATCACCCGGATGGCGGCCTCGCCCAGCTCGGCCCGGCGCTGGTCATGATCGACAAGTCGTGGCACGTTCACATGCTAACACCCCTGTGCTATTTTAACTGACACGGGCGTGTTAGCACGGCCCGCCCGGCTCCGGGAAGGAGGCAGGTTTGTCGATCCAGACGATCGGGGCGGTGCTCGGGCTGGCCCTGCTCGACACACTGAGTCCCACCGTGATCGGGGTGACCCTCTATCTGCTGCTGGCCAGGCCGCGCCGGGTGGGCGCGCTGCTCGGCGTGTACCTCGGATCGGTCGCGATCGCGTACTTCGCCTTGGGCGCCCTGCTCATGCTCGGCCTGGGCGCCGTCGTGCCGATCGTCGACGACGCCGTGTGGGCCTGGGGGCAGGCCGCGCTCGGCGCGACGCTGATCGTGGGGAGCTTCTTCATCCCCGACGGGAAGCCCGAGCGCGCATCCGTCCACGACCGGTCTTTCACCATGCGCTCGATGCTGCTGCTGGGGCTGGGGACCTGGCTGTTCGAGTTCGCCACCGCCGTGCCGTACTTCGCCGCGATCGGCGTCATGACCGCGGCCGGCCTGTCCGCCGGCCAGTGGTCGCCGCTCCTCGGCGGCTACGTGACCATCATGGTGATCCCGGGGATCCTGCTGCTCACCGCGTGGGCCGCCCTGGGCGAACGGACGCGTGACCGGTTCGAACGGTGGCGGTCCAGGCTCTCCTCCGGATCCCGGTCGTCACTGCGCTGGATCGTCGGGATCGCCGGAGTCCTGATCCTCCTGGACGCGGCGCCGGACCAGATCACCATCATGCTGAGCCCGTGACCGTCCGCGTCAGCGCGCTCTCGTGATGCCGCCGGCGATCGCGGCGAGCAACGTGTCGCCGCGGACGGGGCCGTCCGCGGCCCAGCGGACATAGCCGTCGGGGCGGATCAGCACGGCGGCGGCGCCCAGATCGTCGGCGCACGTGGCGCGGACGAGGTCGACCCGCGGCGGGAGCCGAGGATCGGCCGGGACGGCGGCGGCCAGATCCAGCAGGACGGCGTGCCCCGCGCCGAACAGCGCCGACAGCCGGGTGGGGCCGGCCTCGGTGACCAGGTCGGCGTCCGGTAGGCGCGCTCCGGTGAGCGGATGGCCCTCTGACGGTCCGTAGCGCAGCGAGAGGCCGGACATCAGCCCCGCGAGGTGGCGGTTGGTGTCGGGCAGGCGCAGCAGGTCGACGAAGAGGTCACGCAGGGCGGCGACGTCCTCGTCCGGGTTCGGGGCCGCCAGGAGGCGCTGCGCCGACGTGTGCCGCAGGACCTGGGCTCCGACCGGGTGCCGTTCGGTGTGGTAGCTGTCCAGGAGGCCGCCCGGCGCCCGATCCTGGACGGCCGCGGCCAGCTTCCAGCCGAGGTTGAACGCGTCCTGCATGCCGAGGTTGAGCCCCTGGCCGCCCAGCGGCGGGTGGACGTGCGCGGCGTCGCCCGCGAACAGGACGCGGCCCGCGCGGTAGTGCTCCAGTTGCCGCGTGGCGTCGGTGAACCGCGAGGCGTTGTCCACGGCGCCGAGGGTGGTCTCGGGGCCGTACAGGGCCTGGAGCGCGGTGGTGATCTCCTCGGGGGTGACGGGGAGGTCGCCGGCCGCCTCCGCCTGGCCGGCGCGCCCGAAGGTGAACCGGTAGCGGTCGCCGCCGAGCGGGACCAGCATGGCCCAGAAGCCGCCCGCTTGCCGGGTCAGGGTGCTCATGTGGCCTGTCTCCCGCGGCACCAGCGACGACACGGCGGACAGGTGGATGTCGGCCAGCACCGCCTGATGGGTGCCGGGCCTGCCGGGGAACGGCAGCCCGAGCAGTTTCCGCACCGTGCTGTGGCCGCCGTCGCACGCCACGAGGTAGCGTGCCCGCGCCCGCAGACCGTCCGCCGTCACGACCACGCCATCGTCGTCCGGCTCGACCCCTGAGACGGCGGCGCCGCGCAGGACCCGCGCGCCGGCGGCGGTCGCCCGCTCTTCGAGCACGTCCTCGATCGCCCACTGCGGGATCGCGATCGGGAAGGGGTGCCTGGTCCGCCAGGGCGCGCAGTCCAAGGGCACCGGCAGGGCCGCGAAGTGCCCGCCGACCGGCTCATGCGGCGTGGCCCGGCCCAGCAACGGCTCCAGCAGCCCGCGCGAGTCCAGCAACTCGGCGGTACGGGGCTGGATCCCGCCGCCCTTCACCTGCTCGGCGCGCTGGGGCAGCCTCTCCAGCACCAGGGTCTCGACCCCGGCCAGAGCCAGTTCGTACGCCAGCATCAGCCCGGTCGGCCCGGCACCCGCGACGACGACCCCTGTCTCGATCTCGGCCAACGTTCTCCCGCCATTCCATCTCTCGCCCGGGTGCAAATGTATACCAGATGCAGAAATAACCCCAGTGAAGCCATCTGCTACGGTGAACGTCGTGGACGGCAGGCCGGGGCTGCGGGAGCGGAAGAAGCAGCGGACCCACGCGGCGATCTCCGACGCGGCGATCCGGTTGTTCCTCGAGCACGGCTTCAACCAGGTCTCGGTGGCTCAGGTGGCCGAGGCGGCCGAGGTGTCCAAACGCACGCTCTTCGCGTACTTCCCGGCCAAGGAAGACCTCGTGGTGCACCGCCTCGCCGACCACGAGACCGAGACCGCCCGCGTCGTGCGGGCCCGCCCGCCCGGCACCGCCCCGCTGACCGCGCTGCGCGAGCACTTCCTCAAGGGGCTGCGCGAGCGGGACCCGATCACCGGGCTCAACGACGCGCCCCCGGTGCGCAGGCTCCACCGGATGATCCTCGACACGCCCTCGCTGGTGGCCCGGATGGACCGGTTCAAGACCGGCGCCGAACGCGCGCTCGCCCAGGCCCTGCGGGAGACGGCCGGCACTCCGGAGCTCACGGCGCGGCTGGCCGCCGTCCAGATCGTCGCCGTCCAGTGGGCGCTGGCCCAGGACAACGCCGAACGCCTGGCGTACGGGGAGCCGGCCGACGCGCGCTACGCGGGTGCGGTGGCCGCCGCGGAGCACGCGTTCGCGCTGCTGGAGAACGGATTGCGGGAGCCGCCTCCGCGACGGTGACCACACGACGCCGCGATCTCGTCTCCGCACTGGCCGGTGGGCGGAACGATCATTACCCTGGGCGGTGATGAGTACCGACCCGCTGCTTCCAGGCGACCCCCGGCAGGTCGGGCGTTACGTGCTGACGGGACGGCTGGGGGCCGGCGGCCAGGGCATCGTCTACCTGGCCGACGCGCCGGACGGCGCCCAGGTGGCGTTGAAGGTCATCGACGCCGAGGTCGGCTCCGACGCCCGCCGCCTGTTCGAGCGTGAGTTCGCCGTCCTCCGGCGCGTCTCCAGCTTCTGCACCGCGCAGGTCCTCGACGCCGATGTGACGGCCGACCCGCCGTACATCGTCAGCGAGTACGTCGCCGGCCCCTCCCTCCATGCCCATGTCGCCAGGAACGGGCCTCTGGTGGGAGCCGAGCTCGACCGGCTCGCGGTGGCGACGGCCACGGCTCTCATCGCCATCCACCGGGCGGGCATCGTCCATCGCGACTTCAAACCGCAGAACGTCCTGCTGGGGCACGACGGTCCACGCGTCATCGACTTCGGCATCGCCCGTGTCCTCCAGGACGGCGCCGCCCTCGCCAGCGGGCTCGTGGGCACTCCCCGCTACATGGCTCCCGAGCAGATCAGGGGCGAGGAGTTCGGCCCCGCCGCCGACGTCTTCGCCTGGGGCGCCACCATGGTGTACGCCGCCACCGGCCACTCCCCGTACGAGGCCGGCACGCTTCCTGCGGTCCTGTACCGCGTCCTCCACGAGCAGCCTGACCTCGGCGTCCTTCCGGGTCATCTCCGCTCCCTGGTGGAGCGCTGCCTCGCCAAGGAGCCCGCCGACCGGCCGGCCGCCTCCGAACTTCCGCTGTCCATCATGGATCTCGGCGCCGTCCCCCCGACCGGGCCACGCCGGACCGGGCGATTACCCGCGCGAGCACGGGCGACGTCACCGAGGGCACGGCGGGCGATCTCGGCGGCGGTCGCGATCGCCACGGCGATCACCCTGACGGCAGGTGCGATCTGGTGGGCGGGGGACAGAAGGGTGACGAAGGCCGCGGAGCCCGCGCCGACCAACGAGCCGCCGGCATATTCGCTGGCGGCGGCGGGGGCGGCACGCACGGCCTTCGAGGCGTGGTACAGCCTCGACCACACCGACTACGACGGCGGCGCGCGGCGTACGCTGGCGCTGCTCTCCGGGGTGGCGGCGCAGGACTACCGGCATCTGATCGGCAATTCGAAGAGCGCGGTGGTGGCCGCGAAGGCGAAGCAGACCGCGCGGGCGATCGCCGTGGGCATCGTCTGGGCGTCGCCGGAGCGGGTGTCGACCATCGTCACCGGGCTCAGCGCCATCACCCAGAACGGCACTCCGGCGAAGTCGAGTGACCCCCTGCTGTTCGCCGAGATGGTTCCCGCGGGCGGCGGCTGGACGATGGACTACGCGCGGACCACACCGGCCGGCACCGCGCCTCCGCCCGGCGCGGCCTGGCCGACCGCGGAGGTCCGGAGCATGGTCGCCGAGGCCGCCCGCTGCCAGACCGAGTCCTTCATCAACGGGCCCCGCCTGGAAGAACGTCCCGACTTCTTCGACCGCTGCACGACCGGGCGGGCGGAGACGTGGTGGCGGGAGCTGGCCGCGATCCCCGACGATCAGGTGCCCGACTGGTGGACCTGGCAGTACCGGGAGATCGGCACGGCCTTCGAACGGTTCGACGGGCCCGATTCCGCGACGCTCATCCACCTCGGGGACTCGGCCAAGGCCCCCGCCCACAAGGTCGTGACCTACCGGCTGCACCTGCGGCGGGTCGCCGGGCGCTGGAAGGTGGAGGACATCACGTCGCCGAAGGACAACTGGTCCCTGTTCGAGCGGCGTACGAAATGAGCACGGCCTACGTGCCTCGTCCGGGAGATCCGCAGAGGATCGGGCGCTACCGGGTGCTGCGGCGGCTGGCCGCGGGCGGTCAGGGCGTCGTCTTCCTCGCCGTGAGAGACGACGGGGGAGACACCGGGAGAGACGCCGGGGAAGGCGAGGCGGGGGACGACGGGCGGCAGGTCGCGGTGAAAGCGCTCCCCCGGATCTCCGACGCGGCCGCCCGGCGCCGCATGGCGGCCGAGCTCGACCTGCTCCGCAGGGTCTCCGGGTTCTGCACGGTCCAGGTGCTCGACGCCGACCTGACGGCCGATCCGCCGCACATCGTCACCGAGTACGTGCCCGGACCGTCCCTGGACGAGCTCGTCCGGAGCGCGGGTCCCCTTCGCGGCGAGGCGCTGGAACGGCTCGCCGTCGCCACCGCCACCGCCCTGACCGCGATCCATCGCGCGGGCGTCGCCCACCTCGACCTGACCCCGCGCAACGTGATCATCGGCCCGGACGGCCCCCGCGTCGTCGACTTCGGCCTCGCGCACGCCCTCAACGTCCCCACGCCGGGCTCCGCCGTCACCGGCACTCCCGCCTTCATGGCGCCCGAACAGCTCGCCGGGCAGCCGCCGCACACCGCCGCCGACGTCTTCTCCTGGGCCGCGACCATCGCCTACGCCGCGACCGGCCGCCATCCGTTCGGCGACGACACCGTGCAGGCCGTCGTCTACCGCGTGCTCCACCAGGAAGCCGACCTGGGCACCGACACCGAGCCGGACGGCTTCCTGCGCGCGATCCTGCGGGCCTGCCTGGCCAAGGACCCGGCGAGCCGTCCGTCCGCCCAGGACCTCCTCTACCACCTGGTCGATCGCACCCCGCCGGCCTCCGCCGGGGCGCCGGCGCGGCCACGGAGCCGGAAGCGGGCCTGGATCCTCGCGGCGGTGGCCGTCGCCGTCGTCGCCGGCGGGATCGGTGCGGCGACGTGGCGGGGCTCGCCCGGCGAGGAGGTTTCGCCGGCGGACACGCGGACGGGGAGCATCCTGCCGCCGCCGCTGTACGCCGGGGAGGCCGAGGAGGCGGCGCGCGGCGCGTACGGGATCGTCAACAGCTTCGGCCACAAGACGCTCGACCAGGACCTTCGGGCGATGGACGGCGCGACCACGGGACGTGCGAACGTGGAGTACACCGGCCGGCTCCGGGACCAGGCGCGGCGGATCCGCGACGAGAAGATCGTGCAGGAGGCGACGGCGGCCGAGAGCGGAATCGTCGCCGCCCGGACGGACCGGGTCGTCGTGCTGGTCTGGGGGCAGACGGTCGTCACCGGCGATGCCGCCCACGACTACCGCCGTGGCGGTGTGGTGATGGAGATGCGCAGGGTCGGGACCGTGTGGAAGCTGGATCACGTCTGGCCGGCAAGCCCGCAGCCGGACTCGGCCGAGACGACCACGGGCGAGTGGCCCTCCGGCCGGACGGCGGCGCTGCTCTCGGCGGCGGCGGGCGGCGGTGCGCGCGCCGTCGCCTTCGACACGCTCGCCTCCGGGAGCGCGCTGGTGCTCCGCCTCGGCCCGGACGGGACCGTGCGCATGCTCACCATGGTTCCCGACGGCGGCTCCTTCCGGATCGGGAGCAGCCGGGAGCTCGGGGTGTCCTGAGCCGGGGCGCTAGGACGTCAGCCAGGTGGTGAGGGCGACGGCGGCCTCGCGCAGGGCGTCGTCGCGCCGCTCTTCGCTCATCTGGTCGACGGTGAGCCGGAACTGCGGGGCGATGACCACGAACGCCTGGTTGTACAGGGACCGGTCGCCGACGGCGATCTCGGTGCCACCGGCCTGCGCCTTGACCCCGAGGGCGGTCAGCTCGGGCACCTCGGCCGCGGGGAAGTCCTTGTACGTGGGCGCCGCCGACGGAAGGGCGATCGTCACGCCGGTTCTGGGGATCTTCTTCCCCCACGAGCAGGTCACCTTGTCGGCGGAGTCGAAGCGCTGATCGAACTTCTTGCCCTTGATCAGTGGGCCCACGGCCGCGATCAGCCGGGGATCGTCACAGTCCTTGGGCAGGGTGAAGGCGCGGGCCGGGGCGGTCGACGCCGGCGGTGGGGCCGTGGTGCTCGGTGGGGCCGTGGTGCTCTGTGTGGACGGTTTCGCGGGTGGCGTGGTCGCCGCCGGGTCGCCGCCGGCGCACCCCGCGAGCAGGCCGCCGAGGAGCGTCACCCCCGATAAGACGCCGCTGATCCTGGGCATGGCCCCGATTATCCAAGATCGCCGGTCGTCCCGCTAGAAGGTGTCCGCAGGTTTCGTGGGGCTCGGTGCGCAGCTCGTGGCTCTCGTCGGGCAGGCGGGCCCCGCAGAAGATCCGGTGGCCACCGCCGGCAGGGGAGCACGGCTCCCTGAACACCCTCCCGCCGCCGGAGGAGACGATGTCTCCATGAAGTGTTCACCACACTTTTGACGATCTCTGTCTTTATCCGGCCCGGATGAACGGTGACCATTACGGTGTCCGCCTTGCCCCATTAGGAGGCCTCGTGCACACCCAGCGACGTCCCGGACCTTCCTGGCCGCTCAGGCTCGCCGTCATCGTCACCGCCCTCACGTCCTTCATCGGCCTGGCCGGCATCTCCCCCGCCGACGCCGCCGTCTACAACTCCTGCACCATCTCGCGGTGCGCCGACGCGCGTTCCGCCAGGTCGATCTGGGCGTCCAAGGGCTACCCCACCACCAGGACCTGGTACTCCTGGCCGGACGGCAGGTACAACTTCGCCGGCGGGCGTTTCTACAACCGCGAGGGCCAGCTCCCCAGCGGCGCCACCTACCATGAGTACGACGTGTACTCACGGGCACAGGGTGCCGCGCGGGACGCGTACCGGATCGTCGTCAACCGCAGCACGGGCGTGACCTGGTTCTCGCCCAACCACTACACCGACTTCCACCGGCTCTAGGAACTCCTATGACCTCCGCCGCGGACGCACTGCCGCCCTGGCTGACGGTGTCGGCGGCCCCGGCGCCGGCGATGGTCGACGGCGGAGCCTGCCGGACCCGCGCAGCCTTCTTCGACGAGGTTTCGCGGGCTCTGCGCTTCCCCGACTACTTCGGCCACAACTGGGACGCCCTCGCCGACTGCCTGCGTGATACCGGCGCCGTCGCCCTGATCATCACGAACGCCGACGAACTGCTCAGCGCCGAGCCTCCCGGGCACCTGGTCACCTTGCTGGCCGTCTTCGCCGACGTCGCCCACAGCGGGCTGACCGTGACCCTGCACACCGACCCCGGGCACGAGGTGCCGCTCCGGCGGCGGGTCGCCGCCGCGCTGGCCTGAGCCGGCCGGGCCCGGGGCAGATCGTTCAGGGTCTGCCTTCCCGCGGGCTGCGGTTGAGCAGCGCCGCGCACCAGCGGAAGTGGCCGTCGGAGCCGTCCGAGCTGAACAGGTCGTAGGTGGTCAGCGCATAGGCCTGCTGGTACAGCGCCAGCGTCCGCGGCGCGTGGCCCAGCTCGGCGGCGAAGAGGCGGGTGAGGGCCGCGACGTGCTCCTCGGCGTGCGGCCCGTACATGTCCCAGACGGCGGCCGTGATGGCGGCCTCGAAGGCGGGGTCGCCGGCGGTGGTGAAGAAGCCGAAGTCGAGGATGGCGACGGGCCGGCCGGCGTCGTCCACGTGGACGTTGGGCGGAACGAGATCCCCGTGGATGACGGTGACGGGCGTGCCGGGCAGTGCCCGCAGCGCCCCGGCGGTCCGTACGACCAGCGCGGCGAGGTCCGGGACGTGGGCGGCGAGCAGGTCGCCGTGCCGGCGGGCGGCGCGCTCGACGACGGCGGCGAGGGCGTCGGGGAAGCGGGTGTGCCCTCGCCAGAGCGGCCGGTCGTCGCCCTGGACCGTGAGGCGCCGCATGGCCTCGGTGCCGGGGACGGCGGCCAGGCCGCGGAGCACCGTGAGGAGCGCGTCGGTCTCCTTGGCGGGCAGGTCGCGCCCGGCCTCGCGCACCGCCGAGTCCGGGCGGAGCGGCGACCCGGCCAGTTCGCGCTCGTAGGTGACCAGGACGCCCTCGCGCTCCTCGATTTCCAGGATCTCCGGTGTGGAGAAGGGCAGCCGGTGGCGGGCGATGTCGGCGTAGACCTGACGGGTGAGGTCGAGATCCGCCGGCGCCCTGCCGCTCCAGACTTTGGCCACCATCCCGTCGTCCAGCCGGTAGACGGCCCCCTCGACCCCGGCGGCCAGCGGCCGGGCGGCGCGGTGGCCGCGGCGGGCGAAGTGGTGGAGCCAGTCGGCGGTGTGCTTCTGCCGGTAGTCGATCATTACTCCTCAGGTCGGCCATCGATGCTCGCGGATCGGCCAGGCGCAGTCAAGCCCGGACGATCGCTGCCGCCGCCCGTGAACAGGCCCGTGTCCCGCACCGCCGTTGGTCAGCAGCGCCACCGCGACGCCGGCGTCCGGGGCCATGCGCAGGAAGGCCTGCTGCCCGATCGTCGCGCCGTGGTGGCCGATCACCGTGCCGCCGTCCCAGTCGTGCAGCTCCATGCCCAGCCCGTACGAGCCGGGGAACCCCGACAGCGGCGACGACACCTGGCGGGCGCCGGCCGCATGCTCCCGCCCGCCTCGAGATGCCCGACCGCGGTTCGGTGCATGAGCGCCTGCTCCGGCAGGGTGACCGCGGTCCTGAGGCCGAGGGGCTCGATGAGCCGGCGCTGCACCGACCGACTCCAGCTCTGGCCGTCCAGCACCTCGACCAACCGGCCGAGCACCACGTAGCCGGCGTTGTTGTACGAGAACATCGTCCCCGGCGGGGTGACCTGGGACGCGCCCGACAGGTTGGCCACCAGGGCCGCGACGGCGGCCGGGTCGGCCAGCGTGAACTCCGGAAGGTGCTCCCGGATCGGCCGGTAGAGCTGACCCCGGTGCGGGTCGATCCGCTCGCCTCAGCCGGTGGTGAGCAGCTCCTCGCTGCGCTCCCACAGCCGCCGCGCGGCGTCCGCGTCGCCGGCCAGCCGGTGGACGGGCGCGGGGCGCCGCTTCTCGTAGTGGCCGCCGGGGACCCAGTCGGCGCCGGGCACGGAGGTGGCCAGCCAGACCAGGGTGTCGGCGCCCTGCTCGGGCGTGAGCATGAGCCGTTTCAGCGGCGTGTGGTAGACCAGGCGGGCCATGCTGTTGGTGCCGCCGGAGAAGTTCGTGGCGACGGCGCCGGGGTGGAAGGAGACCGCGTTGACGCCCTCGTCACCGTGGCGGCGCTGCAGCTCACGGGTGAACAGGAGGTTGGCCAGCTTGGCGTTGGCGTACGCGCGCACCCCCGCGTAGTGCCGGACGAGGTCGAGGTCGTCGAGGTCGAGGCGGGCCCGCAGATTGAGCATGCTGGAGGTCATGATGACGGTGGCGCGGCTCGCCACCAGCCGCTCGGACAGCAGCGTGGTGAGCAGGAACGGCGCGAGGTGGTTGACCTGGAAGGTCGTCTCGTGGCCGTCGCCGGTCATCGTGCGCGAGCCCATGATGCCGCCGGCGTTGTTGGCCAGGACGTCGATGGCCGGATAGCGGTCGAGCAGCGTCGCGGCGAGCGCCCGCACCTCCTCCAGGCGTGCGAAGTCGGCCACGTGGTGGTCGGCCTCCAGCTCGCGGGCCAGCGCCTCGGTCTTGCCGGCCGAACGCCCGACCACGACGACCTTCTCGCCGCGCCCGCTCAGGGCGCGCGCCGCGGCCCGGCCTATGCCGTCGCTGGCCCCGGTAACGACGATGATCCTGCCCGCCATCGGCCCGGCCCCTTCCGTAGTCGCCTCCACTCTAGATCGTGTCCGATCGTCATCTCGGATCTGCGGCACCCTGGTCGGTGCCGGCGAAGCGGGGCAGGAAGAACTGGGTGATCGGGCCGACGGCGAGGGCGTACAGCACGGTGCCGGCCCCACGCTTCTCCCGAGCAGCCATCCGGCGGCGAGCACGGTGAGCTCGATCAGGGCGCGGACGAGCCGGATGGCACGCCATCCCTGATCCGCAAGTACCTCGGCTGGAACGAGCGGGACACCGCCGCCCGCCAGGCCCTCATCAAGGCCCGGACGCGGCCCTCCTGGTGGTGGCGGGGCTAGGTCGGGGCGAACATGCGGGGTTCGGCGTGCAGGACCACGACGTTCGGGCCCGGCTCGGACAGGGCGCCGGCGAGGTCCCCGGCCAGGGAGGCGGGCGTGGCGACGCGGGCGGGGACCCCGAACGACGCGGCCAGGGCGGCGAAGTCCGGCCTGGTCAGTTCGGTGCCGGTGGGAGTGCCGAACGCGCCGGTCATGTACTCGCGCAGGATGCCGTAACCCCCGTCGTCGACGATCAGCCAGGTGACGTCCAGGTCGTGCTGGCGCATGGTGGCCAGCTCCGCCAGGCCGTACATCGCGCCGCCGTCGCCCGAGATCGCGAGCGCGCGCTCGCCGGAGGCCGCCGCGCCGACCGCGGCGGGCAGCGCGTAGCCGAGGCCGCCGGCGCCCTGCGCCGACCACATGTGGCCGGGGAAGGCCGACCAGGCCCAGTAGGTGAGGATGGTCATGTCCCAGAACGACAGCACGCCGGACGGGATCGCCGCCAGGAGCGCGAACTCCTGCTCGTGGCCGCCGAGCCGGTCGCGCACCCGCCGCAGCACGTCCGCCACGGCAGCTTCCGCGCGCCCGTCGCCCTCCCTGGGGCTGACCGCCGCGGCGAGCGCGCCCAGCGTCGCCCTGGCGTCGGCGTGCACGGCGAGCGAACCGCTCGTGTTGGCCTCCAGCTTGCCGGGGTCGGCCTCGATGTGGACGACGCGGCCCCGCGGGCGCATCGTGTGGTAGTTGCTGGACAGCTCCCCCAGCCCCGAACCGGCGACCAGCAGCACGTCCGCCTCTTCGAGGAAGTCGGTGACGAAGCGGTCCTCCAGCCACGACTGCAGCGACAGCGGGTGCTCGCGGGGGAAGACGCCCTTCGCGGCGAACGTGGTGACCACCGGCGCGCGCAGCCTCTCGGCCAGGGCCAGGAGCTCGGGCCCCGCCCCGGACAGGCTGACCCCGCCGCCGGCCAGGATGACGGGGTTCGACGCGGAGTCGAGCACCTGTACGGCCTGGCGTACGAGCTCGGCGCGGGGCTGCGGTGTGCGCGGGCGCACGCTCAGGTCGGTCACCACCGGGATGTCCGTGGGCGCGAGCAGGACGTCCTGCGGGATCTCCACCCACGCGGGACCCTGCGGCACGCTGAGCGCCGCCTCCCAGGCCTGGGCCAGGGCGGAGGGAATCTGCGAAGCCGCCCGTACGACCTGGACCGATGCGGCCACGCCGCGGAAGGCGGCCGCCTGGTCGGGGAGCTCGTGGAGGTATCCCTTCCGGCGCCCGCCCAGCCCGTCGGACGGGATCTGGCTGGAGATCCCCACCACGGGCGCGCAGGCCAGGCGCGACTCCATCAGGGCGGGCAGGGTCGCCAGCGCGCCGGGGCCGGTGGAGACCATGAACGGGGTCACCGTCCCGGTGGCCCGGGCATGGCCGTCGGCGGCGAAGGCGACGCCCAGCTCGGTACGGCACCCGACGTAGCGCAGCGGGGAACGGCGCAGCGCGTCGAACAGGGCGAGGGCGTGCTGGCCGGGCTCGCCGAACACGGTCGTGGCGCCGAGCGCGACCAGGGTCTCGGCGACCAGGTCTCCCCCGGTTCTCATGTCCGCTTCCCCAGCGCGAACAGGCTGATCAGGTCGTAGGCGACGTGGGCGGCCGCGACCGAGGTGATCTCGGCGTGGTCGTAGGCGGGGGCCACCTCCACCACGTCGGCGCCGACCAGGTTGCAGCCCGACAGCCCGCGCAGGATCTCCAGCAGTTCGCGGCTGGTCAGGCCGCCCGCCTCCGGGGTGCCCGTGCCCGGGGCGTGGGCGGGGTCGAGCGTGTCGATGTCGACGGAGATGTAGAGCGGGCGGTCGCCGATCCGCTGGCGCAGGGCGTCGGCGATCTCGTCGGGGCCGCGCCTCATGACGTCGGCCGAGGTGACGATGCCGAAGCCGAGCCGGCGGTCCTCGTCGAGGTCGGCCTTGCCGTACAGCGGGCCTCTGATGCCGACGTGGCTGAGCGCCTCGGTGTCGAGGATGCCCTCCTCCACCGCGCGGCGGAACGGGGTGCCGTGGGTGTATTCGGCGCCGAAGTAGGTGTCCCAGGTGTCCAGGTGGGCGTCGAAGTGCAGCAGCGCCAGCGGCCCGTGCTTGCGGTGCACGGCGCGCAGGAGCGGCAGTGCGATGGTGTGGTCGCCCCCGATGGTGACGAGGTGGGCGTCGAACTCCCCGGCGGCCTGCTCGATCGTGTCGATGGCCTGGCCGATGTCGAACGGGTTGCAGGCGATGTCGCCGGCGTCGGCGACCTGCAGCTCGGCGAACGGCGAGACGTCCAGCGCCGGGTTGTAGGGCCGGATCAGCTTGCTGCCCTGACGCACCGCGGCCGGGCCGAAGCGGGCGCCGGGACGGTAGGAGACCCCGCTGTCGAACGGCACGCCGACGATCGCGACATCCGCCCGCTCCACCTCGTCGAGGCGGGGCAGGCGGGCATAGGTGTCGGGCCCTGCGAAGCGTGGCACCTGCGAGGCGTCGACGGGTCCCTGAGACATAGAACTCCCCTTGTTAACAGCAAATTTCGGCTCAAAAGGCGCTATTGACACCCCTGGCAACGCAGACCACTATGTCGGAAAACCTCGTTTACCGGAAGGCAACCGCGTTGTCCGAACAGCTCTGGGGTGGACGCTTCCGCTCGCCTGCCGATCCCTCCCTGCTCGCTCTCTCCCGCGCCCCCGACAGCTATTTCCGCATGTCGCCCTACGACCTGGCCGGCTCGCGTTCTCACGTCCGCGAGCTGCTCAGGGCCGGGATCGTCGACGAGTCCGAGGCGGAGCGGCTGCTGGCGGGGATCGACACGCTGGACGAGGACGTACGCGCCGGCCGCGTCGGCCCGAACGGCACCGACGAGGACGTGCACACCTTCCTGGAACGGGTCCTGGTCGAGCGGCTGGGCGAGGTGGGCGGCAAGCTGCGCGCCGGCCGCTCGCGCAACGACCAGACGGCCAACGACTTGCGGCTCTACCTGCGCGACCACGCCAGGAAGCTGGTGCTGGCCCTGGCCGAGCTGCAGGACGGCCTGGTGGGGCAGGCCCGCCGCCACGTCCGCACCGCGGCGCCCGGCTTCACCCACCTGCAGCCCGCCCAGCCGATCGTGTTCGGGCACCAGTTGCTGGCCCACGCGCAGGCGTTCGCCCGTGACGCCGACCGGCTCGAGGACTGGGACCGGCGCACCGCCCGCTCCCCGCTGGGCTCGGCGGCGCTGGCCGGGTCGGCGATAGCCGTCCATCCGGAGCTGTCGGCCGCGGAGCTGGGCTACGACGGGCCGTGCGAGAACTCCATCGACGCCGTCGCCAGCCGCGACCACGTGGCCGAGTTCCTGTTCGCCGCCTCGATGCTGGGGGTGAACCTGTCGCGGCTGGCCGAGGAGATCTGCACCTGGGCCTCGCGCCAGTTCCGCTGGGTGGAGCTGCACGACTCCTTCGCCACCGGCAGCTCGATCATGCCGCAGAAGAAGAACCCCGACATCGCCGAGCTCACCAGAGGCAAGGCGGGCCGCCTGCTCGGCAACCTCAACGGCCTGATGGCGACGCTGAAGGCGATGCCGCTGGCCTACAACAGGGATCTGGCCGAGGACAAGGCGGCCGTCTTCGACACCGTGGACACCCTGGTGGTCGTACTGCCCGCCATGGCCGGGCTGGTGCGCACGCTGTCGGTGAACGCCGACGAGCTGCGCAGGCAGGCGACCGAGGGCTTCACGCTGGCCACCGAGGTGGCCGACTGGCTCTCGCGCCGCGGCGTGCCGTTCAGCGAGGCCCACGAGATCACCGGCGCGCTCGTGCGTACGTGCGAGGACAAGGGTCTGGACCTGCACGAGCTGTCGGACGCGGACCTGGCCGCGGTGGACGCGCGGCTGACGCCGGACGTGCGTCCGCACCTCACCGTCGAGGCGGCCCTCGCCGCGCGCACCGGCCACGGCGCCACCTCGCCGGACCGGGTCCTCGAGCAGATCGACCGCCTGGACGGTGTGCTGGCGCGGCAGCGCGCCTGGGCAGGCGACTACCGTGGACCCGCGACGTGATCTCGATTCCGGACTCGCCCGGTCTCGGCCCGCGAGCCCGCGAACTCCGCCGCCGGCGCCGGCTCAGCCTGACCGAGGTGGCCGAGCGGGCCAGGCTCACCAAGGGCTTCCTGTCCAGGTTCGAGCGCGGCCAGGTGTCCATCTCCGTCGCCTCCCTGCTGCGTCTGTGCGAGGCGCTCGACCTGGACGTGGCCGACCTGTTCGACGGCTCGGGCGGGCGGCTGGTCAGGTCGGAGAGCCGGGCCAGGCTCGAGTTCGGCGGCAGCGGGATGACCGAGTACCAGCTCACGCCGAAGGACGAGGCCAGGCTGCTGGTCCTGCTCAGCGAGATCGAGCCGGGCGGCGGATCGGGCCACGAGCCGTACGCGCTTCCCGTCGACATCGAGTTCGTGCACGTCCTGAAGGGGCTGTTCACGATCGAGGCCTCGGGCGAGCGGATCGAGATGCGCGAAGGCGACTCGTTCCTGTTCCCCGGCGACACCCCCCACACCTTCACCAACCCCGGCGATGAGATCACCCGAGTCCTGTGGGTGCTGTCACCCGCGCTGACCTCTCGCTCGTGAGGAGTTCCCCATGTCCACAGATGTCGCCCACCTGCCCCGGGTGGCGCGCAAACACTACGGCCGCTACGTGGCGGCGATCGTCGTGGTGGCCGTCCTCGCGGCGATCGTCGTCTCGTTCGCCGGCGGGCAGATCGAGTGGAGCGTGGTCGGGCGCTATCTGACCGCGCAGGCCATCCTCACCGGCGTGGTCAACACCATCGTCATGGCCGTGCTCGCCATGATCGTCGGGCTGACCCTGGGCGTGCTGTTCGCGGTGATGCGGATGTCGCAGAACCCCGTCACCCGCGGCGTCTCCTACCTCTACACGTGGATCTTCCGCGGCACGCCGCAGTTGCTCCAGCTCTTCCTCTGGTTCAACCTGGCGCTGGTCTTCCCCTACTTCGTCATCCCCGGCATCGTCGAGGCGCGCACGGTCGACCTGATGACCCCGTTCGTCGCCGCGCTGCTCGGGCTCGGCATCTGCCAGGGCGCCTACACCTCCGAGGTGGTACGCGGCGGCATCCTCTCGGTCGACCAGGGACAGACCGAGGCCGCGCAGGCGATCGGGATGACGCGCTTCCAGACGATGCGCAGGATCGTGTTGCCGCAGGCGATGCGGGTCATCCTGCCCCCGATCGGCAACGAGTTCATCAGCATGGTGAAGCTCACGTCGCTGGCCAGCGCGATCCAGTACCAGGAGGTGCTGCACAGCGCCCAGAACATCTACTACGCCAACAACCGCGTCATGGAGCTGCTGTTCGTGGCGACGTTCTGGTACCTGATCGTGGTCACCCTCCTCAGCCTGGGCCAGTTGGTCGTCGAGCGCCGCTTCTCCCGAGGAGTGAAGAAATGATCAAGGCGGTCGACGTCCACAAGCGTTTCGGCGCCAACCACGTGCTCAAGGGCATCTCGCTGGAGGTGGCCGCGGGCGAGGTGCTGTGCGTCATCGGGCCGTCCGGCTCCGGCAAGAGCACGTTCCTGCGCTGCGTCAACCAGCTCGAGACGATCGACGAGGGCGCCGCCTGGGTCGACGGAGAGCTGCTCGGCTACGTGGAGCGCGGTGGGAGGCTGCACCAACTCAGCGACGCCCAGATCGCCCGGCAGCGGCGCACGATCGGGATGGTGTTCCAGCGCTTCAACCTGTTCCCGCACATGACCGCGCTGGAGAACGTCGTCGAGGGCCCGATCAGGGTGCTGCGCGAGTCGCGCGACACCGCCCACGGCCGGGCGCTGGAGCTGCTGGAGCGAGTCGGGCTGAAGGACAAGGCCGGCGCCTACCCCTCGACCCTGTCGGGCGGGCAGCAGCAGCGGGTCGCCATCGCCCGCGCGCTGGCGATGCGGCCACGGCTCATGCTGTTCGACGAGCCCACCTCGGCGCTCGACCCGGAGCTGGTCGGCGAGGTGCTGGCGGTCATGCGCGACCTGGCCGCGTCCGGCATGACCATGGTCGTCGTCACCCACGAGCTGGGGTTCGCCAAGGAGGTCGCGAACCAGGTCGTGTTCATGGACGACGGCCGCGTCATCGAGACGGGAACCCCCGACCAGGTCCTGGTCAACCCCACCCACGAGCGTACGAAGACCTTCCTCTCAGCAGTTCTCTAGGAGTTCCGTTGTCACGTCCCATCCTTCTCCTCGCCTGCCTCGCCGTGGCCGCGACCGCCTGCACCGCGAAGGCGCCCGAGAACCTCGAAGCCGCCTCGGACGGCGGGCTGCCCCCGAAGATCGCCGAGTCCAAGACCCTGGTGGTCGGCAACGTGCCCAACTACCCGCCGCTGGAGTTCAAGGACCCCTCGACCAACCAGCTCACCGGCTTCGACATCGACCTCGGCAACGCCATCGGCAAGCAGCTCGGCCTCACGGTCAAGTGGCAGGAGACGTCCTTCGAGCAGTTGCAGAGCGCGGTCACCACCGGGCGGATCGACATGATCCTGTCGGGGATGAGCGACCTGCCCGAGCGCCGCGAGACGCTCGACCTCGTCGGCTACATGAGCTCGGGCGCGCAGTTCTTCTCCACGGCCAAGGTCGCCGATCCGAAGGACCTGTGCGGCAAGACCGTGGGCGCCAGCCGCCGCACCTCCTTCCCCGGCGAGATCAAGAAGTGGAGCGAGCAGAACTGCTCCGGCAAACCGATCAAGATCGTCGGTACGGAGGGCTCCGCGGACGCCCGCACCCAGCTCTCCCAGGGCAGGCTCGACGCCGCTGTCCAGGGCAGTGAGACCCTCCCCTACATCGCCAAGCAGGACCCCGGCAAGTTCAACGTCATCGGTGAGCCGTTCACCGAGGTCAACCAGGCCATGGGATTCGGCAAGCAGGACCCGCGCCTGCGCGACGCGGTCATCAAGGCGCTCGGCGCCCTGCAGCAGGACGGCACCTACGCCGGCCTGCTCGACAAGTGGGGCCTGAAGGACAATGCCATCCAGCAGATCACCCTCAACGGGGCCGCCAAGTGAGGCCCGTGGCCTGCGCCTGTCCGCTGAGCCCGGCACGATGACAGCGGCCACCGGGCACGCGGACGAGGCGCCGCCCGGGAGCCGCTGGCCGTACCGGAAGAGGTCGTGCGTGTCGCTGGCCTTCGACCTCGACGGGCCGACGGGCGGGGCGATGCTCGACGGCAGCCTCTGGGGCAAGCCCGAATATTTCACGCTCGGCTCCTATGGGCCGTGGCGGGCGCTGCCCAGGATCCTCGACCTGCTGGACGCCTTCGAGCTGCCCGCCACCTTCTACACGCCCGCGTGGGTGGTGGAGACCTGGCCGGAGCGATGCCGGACGATCGTGGAACGCGGGCACGAGGTGGCCCACCACGGCTACCGGCACGAGCCGTACTACGGCAGGACCGAGGCCGAACAGCGCGAGATCCTCACCCGCAGCCAGGCGATCTTCATGGACGTGCTCGGCGTCGCGGCGGTCGGCTTCCGGACGCCGTCGGGCGACTGGTCGCCGGTGACCGCGCGGATCCTGACCGAGGAGGGCTTCCTCTACTCCAGCTCGATGCGCGGCGACGACCGTCCCTACCTGCACCCCGGCGGGCTGGTGGAGATCCCGGTCCGCTGGGACATGGACGACTACGCCTACCTCGCCTACACCCGCCGCCCCGACTACCCGGCCGGGCTGGACCGCATCGCGGGCTACGGCTCGACGCTGGACAACTACAAGCGGGAGTTCGACGGCTACCACGCCGAAGGGCTGTGCCTGAGCACGCTGTGGCATCCCAAGGTGTCCGGCAAGCCGGGCCGGATCCTGCTGCTGGAGCGGTTGTTCGAGCACATGCGCGCGCACGACGACGTCTGGTTCGCCACCGGCAGGGACGTGGCCGCCTGGTGGAAGGAGCGGCATGACCGCGCCCCGGTCACGGAGGAAGGCTCATGACCTGGCCGGATGAGGCGCGCTGCGCCGTACTGATCACCGTCGACCTCGACGCCGAGCTGGCGATCCTGGCCGCCGACCCGAGCACGCGCGACCGCGTCAAGACCCTGTCCGTCGGCGGGTACGGCGTCACCCGCGGCGTCGATCGGCTGCTCGGGGCGCTGGACGGGGTGCCGTCCACCTGGTTCGTGCCCGGCCTGCACGCGGGGCTGATCCACGACGTACGGCAGGCCGGCCACGAGATCGCCAACCACGGCCACGCGCACGAGGACTTCGACCCGCTCGACCTCGCCGGGCAGCTCGACGCGATCAGGCGCGGCCAGGACGCGCTGGCCGAGGTGACCGGCTCGCTCCCGCGCGGCTTCCGCACCCCGGCCGGCGAATGGAAGCCCGGGCTCGCGGCCGGGCTGCCCGCGCTGGGCATCGACTGGTCGTCCTCGTGGCGGGGCGACGACCTGCCGTACTTCCACCCCTCCGGCCTGGTGGAGATCCCGCTCCACCACGAGCTGGAGGACCACCCCTACTTCATGTTCAACCTCGACCCGCCCTTCCCCACCGGGCAGTCGCGCATCGCCCCCTACGCCGCCGTGCTGGAGAACTGGATCCAGGAGTTCGACGCCTACCACCGCTTCGGCCTGTGCTACGTGCTGCGCCTGCAGCCCGAGGTGATCGGCACGCCCGGCCGCATCGGGCTCCTGCGCTCGCTGCTGTCGGCCATGCGCGAACGGCCCGGCGTGTGGTTCGCGACCGGCAGCCAGGTGGCCGACCACTGGCGCGCCACCCGTACGGGCAACGAACCCGGACATCCCGCCGACGTCTTCGCGGAGCTGACCTCGTGACACCGCCTCCCCCGCTCACCGAACTCGCCGGCCTCACCGAACTCGCCGGCCTCGTCGCCGGGCCCCCGCCGCTGCCGCCCGACGTGGTCGAGCGGGCCAAGCGGCACCTCCTCGACACGCTGGGCGCCGCCCTGGCCGGTGCCTCCACCCCCGCGCCCGGCCTGGCCGGTCCCGGGAGCGCACCCGTCTGGGGAACCGGGCTGACCGTGGCGCCGCGCGACGCGGCGCTGCTCAACGGCGTCGCGGCGCACGCGCTCGAACTCGACGACACCGGCGGCTGCGACCATTCGGGCGCCGTGGTCGTGCCCGCCGCGCTGGCCTGCCTCAGCCTCACCGACCGGCCGGTCAGCGGCTCCGAGCTGCTGGAGGCGGTCGTCCTGGGGTATGACGTGGCCCGCCGTACGCTGGAGGCGTGTGGCGGCTACGCTCCGCACAACGAGGCCGGATGGCACTCGACGGGCACCTGCGGCACGTTCGGCGCGGCGGCGGCGAGCGCGCGGCTGCTGGGGCTGGACGGCGGGCGGGCCGCCCACGCGCTGGGGCTGGCGGCCGGCTTCTCCGGCGGGCTGTGGGCCTTCGTGCACGACGGCGCGGCGAGCAAGCGGCTGCACGCGGGCCGCGCCGCCGAGGGCGGCCTGACCGCCGCGCTGCTGGCCGCGTCCGGCACGAGCGGCCCCGGCCACATCTTCGACGACGTGTGGGGCGGCTTCCTGCGGACCTACGCGGGCGCCGACGCCGACCCCGGCGCGCTGACCCGCGACCTCGGCACGGCGTGGCGGATCTCGCGCTGCTCCATCAAGCCGTACGCGTCCTGCCGCAGCACCCACTCCGCCATCGACGCGATCGGCGGCCTGGACCTGCGTGCCGGCGAGATCGCCCGCATCCACGTGCGCCTGAGCCCGCTCGTGGCCGGCATGTGCGGCGGCCGCGACGTCACCACCCTCTCCCGCGCACAACTGAGCCTCCCGTACGGCGTCGCCGCCAGAATCCTGTACGGCGACGCCGACCTGGCCGCCTACTCCCCCGACCGGCGCGGCGACCCCCGGGCCGCCGAGCTGATGAACCTCATCGACCTGGAGGTGGACCCGGAGATGGGCGGCATCGACGAGCCGACCCTGACCGTCACCACGACCTCGGGCGCCGTCCGGCGGGCCAGGGTGCGTGATCCGCTCGGCTCGCCCACCAACCCGCTGTCCGACCAGCGGCTGCTCGCCAAGTTCCACGGCCTCGCACCGGGCCGGGAGCGCCTGGCGGACCAGGTGATGGCCCTCGACACCCACCCGGACGCGCGAGACCTGCTCTCGCTCCTGTGACTCCCGGGCGGGCCCGGCGCCCGCGCGCCCTGGCCGGCCGGAACCGGCGGTGATCGGAAGGTCCTCTCGGCCGAGGGTGGGGTATCTCTCTGGGTGAGCTAGGGCTCTTCCCATCAGATGATGAGGTTTCCTCTGTCGGGATGTGTTTGACTGCGGCGAATCGCGTTCGAGAGGAGCCACCCTGATGCCGAGTGCCGCCGCTGCTGCGATCGCCGCCGTCACGTTCGTCGCGCTCTACGCCGGGCACCAGATCGGTGACCACGTGGTGCAGAGCAACGGGACCGCGGTCGCGAAGGGCTTTCCCGGTCCGGAGCAGCTCGCCGCGGGAGTGTCGCCGTGGACCGGCTGGGGGGCCTGCCTGCGCCACGTCGGCACCTACACCGGCACTCAGGCGGTCGCCCTGGCGCTGGTCTCCCTGGTGGCGCCGGTGGGGCTCACCGGCTGCGCGGTCGCGCTGGTGGTCTCGGCGAGCACCCATGCGGTGATCGACCGCCGCTGGATCGTCCGCCGGCTGGTCCGGGCCAAGGGCTGCCAGGACTGGGCGGAGGGGCCCTACCTGATCGATCAGTCCCTGCACGTCGGTGCGATGCTGGTCGCCGCGGTGCTGGCCGTGGCGGTCACCGGCGTCGTGGGTCTGCTCGCCGTGACGGCCGGCGCGCTCGTCCTGATGGTCGCCGCCCTGGCGGTCGAACGCCGGCTCGCCGCCGCGTCCGTCCGGGCCGCGGCTCCGGTCGGCGGCCGGCGCTAGACGCGGCGGCGGGGATCGCGATGACTCCGCGGGACGGCCGGGCACCTGCGGAGGCCGGGCGGTGGGCGCCGGGGACGCTCTTGCACGTGCTCGGCGACGATGATCGGCGGTGCCTGCTCGAACTCGGCACCCGGCGTACGTTCCCGCCCGGCGCGACGCTGATCGACGAGGGGGCCGCGGGGGGCGACGTGTTCGTCCTGCTCGACGGCTATTGCAAGGTGCTCGGCAACACCGTGGACGGCAGGGCGGTCCTGCTGTCCATCCGCTGCCAGGGCGAGGTGGTCGGCGAGATGGCCGCGCTGGACCAGCGGCCGCGCTCCGCCTCGGTGGTGGCCCTGACCGAGGTGGCGGCCCGGGTCGTGACGCAGCGGGCGTTCCTCGGTTACCTGCGGGAGCGCCCGCCGGCGGCGCGGGCGCTGCAGACGGCGATCCTGGGAGAGTTCCGGCGGGTGACCCGGCACCGGCTGTTCATCAGCGGCGCCCCCGCCGTGGTGCGCCTGGTGCTGGTGCTGAACTACCTGGCCGACGTCTACGGCCGGCCCTGCGCCGAGGGCGTGCGGATCGAGGTTCCGCTCAGCCAGCCGGAGCTGGCCTCGCTGATCGGGGTCTCCGAGCCGAGTCTGCACCGGGCGGTCACCGAGTTGCGCACCCGCGAGGTGATCAGCACCCGGTACCGGCGAATGGTCGTACGCGACCCGGCCGCGCTCCGGGCACTGGCCGCCCACGGCGCCGACCCGGCCGTGGCGGTCCCCGGCGTCACCGAGGACGACGTGGACCTCTGAGGCGCGGGCGTTCTTCCGCGTGGGGTCCGGGCGGCAGGTGATCGATGGGGTGGTCGCCGGTGGCCCAGAGGTACTGAACGGCGTACGCGCGCCATGGCCGCCAGGCCGCGGCGCGGCGCGTGAGCGCGGCCGGGGTGTGGGGCAGGCCGAGCTCGCGGGCGGCGGCGCGGACTCCCGGGTCGGTGGGGACGAAGGCGTCGGGGTCGCCGAGGGCGCGCATCGCGATGGTCTCGACGGTCCAGGGGCCGAGCCCGCGCACCGCCGCGAGCTGTGCCCGGGTCCGCTGCCAGTCGCCGCCGACGCTGAGGTCGATCTCACCGGCGGCCAGCGCGGCCACCAGCTCGGTGAGCGCGGCGCGGCGGGCACCGGGGAGGGCGAGCGTCGCCGGGTCCAGCGAGGCCAGCGCGACCGGGCCGGGAAAGAGGTGGGTGAGGCCGCCGGCGGGGTCGGAGATCGGCTCGCCGTGGGCGACGGCCAGCCGGGCGGCGTGGGTCCGCGCGGCCGTGGTGGACACCTGCCGGCCGAGCACCGCGCGCACGGCGAACTCGTACGCGTCAACGGTGCGGGGCACCCGGCGGCCGGGCTCCTTGCGTACGACGGGGCCGAGCACCGGGTCCGCGCCGAGCAGGTCGTCGACCGCGACCGGGTCGGCGTCGAGGTCGAGCAGGCGCCGGCAGCGGCTGATCGCCGCCGACAGGTCGCGCAGGTCGGTGAGGGAGAGCCGGCAGCCGATGTGGTCGGGCAGCGGGCGCAGGGTGACGATGCCGTGGCCGTGGTGCAGGCGCAGGGTACGGCGGTAGGCGCCGTCGCGCCACTCCTCCACCCCCGGTACGGCGGTCGTGACCAGGTGGCCGAACAGGTTGCCCGGGCACAGCGGGGCCCGGAACGGTAGCCGTACCGACAGTACGCCGGGGGTGTCGGCCGGGCGTCCGCGCTCCCGTAGCCGGGTCGGTGTGAGGGCGAAGATCTCGCGTACGGTCTCGTTGAAGGTGCGGATGCTGGTGAATCCGGCCGCGAAGGCGACGTCGCCCATCGGCAGGGTCGTGGTCTCGATCAGCAGCCGGGCGGTCTGGGCCCGCTGGGCGCGCGCGAGGGCCAGTGGGCCCGCTCCGAGCTCGGCGCGCAGTTGCCGTTCGACCTGCCGCGTGCTGTAGCCGAGCCGGGCGGCCAGGCCGGGCACGCCGTCACGGTCGACGACCCCGTCGGCGATCAGGCGCATCGCCCGCGCCACGACGTCGGCGCGCTCGTTCCATTCGGGAGAACCCGGGCTGGCGTCGGGACGGCACCGCTTGCACGCCCGGAACCCGGCCTGTTGGGCCGCGGCGGCGCTGGGAAAGAACCGCATGTTCTCGACCTTGGGCGGCACCACGGGGCAACTCGGTCTGCAGTAGATCCCGGTGGTGATCACCGCGCCGAAGAACCAGCCGTCGAACCGGGCGTCTTTGGACCGCACGGCCCGGATGCATCGCTCCACGTCCTCGTACACACCGGCAGCATCTCCTCTGGGCGGCTGTCCGGGCTGGCGGAAATACGACATGATCCCCTGTCTCGGGTCCGGCGCGCGGTGTCGTCGCAAACCTGCCAGACCACGGGTGGTTCCCGCTGCTGGACTGCTCCGCATGACCCTTCCCCACCCGGCGGCCGGACCGCCGATCCCCCTGCTGCTCGCCTGCGGAGGCTCCTTTCTCGCGTTCCTCGATGTGACGATCACCAACCTCGCGGTGCCCGCGCTGGCGGCCGACTTCGGCGGGGTCGATCTGACGGCGCTGTCCTGGGTGGTGACCCTCTACACCGTGCTGTTCGCCGCGTTGCTGGCCCCGGCCGGACGGGCCGCCGACGTGCTCGGGCGCCGGCGGCTGTTCGTCGTGGGGGTCGCGCTGTTCACGCTCGCGTCGCTGCTGGCGGCGCTCGCCCCCACGTTCGAGCTGTTGCTGGCGGCCCGCGGGGCGCAGGCGGTGGGCGCCGCGGCGCTGATGCCCGCGTCGCTGGCGTTCGTCCTGGCCGACACCCCCGCGGCGGGCCGGGCGGGCGCGATCGGCCTGTGGAGCGCCGCCGCCTCGGTCGCGGCGGCCGTGGGACCGGCCCTCGGCGGGGTGCTCGTGAACGCCTTCGGCTGGCGTTCGCTCTTCTTCGTCAACGTTCCCGCGGGGGTCGCCCTCTGCCTGCTCGCCCTGCGCCTGCCCGCGGTCGCGGCCGTCCGCGGGCGGCTGCCCGACCTGGCCGGCACCGCGCTGCTGACCGGCGGGATCGCCCTGCTGGTGCTCGGCGTCACCCACGGCCAGAGCTGGGGATGGACGCACGGCCCGACACTGGCCTGCCTGCTCGGCGGCGCGGCGGCGGTCGCCCTCGCGCTCGTCCGCTCGTCGCGGCACGCCGAGCCGGCGATCCAGATCGGCCTCTGGCGCGGGCGTGCCTATGCGAGCGCGAACGTCGTCTCGGTGCTCTTCGGCGTCGTGCTGTACGCGACGCTGCTGCTGGGTGTGCTGTTCCTCACCGAGGTGTGGCGCTACTCCGAGCTCGAGGCCGGTCTGGCCATGACCCCCGGCGCCATCGCGTCGGCCGGTGTGGGCATCGCCGTCAGCCGCCTCGCCCGCCGGCCGTCGCCACGGACCCTGACGGTGGCCGGCGCGCTCGGGCTGGCCGCCACCAGCGGCGCGCTCGCGCTGTGGCTGCCCGCGCAGCCGCACTTTCTCGCCGTCTGGCTTCCCGCGGGCCTCATCAGCGGTGCGGCGATGGGAGCGGTGAGCGTCGGCGTCTCCAGCGCGGCGGCGCTGTCGGTGCCGCCGGCCGATTTCGCGGCGGGCACCGGGCTGAACATCGCGGCTCGCCAGGTGGGCGGCGCGCTCGGCGTCGCCGTCCTCGCGGCGCTGCTCGCCGGGCACACCCCCGCCGACGGGGTGCCGGACCTCGCCCGGGTCTACCTCGTCTGCGCCGTCGCCGCGATCGCGGCGGCGGTGGCCGGCACCCGCCTCGTCCTCGTGTCACCCGAAGCCACACCGTCGGCGGCGTCCGCCGTCGTGAAGGGAGCCTGACCATGGAAGCCGGCGTCGCTCACCTGCGCGAGCTGTCCGATCCCTACTGCCGCTGGCCGGCCGGGTCGGAGCGCCTGATCCGGTCCGCGCCCTGGCGGCGCATGGTCGTCGTGGGCGACAGCGTCGCCGCGGGCGTCCGGGAGCCGCTGGACGGCTACCGCGATCTGGACGCCTCGGCACGCGTCGCCGAGGCGCTCGCGGCGGCGCACCCCTCGTTCGAGTATCACAACCTCGGCGAGCGCGACCTGCGCACCGCCGAGATCCGCCGACGGCAACGGGACCGTGCCCTGAAGCTACGGCCCGACCTGCTGATCATCGCGGCCGGGGGCAACGACGCGCTGCGCCGGTCGTTCGACGAAGAGCGCTTCGAGGAGGAGCTGACCTCCATCGTCGGACCGCTCGTCGCCCAGGGGGCACGGCTCGTCACGATCGGGCTCTTCGACCTCGCGCGATCGGGCCTCGTTCCCGACCCCTACGCGGGCCCGATGGCGGAGCGCTTCGACCGGCTGGACGCGATCACGAGCCGGATCGCGCTCGCACACGGCGGAGCCCACGTCGGCAACCACACCCATCCCCTCGCCGCCGACCCCGGCATCTTCGCCGGTGACCGCATCCACTGCAACGCACGCGGCCACGCGGTGGCGGCCGCGAACCTGGCCGGGGCGCTCGCCTGCCTGCTGACCTCGCACGCGTCCGTCCCGTCCGCGTGAAGGCCGCCGCCCGGACTCGCTCGGCCCCGGCGCTGGAGCCTCTGTCGGTGGTCGTGGGTAGCATCGGGCGGGTTCGACGACGGGTTTTCACAGGGAGGGGCGGCGATACTGCGTGCTGTCGTTCAAGGACGAGCAGATCGCCAGGCTGGCCGGGTCCGGGTGGTCCGCCTGCGAGCCGGTGGCCGCGGCGGTGGCCGGGGCGGGGCTGCCGGCGGTGACCCCCGGCTATCTGGCGACGGCGTTCCACGACGAGGTGTGGGAGCAGGCCGAGCGTGTGGTGTCCGCGCTCAGGGATCACTTCGCCTCGGCTCGCTTCGCCGACGAGACGACGTACGGCGTCCTGCTGGTGCCCGACCCCGGAAGGCTGGACACCCGACGCCCGATGCCTGCGGCGGTCCGGGCGGGCCGGCTCGGCGCACCGGCCGGCGACGTGTTCGACGCGCGGCTGTCCGCGGGGGTCCTGGGCATCCGGCCGGGCCCGCCGTGGAGCATGGTCGCCACCGTCACCGGCGCCTACGGGCCGTCTCTGGGCAGCCATCACCAGGTCGCCGACGGGCCGGCGGCGGCGTTCACGGTGGCCGGCACCGACACCAGGGCCCTGATGATCCGTCAGCTCTGGGGCGCACGCGTCCTGCAGGGCGGCCGTGAGCTGCCCGACTGCGAGGCGAACCAGAGGTGGACCTTCACACTGTTCCCCGGCGAAGGTCTCACCGAGGGCATGGCCGAGTCCGGCACCGTGCTCAAGGGCAAGGTGCGTTTCCGGCTCGGCAAGCCCGACCGCGGCATCGGATCCGCGCGCGTGGCCCCCGCGATCGCCCTCGCCGTCACCTGATCCGGCCGCCGAGCGATCTCGCCCGGAAGCGATCTCGCCCAGAGCGGTAGCGCCTAGCTGATCGGGACCGTGAGGCGGCGTCGGGTGGGCGGTGGCTCCTTGCGCTCGCCGAGGAGGGTCATGAGCTGGTCCATGGCCACCGCGCCGAGCTTCTCGCCGTCCACGTCGATGGCGGGGACGTCGCCCAGGCCGAGGCTGTCGACGATCATGCGCTCCGAGCTGACCACGACCTCGCGGATTCCGCGGTTGAGCAGGGCGAACATGAGCCCGAGGCCGAGCGAGGTCGCGTAGGGGACCACGGCGGTGGCGCGGGCGGCCACCACGGCCTCCGCCGTGCCCACTCCGGCGGCGAACGTCGAGGGGAAGGGGCCGAGCATGGTCAGCGTCGCGCCGCTCGACCCGGCCGCGGCGCGGATGGCCGCCTGGCGCTGGCGATCCTGCCAGGAGCCCACCGGGCCGCCGACGTAGACGATGCGCTCGTGGCCCTTCTCGACGAACCAGGTGACGAGCGCGCCGAAGGCGGTGGCCGTGTCGGCGACGGCCGAGGTCATGCCCTCGATCTCGCGGTCGATGAGCACGGTCGGCTTGAACGACGCGGCGGCGCGGACGATCTCGTCCGACCCCCGGGGCGCGGTGAACAGGAAGCCGTCGACCTGGTGCGCGAGCTGCTCGACCGCGGCGAGCTGGGCCGCGTGCTCCAGGGAGTGCACCGCGATGGTCAGCTGCATGCCCGAGTCGGCCGCGCGTGCCTGGGCACCGCCGATGATCGGGGTGAAGAAGGTGTTGTCGAGTGTGGGCACCACGATGGCCACCACTCCGGTCCGCCCCCGGGCGAGCTGGGTGGCCGCCCGGTTGGGGACGAATCCGAGCTGCTCGGCGGCCGCGCGGACGCGGGCCACCGTGTCGGGGGCGGCCAGGTCCGGCCGGCTCAGGGCGCGGGAGGCCGTCGCCTTGGAAACCCCGGCCAGCGCGGCGACGTCCGCGAGTGTCGGCACCCATCCTCCTTGAGTCGTAACACGGAATTCACACGGGGGTTTGTGCGCAAGGCCGCTCATAATCTATGGTCAGGCTCTCGGAACCGGTTCCACAACCGGTTCCACCCCCAAGCGTACGCCACTGAGAAAGGACGCCGACATCTCCCGCAAATCGGCCTTTCTACTGGTGCCTGGTCTCGTCTTCCTCGTCGCAGGTTTCCTCGTCCCCTCCGCCGCGATGCTCTTCGCGCCGCCGGACGTGCCGACCAGCGAGATCTTCGCGCGCCTGGGCGAGATGCTCACCGATCCCTACGACCTGGAAGTGATCGGGCGCACGGTCGGGCTGGCCCTGGCCGTCACGATCATCTGCGTCGTCCTCGGCTTTCCGATCGCCTACTGGCTCGCCCGCTCGCCGTCACGCTGGAGCGGAGTCTTCCTGGCGGTTGCGATCTTCCCACTGATGCTGAGCAACGTGGTACGGACGTTCGGCTGGCTGGTGATCCTCGGCTCCAAGGGGGCGCTCGGCCAACTGCTCGTCCAGCTCGGCGTCGTCGACGTGGCGCCGCAGCTCCTCTACACCAAGCTGGCGATCGTCCTCGGCCTCACCCAGCTCTTCCTGCCGCTGGCGATCATCTCCTGCTACTCGGCCGTCGCCCAGGTCGACCCCGGCCTGGACGACGCCTCACGCGGGCTCGGCGCGAGCCGCGTCCGCACGATGTGGAACGTCGTCATCCCGCTGACCATGCCGGGCATCGTGGTGGCCGCCACCCTGGTGTTCGCGGGGTCGGTCACCGCCTACACCACGCCGTACCTGCTCGGCGGGTCCAGCCAGCGGATGCTCTCCACGCAGCTCTTCAACTACGCGAGCACCACCCTCGACTGGGCCTCCGCCTCGGCGACGGCGCTCATCATGACGGTCCTGGTCTTCCTGGTCTCCGGGCTGTCCTCGCTGATCGGGCGGAAGGGGGCCACCTCATGAAGCGGCCGATCACGGCGGCGCTCGCGGTCATCGGCTACGTCATCATGATCGTGCCGATCATCTTCGTGGTCGCCACCGCCTTCACGGCGGGAAGCACCCTGAGGTTCCCGCCCGACGGGCTCTCGCTGCGCTGGTTCGACGAGGCGCTCGGCTACGAGCCGTTCATCGAGGCCGCGCTCTCCAGCCTGGAGCTCGCCGTACTCGCCACCGCGCTCGCGCTGCTGATCGGCGTGCCCGTCACGCTCGCCGTCCACCGGGGAAAGCTGCCGGGCAAGGGACTGGTCGAGGGGTTGTTCCTGTCGCCGCTCATCGTCCCCGAGCTGGTCGTCGGCCTCGCGCTGTTCCAGCAGCTGATGATCGGCCTGGACCTGGGCAACTTCACCGCCCTGCTGGTCGGGCACACGGCGCTGATGCTGCCGTACGCGGTGCGGGTGACCGGCGCCTCGCTCGCGCTGGCCGACCCCGGGCTGGAGGAGGCCGCCCGAGGTCTCGGCGCCTCGCCGCTGCGCGCGTTCTTCAACGTGACGCTGCCCGTCCTGCGTCCGGGGATCTTCTCCGCTGGCCTGCTCAGCGTGGTCACCTCGTTCAACAACGTGCCGCTCTCACTCCTGCTGCAGGGACGCGACTTCCGGACGCTGCCGGTGACGATGCTCGACTACGTGCAGCAGTCCTATGACCCGATGGTCGCCGCCGCGTCCACCCTCATCCTGGCCGCCACCGTGGTCATCGCGGTGATCGCCGAGCGCACGGTCGGATTCGCCAAGATCTTCGGAGGGATCAACCAATGACCGCCGCCGCCGAGCTGATCGGAGTCACCCAGAGGTTCGGCTCCTTCACCGCCGTCGACGAGATCGACCTCGCCGTGCCGTCAGGGAAGCTGACGACGCTGCTGGGCCCGAGCGGCTGCGGCAAGACCACCACGCTCAGGATGATCGCGGGCTACTCGGCGCCGACGTCGGGGACGATCCGCATCGACGGGGTCGACACCACCCGCATGCCGCCGGAGAAGCGGAACCTGGGGATGGTCTTCCAGTCGTACGCGCTGTTCCCGCACATGACGGTGGCCGACAACGTCGGGTACGGGCTCAAGCTGCGCAAGGTGCCGTCCGCGGAGAGACGGTCGCGGGTCATGGAGACGCTGGAGCTCGTCGGGCTCGCGCACCTGGCCGACCGCAAGCCGAAGAAGCTCTCCGGCGGGCAGCAGCAGCGGGTGGCACTGGCCAGGGCGATCGCGATCAGGCCCAAGCTCCTGCTGCTCGACGAGCCGCTGTCCAACCTCGACGCCCGCCTGCGTGTGCAGATGCGGGCCGAGATCAGGCGCATCCAGGCCGAGACCAGGCTGACCGTCATCCTCGTCACCCACGACCAGGACGAGGCTCTGGAGATGTCCGACGAGATGGTCATCATGAACGAGGGCAGGATCGTGCAGCAGGGCTCTCCCCAGCAGATCTTCCCCCGTCCCGCCAACCGCTTCGTCGCCGAGTTCCTCGGTTACGAGAACTTCCTCACCGCGGCCGACGGCACCCCGCTGACCATCCGGCCCGAGCATCTGCGCATCGCCGGGCAGGGCCCCGGCCTCGACGCGACGGTGGTCGACGTGGCCTTCCGCGGCGTCGACCTGCTGGTCTCGCTGGACGTGGTCGATCCGTCGGGCGCGACCGTCAGGCTGCTCGCCGACGTACGTGGGGGCGCGACCGTGACGCCCGGATCGAACGTCACGGTGATCGCGCCGGACGACCACCTGGTCTCTCTCGCCCCCTGAAGCCCGCCGCACTCCGCTGAAACTCCGCTGAAAGAAGGAACCCCATGCCCACGCGCCGCGCCGTACTGGCCGCTGCTCTGACGGTGCTCGCCGCTGCCGGATGTTCCGGCTCCGGTTCCGGCTCCGGTGAGCAGCAGGCCGACCAGCAGACCATCGTCGTCAGCACCTTCCCGTTCGGGGTGAAGGAGTTCGAGCAGGCGGTCGTCACCCCGTTCACCAAGCAGACGGGGATCAAGGTCGAGCTGGACACCGGCTCCAACGCCGACCGGCTGTCGAAGCTGAAGCTCGCCAAGGGCGAGCCGGAGGCGGACGTGGTGCTGATCTCCGACTACTTCGCCGCGCTCGGGCAGAAGGACGGCCTCTTCCAGAAGGTCGACGTGCCCAACATCAAGGAGCTCGCGCCGTTCGCGACCGAGGGCGCCTACGAGGGGCCGGCCTACACGCACCAGCTCAACGGGATCATCTACAACACCGACCGGCTCAGCCAGGAGCAGGCCGCCGACTGGGAGCTGTTCGCGAACGCGGCGAACAAGGGAAAGGTCGCACTTCCTGATATTTCGGTGACCGCCGGACAACTCATGATCTCGGGCGTGGGTGAGACATACGGCAAGGGCCCCTACGACATCGACACCTCGCTGAAGACCCTGGCCGGCTGGGCGCCGAACGTCCTGCAGTTCTACACCTCCTCGACCGAGGTCACGAACCTGCTCACCCAGGGCGAGATCATCGCCGCCGACGCGCTGAGCGGCTTCGCCACCAAGCTCGTCACCTCGGGCGAGCCGATCGCCTGGACGGCGCCCGCCAAGGGCCGTTACATGGCCACCAACCGGGCGATGATCCCCAAGGGCGCGCGCAACCAGCCGGGAGCGGCCAAGTTCATCGACTACATGCTGTCGGCCGAGGCGCAGAGCGCGATGGCGAAGGCCGCCGGTGACCTGCCCACGAACCCGAAGGCCGAGGTCCCGGCCGACGTCGCCAAGGTGACGGGCGAGGCGGCGAAGGACCCCGTGGCCGCCGGGTTCAAGACGCTCGACCCCGCCCAGCTCGTCGACACCCGCTCCGCCTGGGTCGACCGCTTCACCCGCGAGGTGGCCGGCAAGTGAACCTCGACCTGATGCCCAAGGTCGATCTGCACTGCCATCTCATCGGCACCGTGCGCGCCTCGACCTTCGCCGAGCTGGCCAAGCGGGAGGGGCTCGACCTGCCCGACACGCCCGAGCGGATCTACGCGGACGTGAACTCGCTCCCGCCGGACCCGGTGCTCTACCTGGACACCCGGATCCCGGTTCCGCAGGGCAGGAGCGCGGACGAGCCCGAGGTCTCCTACTCGCTGTTCCAGGTGTCCTCGTGGGTGGTCGGGCTCCTGCGCACCCCCGACGACCTCACCAGGATCACCTACGAGGCGTTCGAGGACGCCCACCGGACCAGCGCGACCAGGCATCTCGAGGTCTCCTTCGACGCGCTGACCGAGCACCAGGACAAGCTCGGCTACGCCACGGTGATCGAGGCGTACGCCGAGGGCATCCGGATGGCCGAACGCGACTTCGGGATGTCGGGCAGGCTCATCGCGGCCATCGACCGGAGCGGGTCGGGCGAGGACGCGCTCTCCTGGGTACGCACGGTCGTGGACCACCCGCACGACTACGTGGCGGGGATCGGGCTGGACAACCTGGAGACCGCCGGGCCGCCCGAGCGGTTCGAGACCGCCTTCCGGCTCGCCGGTGCGGCGGGGCTCCGCCGTACGGCGCACTCCTCCGAGCACGCGCCGGTCGCCGCCAACACGGTCACCTGCCTCGACCTGCTCGGGTGCGACCGGATCGACCACGGCTACTTCGTCCTCGAGGACGACGAGGTCGTGGCCAGGGTCAGGGACGAGCAGACCCCGTTCACCGTCATCTCGACCACCTCGCGGCGCTCGTGGCGGCCGTGGCGGCGGGCGTCGATCGCGGCGATGCTCGAGGCCGGGCTCAACGTCATTCCCGCCTCCGACGACCCCGGGATGTTCCCGACGTCGCTGGCGAACGAGTACCGGATCCTCGCCGATCAGCTCGCCGTACCGGATGAGCGGTTGCGGGCGATGGCGCTGGCCGGGGTGGAGGCGTGCTGGCTGCCGGAGCCCGAGAAGGACGCGCTGCGCGACCGCTTCGAGCGCGAACTCGCGCGCGTGGACTAGCGCGCACGCGCCGTCCCCGGGCGGCGGTGAGCCACCCGGGGACGGGACGCCGGAGCTTCGGCCGGTCGGCGGCGGATCAGTCGGGGCCGCCGCGCGGGCGCAGGATCTGCCAGACGTACCACAGGACGGTCCGTGTCTTGCTGCCCCGTGGGGTGTCCGACACGTATCTCTTGGAGGCGGGGCTGTGGCCGGTGCCCTGCCAGGGCATCAGCTCCGACTCGCTGCGGGCGGCCCGGGTGTGGGCGGTCAGCTCGCTGGAATCGTAGCGGCGCACTCCCATCTGCTCGTCGATCGAGCGTCTCTGCGCGTCGGACAGTCCCTTGCGCTGGGGCTGGTTGCTGTTCGCCGGATTTCGCTGCGTCTTGGGCGGGTTGGCCCGCTGCTGCGCCCGGCGGGTGGTGGGCCGGTGGTTCGGCCTGGCCCTGGCGGGTTTCTCGCGTCTGGCGGCCACACGTTTCGCCGCCGCCCTGGCCCGCGCCGCCGCCGCACGCGCCCGTGCCGCCGCCGCTCTGGCCCGCGCCGCGGCCGCCCTGCGTTTGGCGGCCTCCGCCGCGGCCTTCTTGGCCTTCTCCGCGGCCCGTTTCTTGGCCTCCGCCGCGGCCCGCTTCTTGGCCTGCTCGAGGGCCCGCTTCTTGGCCGCCTCCAGCGCCTTGCGGCGGGCGATCTCCGCGGCCTTGCGCCGGGCCGCCTCCAGCGCCTTACGCCGCGCGATCTCGGCCGCCCGGCGTGCCGCCGCCCGTGCCGCCGCGATGGCCGCTCGCCTGGCCGCCATCTGCAGGGCGATCCGGAGCGCGATGGCCGCCGCGAACCAGAAGAGCTGCCCGTCGGGGTCGGTCATGGAGACGGGGCTGTTGTTGGCGTAGGCGTAGCCGTTCATCTGCTGCGGGTCGCTGTCGTCGATGACCGGGTCCACGGACAGGAACCGCCCGATCGACGGGTCGTACTCGCGGGCGCCCAGATGGACGAGCTTGGTCGTCGGGTCCGCGGTCCCGCCGACGAAGGCCCGCTGGCCCGGCCACCACGGCGGTGGAGCGCCCCGGTCGGTGCCGAAGGGGGTCTGCCGGCGGATCGCCACCGCGCCGCTCTGGGCGTCGACGGCGGCGTTGGCCGTGCCGTGGTGGTCGGCGGCGAAGAAGTACACCTTCCCCTCCGACGTCCGGACCGCGACCGCGTCGCCGTTGACGGTGTAGTAGCGGGTGCCGTCCACCGCCTGCTCGGCGTGGTCGAGCCGCAGCTCCATGTCGTCGACGTACAGGGTGGTGTCCGTCGGCGTGCGGCGGATCAGCCGGTCACCGTCGGCGTCGTAGACGAACGAGGTGGTCTTGCCGGCCTCGGTCACCGACTCCAGGTTGCCCTCGGCGTCCCAGGTCAGCCGCTGCTCCGCGGTGCCGAGCCGGCGCACGATCATGTTGCCCGCCGCGTCGTACTCGTAGGACGAGGCCGGCTCGGACACCTGCCCCGTGGGCGTGACCGACGCGAGCGCGTGCGGCCGGGCCTGGCCCGCGCCCGGGTAGGCGTAGGTGCGGACGCCCTCCGCCCGGCCGCCGAAGGCGTGGTGGGTCTCCTTCGTCCGGTTGCCGGTGGCGTCGTAGGCGTAGCTGGTCGCGTACGGCGCGGCGCCGCCGATCAGGTCCGAGCGCGGCGCGCCCGCGGCGCAGTTGTCGGTGGCCGTCCACGCCGCGGTGAGCCGGCGCAGGCGGTCGTAGGTGAAGCACTGCGTGTCCACGGCCTGGCCGCCGGGCTTGTCGGCGATGCGGATGACGTTGCCGACCGCGTCGTAGGTGTAGTTCATGTCCAGGTCGGAGGTGGTGCCGACGTCGCGGTCCAGTTGCGACCTGATCAGCCTGCGGGTGCCCTCCTCGTGGGTGAAGGTCAGCCACGTCTTGCGCGTGCCGGTGCTGAGCTCGTACTGGAGCGTCTCGCCGAGCTTGCTGTAACGGGCGTCGGTGACGTACGTGGACAGGCCCTCGACCGCGCTGGGCTGGCGCATCGCGTCGTATCCGTAGGTCACGCTCTCCTCGGGCAGGCCGCCCGCCGCCGGGAACGTGATGGACTGCACCTGGTCGTCGGAGGTGTAACGGGTGTTGAAGACGTACGTCCCGGCGAGCTTGCCCTCCCGCGCGGGGATCGTGACGCTCTGCCGCAGCGTGCGGTACTCCCGGTCGATGGCCTCGATCTTGGCGGAGTACGCCTGGCCGTCCACGTACCGGATCGTCTCGGCCAGGTGCCCCTTGGCCAGGACGTCGTGACGCCACTCGGCCAGCAGGGTGCCGGTGGCCGAGCCCTCGCGGGTCGAGGTCTTGCGGCCGAGCCCGTCGTAGGCGTGCACCAGGGTCCGGCCGCGCGCGTCGGTGGTGGAGACCTCCTCGTCGAGGTCGTTGAAGACGCGGGTGGTGACGCCCTTGTCCGGGTCCTCGGTCCGGTACTCGCGGCCCCGCAGGTCGTAGTGGTGCCGCCACACGTTGCCCGTGGCGTCGGTCACCGAGGTGAGCCGGCCCGCCCGGTCGTAGGCGTACTTGGTGGCCTCGTACTCGCCGGCCGGGGTCGCGCCCTTGTACTGGCGCAGCTCCGCGATGCGGCCCTCGGCGTCGGCGAGGAGGGTGGTGGCGGTCCCGCCGGGTGGCGGGGTGACGTGCGCCCGGTCGGCCGCGCGCCGGGTGGAGGTCTGCCACTTCTCCTCGCCCTTGACGCGGAAGCTCTGCGCGGTCAGCTCGCCGCTCCCGTCGTAGGTGGACACGACCTGCCCGGCGACGTCGTCGTCCGAGACGGCGAACAGGCTCGTCCCCGCGTCGCCCGTGGCGTAGTAGCCCTCGTTGGACTTGGCCACCTCGCCGAGCGAGTTGTGGAAGGTGTCGGTGAGCACCCGCCCGCCGCCGGGCGCGGGCTCCTGGCTCTGCCGCTCGCGCAGCAGCCCGTCGTACAGCTCGTGGCTGACGACGTACTGCCCGTCGGTCCCGAGCGTCTTGGTGGTGACGACGTTCGGGCCGTCGGTGCGGAGCTGGTAGGCGTACTCGGTGCTGGGCGACTGGCCCGTGGCCTTGCTCCGGTCGTGCTGCCACACCTTGACCAGCCGGCCGAGCGCGTCGTGCTCCAGGTCCGTGCGGCGGCCGTTCTCGTCCACCTCCGCGACCGGCTCGCCCCACGCGGGCTCGACGTAGGTGACGTCGGCGTGCCCGAGCGGGTTGGTGGAGCGCATCTCGGTCGCCTGGGCGCCGGAGGCCGGCACGTACGTGGTGGTGTTCGACCCGCCGCCCGCGTCGCTCTCCGCCGTCTCGCGGCCGTAGGCGTCGTAGGAGCGCGCCGTGTCCAGGACGTACCTCGGGGTGGACCCGTCGTAGGAGGCCAGGCTCTCCTCACGGGTCACGTCGCCGCGCACCGGCGGCTGCCCGAACGCGCGGCCGTCGAAGTGGAAGCGTTCGTCCGACAGGACGTCGGCGGGCCGCTGGGGCTCGGCCGAGCAGGGCTTGCCCGTCTTCTCCACCCGGCTGGTGAAGTCGAGCATCCACACGGCCGGGTCACGGGCGTAGGTGAGGCGGGTGCAGGTGTCGTCGCCCGCGTCGGCCACGTCGCCCAGCTCGCTCACCTGGGTGATGAGGCCGTACTCGTCGTAGGCGCGCTCCTCGGCGGTGCGCCGCCAGGTGCCGTCCTCCTTCAGGTCCCGGGTGGTCATCTTCGCCGACTGCACGATGTACGCGGTCTTGGTCACGCCCTCGAAGGTGAACTCGGCGGTCTTGCGCGACCAGGACTCTTCGGCGGTGGCCGACAGGATCTTGCCGCCGTCCCCGTCGTGCACGATCGTCTCCAGGTCGGCCCCGGACAACTGGTCGAGGTCGTCGCGCGCCCTGCCCTCGGTGTCGGTGACCTTGACGGCCTTGCGGGTGCCGTCGGCCAGCCGGTCGCCGTGCATGCCCCGGTGGAACCGGTGCTCGGTCATCGTGCGCGGCGCGTCCCTCCCGTCACCCTGCCGGACCCGTACGCGGGCGTAGCCACGCCAGTCCGACCAGGTGCGCTCCTTGGGCTTGACCAGGATGTGCTCGGCGTAGCGCCAGGCGCCCCCGTCCAGGTACTCGTAGTCCGTGACCACCCACGGAGAGCCCGCGGTCCTGTCGATCTCCACGGTCTGCGCGACCACGTACTTGTGGAACCAGTCCAGGACCTCCATCTCGTCCTGCGGCGCCCACCGCTGCGGGTAGCAGCGCCGGGTGTTGCGGTCGGCCGCCGGCAGGCTGCCCGGCTGGCAATCCTCGGGCGCGTAGTTGACCCGGGTCTCCGCGCCGGACTCGCTGTAGACCGACTGGACACGCCACTTGTACAGCGGGGCGCGTCCCTCGTCGGAGTCGACCCGGTTCTTGAGCTGGACGCCGGCGAAGGTCACCGCGGGCAGCGTGGCGGTGCCGCCGACGTGGCCGGAGTGCCGGATCGAGGCCAGCCACAGCGCCGGGCTCAGCCCGTCACCGGTCGCCGGGAAGGTGTGGGTCAGCGTCCAGGAGTCCACGTCCCGGTACGCCGAGCCGGAGCGGACCTGCGTCGTCACCTTCGCCAGCCGCTTGCGGGTCCAGAACGTCGGCGACAACCGGTCCTTGCAGGTCTCGCCCGCGTCGCAGTTGCGGTCGAAGGGCACGTCCGGCCAGTGCCTGGCGGTGTCCTTGGTGAGCTGGCCAGGCTCGCAGGTGACGGCGCCGCCGGGCACGCACCGCTCGGCCACGGTGAAGACGGCCCGCGCCGCCGGCGCGACGGTGAACAGCTCGCCGGAACGGTAGCCGTAGTCGACGCGGCTCAGGTAACCGCCCCGGACGTACGGGGTCTCCAGGTCGGGCTTCTCGTTGCGGCCGTAGTGGTTGGTCTCGGTGGCGTACCAGTAGGTGGTGGCGTTGCCGTGCCGGTCCACCGTGTAGTCGAGGTTCCACCGCCACGCCTGCTGGCACCAGGCGTTGGCGGGGGTGGCGTTGTGGCACGGCTCGCCGGACTCGTTGCCGAACACCGGCACCGTCCAGGCCGACTTCGTCTCGGCCTGGCCCGAGGCCCAGCCCGGCAGCCGGTTCAGGCCGAAGTGGTACTGGGTGCCGTCGGTCGTGGTGAGCCGCCAGTGCTCGCCGTCGTTGTCGCCGTTGGCGGCGCCGGTGAGCAGCTCGATCTTGGTGCCGTCGTCGCGCCGGGGCCGCCACGCCTTCGTCGCGGCGTCCTTGACCAGCTCCACGGCCGAGCCGTTCAGCATGAGCGTGGCGTTGTCGTGGTCCCAGCACAGGTCGCCGGTCTTGCGCCCGTCGGCCATGCACGACTTGTAGCGGCGCTCGACGTATCCGCCCGGGACCAGGTCGAAGCCCTCGCCCGCCCACGACACCTGGTTGTTGGTGGACGAGGTGCGGCCGTCCACGCTCTGGGCCGAGTAGTTGAGGCTGATCACCGGCTCCTCGCCGCCGATCGTCGGCGGCGCCCGCATCGGGTGGTTCCAGGTGAAGTCGCCGGACTGGACGCCCACGCTCCACGTCGCCGACGCCGCCAGGGACGTGGCCGCGTAGTCGCCGGAGGCGCCCGCGGCGGCGGCGGTCAGCGCGTACAGCGACGCTCCGGACGCCGCCACGTCCACCTCGGCCGTCATGACGCCGGCCTTGACGTCGTTCTCGCTCGAGACCGGCTCGGGACCGGGACAGGCCGTCGCCGCGCTCTCACCCAGCGCGCAGTCCGGCAGCTTGACGAGCTTCAGCCGGGAGGCGTAGTCACCGCCGAACGCGTGCCGGAAGCCCGAGTAGTCCAGCTCGACCCTGGCCGAGCCGCCGCGCGTCGCGCCCTGCCCAGGGGACAGGCGCAGCGCCACGCCCGCCACGCCCGGGGTCCGCGCCCGGTCGAGCACCTCGACCTTGACGCGCTCGGGCGCCGCCTGGGCGGTCCTGGCCTTCGTGCTCGCCGGGGCGGCGATCCCCACCGGAAGGGAGCCGACGGTGGTGCGGGCCCCGCCGCCCGGCGTCAGCTCGGCCGTGCCGGGTTCCGGCCAGGACACCGCCGGCGCCGCCTTGAGCGCCCCTTCGGCCGCGGCGTCCCTGCCCTTCGGCAGCACCGGGACCGGGCGGCCGGGGACCGGCTCCTCCTTCTGCGTCTCCGGCCGTTCCCGGGTCGCGGCCTGGGCCGGCATGGCGTACACGAGCGGCACCAGGACCATCACGACCATGGCGGCGCAGCCACGGACGAACCAGCGAAGCTTGCGCGGGAACCAGTCGAAGATCAGGAATGTCGAACGTTCGTGCTCCGGAAGCTCCTCGGGGTCGTACATCCTCACCGTCCAGGGTCGAGCATGAGAGTGCGGCCGGGTGGGCGGAGCCTGGGCGCGGCTCCGCCGGTGGAGAGGGTCATTCGGCGGCGAGCCTGGCGACGTCCGTGTCGCTCAGCACGCCCTGGTAGGTGCGTACGTCGTCGACGATCCCGGGCCAGTGCCCGGCGAACGCCCCGTCGCTCGTCGTACGGCCGAGTTGGAGCGGCCCGGCGGAGTTCCAGGTGCTCGAGTGGTCGATCTCGGTGCTGGTCACAAGCTGGCCGCCCACATAGACGCGCAGCTTCTTGGCGAGCGCGTCGTACACGCCCGCGACGTGGGTCCACTCCATGGCGTACGGCGTCGCGTCCGAGCGGGTACGCGTCACCGGCGCCCCGTCGGCGTCGGCGCCCGCCATGCCGAAGGACCAGCGGGGGCCCTCCACGGCGTAGCCCAGGACGAACCCGCTGGCCTGAACGCCGCGCTGGGACACCGCGCCCGCGTCGGCGGCCGGCAGCGAGTCGAGCTGGACCCACGCGGTGACGGTGAAGCTGTCGTCGGTACGCACCGCCGGTCCCGCCGACTCGGCGTGGCCGGAGGCGCCGTCGAGCGCGAGGGCGCCGTCGAGCCAGCCGCCGGTCCACGACGCGCCGGGGCCGAGCGTGAGCGGGCCGGTCCGGCTCGCGGCGTCGGCGGCGGCCGTGCCGCTCTCCTCGTCCAGCATCCAGTGGCCGGTGAGCGTGGCGGCGTGGTTGACCATCTTCACGACCTCGTCGGAGGCCAGGGCCCGGTCGTGGATCCGGACCTCGTCCACCTCGCCGGGCCATGGGTCGGTCTGCCTGCCCTGGTAGCGGGCCTGCCCGAACTGCACCGCCGTCGCCGGTCCCGCACCGCCGTGGTAGGCGACGGGGCCGGCGGCGAGCCGCCCGTTGACGTACAGGAACAGCGACCGGGACGCGGAGTCGTACATGCCGGTCAGGTGGGCCCACTGCCCGGCGGCGGGGACGACCGTGGCGTTCTCCGCCCAGATCGTCTGCGGCGTGCCGCCCGGATGGTTCATCATGAACGACCACGACTTCACGCCGCCCCGGTATCCGAGCCAGAAGCCGCTGTTGTCCTGCCCGCTCTGGCTGACGGCGGCGGCATTGCCCGTCGGCAGCGACGACAGCCGCACCCACGCCGAGACCGTGAGGTTCTGCTCGGTGGGCGCGACGCCGCCGGAGGTCGCGGCGTGCTGGCCGGCGGCGGCGAAGCGCAGCGCCTTGCCCGCCCGGCCCTCGCTCCACGCGGCCCCGGCGACCGCGGCCGGGCGTGTGCCGGCCGCGTCACCGGCCGTCGCGCCTGAGCCCTCGTCGAGCCGCCAGTAGCCGGCCGGGCCGGTGCCGGCGCGGACGTTGAACACGTAGCTGCGGATCGGGCCCTGCTTGCCGGCGGCGTCCTTGCTGCGCACCGACAGCACGTTCGGGCCCTCCTCCAGCGGGGTGAGCCGGATCGTCGCCGAGCCGCCCGCCGCGTCGGCGCGCACCTCGGTGGCGGGGTTGGTGTTGAGCCCGTACAGGAACGAGGTCACGTCGGGTACGCCGTCGGCGCCGAAGGTGAAGGCCCCGGCGCGGCCGAGACCGTCGCCCCAGGCGTTCTCGGGGTACTGCGCGGAGGTGACGGCGGGTGGCCGGCCCGGGGCGGTCGTGTCCACGCCGATCTCGCACCAGGGGCTCCATGCGCTGGTCGCCCGGCCGTCCTCGCCGCGCGCCCGCCACCGGATCACCGAGTTGTCGGCGTAGACCCCGGCGGGTACGGCGACGTTGAAGGCGTTGCCCGACGAGGCGGCGGGGGTGAGATATTCGCCCCGCTTCGTCCCGGCCGCGTCGTACCACTCGAAGCGGCCCTTCACCGAGTTGTCCCCGTCCTTCAGCTTGGCCCACAGCTTCGGGGTGGCGGTGCCGACCAGCGGACGGGCGGTGCCGGACACGCACGCGCCGCCCGGGTCGGACCAGACGTCGGCGGCCACGGGAGCGGTCGGGACGGTGTTGTACTCGACGACGAGCGTGGGGTTGTTACGGAACTTCTTCCACGCGTAGGTGTCGCTCTCGCTGGTGGCGCGCAGGCCGAGCGTGATGTTCGACCACTTCTTGGACGACGCCTGGGCCGCCGCGGCGGTCGCGTCGAACTCCACGCCGCCCGCCGGGCACGAGGTGCTCCAGCCCTTGGCGACCGTCTGGGTGTTCAGCTTCGTGGTCCACGACGGCTGGTTGTTCCACGTCGTGGACTTGCTGATCCCGCCGGTCAGCCAGAGCTCCACCGGCTTCTTCGTGCAGGACCAGGACCATGTCTCGTACGTGCGCAGGGTCGCCTTGATGATCTGCTTGCCGTGGATGGCGGTGCCGGTGTTCATCTGGAAGAACGACCGGTTGGTCTGGCCGGTCTCGTTCTCGTGCCCGACCCTGGCCACGTCGCTGGAGTTGAGGTAGTTGGTGGTCGGGTACTTCTTCCAGACCGAGGTCCAGGCGCCGCGCGCCGCCGACACCGCCGGGTCCAGGAAGACCGGATAGCGGGTGGCCGGGTCGGCCAGCATGGCGCGGTCGGGCGTCAGGGTCAGCCCGCCGCCGGCCACGTCCAGGCCCATCGCCTCGTGCCGGGAGCCGGGGTTCGGCCCCTCCCCCGGGCGGTTGGCCGCGGCCATCCGCCTGCCCTGCTGGTCGGCGGGCGAGTCCCACATCAGCGGCGTCGGCGCGGCGAACACCTCCGCGCCCGAGGCGTCCACGGCGCGCATGCCGCCGCCCTGGTCCTGGCGGACCGACAGGCCCTCGGCCCGCATCCCGAAGCTCAGCCGGTCGAGGGCGCCACTCAGCGCGGCCTGCCGGGTCTTGACGACCAGCACGTGGGAGAACCCGTCCACGTCGGCCGTCACCTGCAGGTCGACGTCGGGGAGCACGTCGGCGTAGGTGGCGGTGGCGCCGTCCAGCACCGGCTCCGGCAGCCTGGCCGGCCAGGTCAGCGCCAGCGACTTGGCGCCCCTCGCGACCTCGGCCATGGGGGCGTCCCCGCCGCCGGAGAAGCGCAGGTCCACGGCCGTTGCCACGGGCACGACGGAGCCGTCGGGCAGGCGGCGCAGGGTGGTGTCGACCGGCGTCCACCGGCCGTCCTTGCGTACCCGGATCGGGCGGGCGTGCTGCTCCAGCACGAAGCCGCCCTCGGGGGCGGCGTAGACGGTGCGCGTCTCGGTGCGCAGGGAACCCACCTCGACGCGGTCCCCGCTCTGCCGGGCCGCCGCCAGGGCGCCCTGCTCGGTGGCGGTGTCCGGCGGTTCCCGCCGCTGCTCGACGGTGGCCGCGGGTGTTCGCGCGGACGCCGGCTGAACGATCACGCCGGGCAGAAGAAAGGCAGTCGCCGTGGCGGCTGCCGTGAGATAGGTGACGGGCGAGTTGGGGCGATGTAAACGGACGCCTCGGTGACGTCGCGCCGCAGCTAGGGTCCTGACCCGGGCCATCGTGCCTCCGCTGACGCGCTCCATAAGCCGGGAGAATTGAGCGCAAGTCTGTACGGGGCCACTCCGGCGATCAATGTTTTGCTCATTAAATCCAGGCAATTTGCAGGAATGACCGGATTTCGGCAAATATTGCCATTGATAGGCCGGTAAGTTTGGCGATTCCCGGGCTGGCCCGTGGCGGTGAGGGTCGGTACGTGCCCCCACCGCCACGGTGCGTCGCCGCACGTCGAGGCGGCCGTCAGCCGCTCCAGGCTACTTCTTCCCGGACACCGCTTTCTCGCTCTCGGCCCGGGCCGGGTCGAAATGACCGATCACCGCGTTCTCCACGTCCTTCGGCGGGATGACGGTCGCGGTCCCGGCGGCGCCGTTGGCTCCGCTCCATCCCTTGCCGCACGGGAGCGATTCGTTGAAGCCCTTGTGCCGGCTCTGGTGGGCCTGGACCTTCTTGTTGCCGACCTCGAACGCCCAGTCCGGCTGCAGGACGTGCGGGATCCCGGCCGTGCTGACGTACATCAGCTTGTCGGGCACGTAGACGGTGACGTTCTCGGCGCCCGCCTCCGCGAGCGCCTCGGCCAGCCGGTGCGCCTGCGACCCGATGAAGCACACCAGGGCGTACACGGTCCGCTTCTTGAGCTGCGCGCCGAACTTCGTCACCATCTCCTCGGCGAACGCCTTGAAGCTCATCCCGCCGATCCACGGCTCGCCGCTCTTGTGGAACCCGGCGTGGGCCAGGACGTAGATCGGCTCGCCGGCGACCAGCCCGCCGGTCGGCGTGGTGGCCGCCTTGGGGAACGTCACGTCGCGGCGCGTCAGATGACCCCTGATGGAAGGGTTGCCCTCCAGGAAGCCGACGTCCGTCCGGTAGGGGTCGGACAGCTCCATCGTGCCGTCGTGCGCGATGGCCGGTTCCGTCTCGATGATCCAGAGCATGGGCCCTCCCTCGGTGTACACCTCATGCCGTGCTTCCAGAGACGCGGGAGACCGGGCTGATACCGCGAAGCCCCGGTGTTCCGGCTTTCCGGCCGAGGTCAGCTCCTTTCCCTGATCGCGGCCTCGATGCGCAGCCCCGCCCCGACCACGGCCAGGGTGAGCAGCAGGATCTCCAGTTGCATCGGCATCGTGCCGAAGAGATAGAAGACGACCGGCACGCCCAGCAGCCCGGTGGCGATGGCCAGCGCCCCCCAGTTGCGCACGCTCCGCGCCTGGGCTCGGTCACGGTCCTCGGCATCGGGCATGGCGTCGCTCATCTCCTGTCGGGTCGATGCCCGGGAGGACCGGGACGGTGCGCGCCGTCCCGATCCTCACTGGACGAGGTCCTCGATGGCGCTCAGAGGGGCTTGCTGCTCAGCGTGGACTTCTTCTTGCACGAAGGGTTGGGGTAGTAGTAGGTGTTTCCGTTCTCGAGCAGGTGGCTTCGGTCCACCTTGCATTCCAGGGAGTGCCTGACGGGCTTCGAGGTGACGTATCGAACATCCTTGGGCGGATGGTTGTCGCTGCCCGTCTTCACCTTGAAGTCGAACCAGTACTCGGTCATCAGATAATGCTTGTATCTGGTGATGTCGCAGAACACGCCGGCCGCTCCGAGACATTCGGCCGTGATCAGGGCCTGTGGCTCCACCACCCTGAGGCTCGACTTGGTGCGCTTCTGCCCGGGATAGGTGGAGCACTTCTCGTTGGAGTCGCTGGAGTAGGTCAGCCCGAAATTGGGCGTGACCTGGCCCGCCGGATCCACGGAGAGCCCGGCGGTGGGCGTGACGATGGCCTTGGAAATGACGAAGCAGGCGCCGCCGAGATGCTTCAGCGTGAGACTGGCGGCCAGCTTCTTGGCGAATTCGGTGCCGTATCCGTAATAAGGGCTGTTCTTGGTCTTCGGTTCCAGCACGGTCGTGTTCTCGTAACTCAGCGAATTGCCTTCCTCGCCCACCTGGAACTCGCCGTACGGCAGGTCCCAGTCGTCGAGCCAGTGCGATTTCAGGATCGATCGCGCCACCCAGCCTTTCGCCCCGAGGTCGTCACGCTGTTCGCATTGCATGGTGTGCTTTTGCGAGTCCACCTTGCAGGGGAGAACGGGGCCCGTCGGCGTGTTCCCCGATCCCGCGCCGCAGGAGGCGGCGGTCGCGGCATGCAGGTTCAGGGAGCCCTCGACCTGTCCCGGGCAGGGGTCGCCGAAGTCGCTCGAGTCCTCCTCGCAGTCCAGCGGCGCCTCGATGATGGTGACGTTGCCGCACCGGTCGAAGACGAAGATGGAGATGGTGGGTTCGCTCGGCTCGACCTGCCCGGTGGTCCCGATCGGAGCCCTGGCCTGCCCGGCCGCGTCCGCCTCGATCGTCCAGTCCCGCTTGACGCTGACCGCCACGCGGACGGTGCCGTTCTCCCCGGCGTGCACGACGGCGTCGCCGAGGGTCACCGTGGAGCCCGTACGAGACAGCCCCTGGGCCGCAAGCGAGGCACGCTCATCCAGCAGCGTGCCGTTGAGCAGCGAGAGCTTGGCCGTGGCGGCGGCCTGGGGAGTGACGCCCGGCGCGTCCCAGATGTTGCCGGCCCGGCCCTCCAGCACGGCGTCCTGCGCCTCGAAGTACGCCTTCACCAGGTCGACATAGCCCTGGGCGCCCGACTCCGGCGTCGCGGCCTTCGTGTCCCTGGGGAACGGGTCGAGGACGCAGGGCGTCTCCTCACTCGGCGGTGGCGGAAGGGCCTTGGCCGTCGCGGTCGCCGCCTGCCAGCCGCTCGTGCCGAAGGCGGTCCTGGCGCGTACCTTCACGGTGTAGGTCATGTCGTTGACCAGGTCGCCGACCAGCGCGTACGGGTCCTTCACGGCCAGCGTCCTGACGGTCGCGCCGCCGCTGTCGGCGACCTCCACGTCATAGCCCTCCAGCATGGCGACGCTGCCGTTGCTCTCGGGCAGGCCCCAACTCGCCATCACGCTGGAGTCGCCGCCCTTCGCCTTCAGGTTGAGCACCTCGCTCGGCGGCCCGGCCGGCAGGTACGTGAGCGCCACGGACGGCTCGCCAAAGGTGATGACCTCGTCCTTGCCTGAGGTCACCAGCAGCCACTGGTACTCGCTGCCGGCGATGTCGGCCTCCGGGGCGCTCAGCGGAAGGTCGTACCTCGTGCCCGGCTCGACGTCGCCGGCCAGGTCGGAGCCCTTGGTCTCCCCGGTGACCCCGCTCTTCAGCGGTGCCACCGTGATCACCGCGTCCGCCGGGCAGGGTCCCGCCGGGCACGTGGGCGCCCCCAGCTTGAGCAGGCCCGTCGTCACCCCGGCTCCGTCGGGCAGTTCGCCGAGCTTGAGCCCGATGACCGTGGCCGTCCTCTCGGCGCCGGCGCCTCCCATCCGCAGGGCGGTCGCGTCCGCCAGGGGGCAGGGCGCACCGTCGCAGGCGGCCGGGTCGGTCCTGGCGGTCTTGATGAGGAAACCGTCCCTGCCCAGGGTCAGGTTCCTGCTGTCCTCCTGGGGAGGGGGCGGCGGCGTTCCCGGGGTCGTGAACGGGACCGCGACGGTCTTCGGGGTGCACACCTCGTCGATGCCCTCGTCGGCGGAAGGGTCGGCAGAGGGAGCGGCCGAGCGGGCGGCGGGCGCCGCGCCCTGCTGGACCTCCAGGTAGTCGAGGTAGAGGCCGAACCACGTGTCGTCGACGCCGACCTGGATGGTGTTGGCGCCCGCCTTGAGGTTCACGGTGGCGAGGTGGTCGGCCCAGGCGGACGACGCGTCGAGGGTGCGGACGGTCTCGCCGCCGTTGACGTCGAGCCAGATCGAACTGGAGGACAGATCGCTGGCGTAGCGGAGCCGGAGCGTCGCCGAGCCGGCGGTGGCGGCGTTCACGGTCCAGGTCACGGTGTCGTCGAAGCCGTCGCTCCACACCGCGGATCCCGATGCCCCGCCGGGGCCGTCGCTCACCTTGGTGAAGCCTGACAGGGCGGCGGCCTCGGCCTCGTACCTGCCCCCGCCCGGCGGGGGCGTCGGTGTCGGTGTCGGGGTGGGCGTAGGGGTGGGGCTGGGGGTGGGGTTCGTCGAGGTGCCGCCGGCCGGGCCGGTGGCGCAGGCGACCATCTGCCACTTGTACGTCCGCCCCGGCTGAACGGTGCCGACCGGGATCTGGAGCGAGGCGCGTTCCCCGCCGTTGGCCGCGCGTGTCCCGAGGGGCGCGGTGCCGACCGGCAGGTTCTGGTCGTCGTACAGGTAGTACTTCGCGGTGACGGGGCCGCCCGAGGGCCGGTTGACCATGCCCGACAGGATCGGCTGGGCCGGGTCCGCCATGCCGGTCTCCGTGTCGGAGGGCGGCATCGGCGCGTCCGAGGTGATCCGGTACGCCGGGCTCTCGTTGCAGGACGGCGGCGTGACGCCGCTGCGGCACGCCTTGACCACGAACTTGAAGCTCGCCGGGTTGTCCAGCGTGAACACCTTGTCCAGCGGGCGCCCGGACGGGATGCCGTTGTGCGTGGTGGTGCCGGGCACGCCGACCAGCGCGCGGATCTCGTCCGCGGTCAGCGCCCGCTGGTAGGCGTGCAGGTCGTCGACCGAGCCGTTGAGGTTGCCGGCGATAACCCGGCCGCGGCCGATCTCGAAGGCGCCGCGGGCGTTCCAGGTGACGGTGTGGGCGCGTTCGGCGGACAGCGTGCCGTCCACGTACAGGCGGATCCTGCCCGCGCTCTGGTCGTACTGCACGGCCACGTGGGTCCACTGACCGATCTTGGCCAGGTCCTTGGACTGGATCGGGACCTCGTGGATGCGGTCCGCGACGTCCTGGGTGATCATCGTGAAGTCCCACCGCTGGTCGTACTCCGGTGCGGTGGACGTCTCGTAGTTCAGGGCGAAGCCGGGCTGGTTGACGCCCATCTGGGACAGCACGGTCTGAGGTTCGCTGCTCTTGTCCAGCCGTACCCAGGTCGTCACGGTGAAGCTCTGGTTGGTGTTGAGCACCGGCTTGGCGGTGGCGGCGCGCCCGTTGCCGGTGAACGTCACCGCCTGGCCGAGCTGACCGGCCTCCCTGCCGTACGTGCCGGACAGGGTGGCGGGCAGATTCTTGCCGGAGGCGTCGGCGGCCGTGCTCCCGCCGGTCTCGTCCAGCTTCCAGTACGCCGCCTCCCCCGCGGGCAACTGGGCGGCCGGCGGCGTCATGGTGGAGTCGTTGACCGTGACCGTGTAGTCCAGGTTCGCGGTCTCGGCGACCCTGGATCCGTACGTCACCTTCACGTTCGTACTGCGGGCGATGGCGTCGTTGCCGCTGATCGAGTCGATCGACTCGGCGGAGACGGTGGGGATCTCCGGCGGCAGCACCCAGTCCACGCTCAGCTTGGGCACGTTCTGGCCGAACAACTGGGGCCAGAACGCGAAGGACTCCGAGTAGTAGCGGGGAATGGGGAGCTCATCGGTCAGGCTCAGCATCAGGCCGTGGTTCGCGGTCCCCGACGCCCACATCGCGGTCATCGCCGTGAGGTCCCAGCTCCAGACCGAGCCTTCCGTGTCCGGGAGGGCGCACGGGTCGATGGCGGAGCGGCCCTCGGAGGTGGTGGTGGGCTGGTTGCCCCAGAAGGTGTTGTCGGCCACCCACTTCTTGGTGATGCGCTGGGCCACGATCCCCTGGAACTCGCCGCAGTTGATGACGTCCTGGCGCAGCATGAGCTGCATCGTGGACCGGATCACCTGGCGGTTCGCGATCGAGGAGGTGTCGAACTGCATCAACGCCCGGTCCAGGGTGTCCCCGCTGGTCGCGTTCGACCGGCCCACGTAGCCGGGCGAGGACTGCCTCGTGGGGGACCTGACCCCCACCTCCTGGGTGATGCCCAGCGTGGTGGTGGGGTCGATGGTGACCGGATATCGGGTCGCGGGGTCGGCCAGCCAGGCGGCGTCCGGCTTGAGCACCAGCACCTTGCCGTCCACCTGGGCGCCGACCTGCCTCTCGCGGCCCGGCCGACCGGCTTCGGGCTCGGTCACGCCCGCGTCCCACATCCTCGGGACCGGCGCCGACAGCACGGTCTCGCCCTCGTGGTCGGTGAGCTTCAGGCCGCCTCGCCTGGTGGTGGCGAGGTCGAGCCCGTCGGTCTCCACGAGGATCCGGAACTCCACCGGGCCCGTGGGACGTTCGCGCAGCACGACGTCGTGGCGGAATCCGGCCGGGAGCGCCGTCACGACGAGATCGGCGCCCGGGCCGGCGGCGTCCCGGTACGTGGCCACGCTCCCCGCGACCTGCGGCCGGGGCAGGTCCTTGGCCCAGGACAGCGCCACCTGCTGCCCCTTCGCGCGCCGCAACGACGCGAACGGCCGATCGCCGCCCAGGGAGAAGGACACGTCCGCCAGGCCCACCTTGGGCTTGAGCACGCCGTCGCGCTCGACCAGCGTGGTGTCGATCCAGGCCCATGAGCCGTCGTCCTGCCTGCGCTGGGCGGGCCCTCCGTAGCTCTGGGTCGTGAGGTGCCCGTCAGGGAAGGCCCAGGTGCGCGACGTCTCCGTATAGGCCGGCTCCACGGGGACCGCGCCGCCGCGCCGCCGCGCCTCGGCCACGGCCGCGCGCAGGTCGGCGTCCGGATCCTCCGGCTTGGGGAATGTGGTGACCGAGGCGGCGGCGGACTCGGTCTCGGCCGCGGCGGGCACCGCACCGGCGGACGGCACGACGAGGATGGACGTGGTCAGCGCGGCGACGCAGGCCGCGGCGGCCCAACCGGGACGTCCGGGCCCGCGCCGGGGCGGGAGCGGCGCCCGATCCGGCGCCGCCAGAGGGTGATCTCCCGATAAGCGACGATCACGATCACGTCCGGGGATCGAGGGGAAAAGGGGCACCCATTCCTCCATGCGTTTCGAGGGTTCCCGGCCGGACGACCGGCCGGGCCGGGACAGCCTCATGAGCATGGAGGACGGTGCTGTCGAGATTGTCCGCGGATTATCGTGATCTTGCAGGGCCCGCCGCTGGCCGCATCCGGAAGGCGACGATCAGCGCGAGGACGACGACCCCGGCCATGGCCAGGAAGACGTCGGAGAAGGCGGCGCCCTCGTGGCCGGGGTACAGGGGGTTCAGGGCCGCGCCGCCGCCTTCCCGTCTCGCGGTCACCAGTACGCCGAACAGGGCCGGACCTGCGCCGGCACCGAGGAACTGGGCTCCCTGGAGGATCCCGAGGCCCACGCCCACCTGCTCGGCCGGCAGCGCGCTCGCCGCGGCGCTGATGATCGGCGTCATCACGAGGATGAAGCCGACACTGAGCCCGAAGATCCCGATCCCCGCGGGGAGCACCGACGTGCCCGACGCGAAGCTCGACAGGAACAGGGCGAACAGGCCGACGATCGTGAGGCCCGCCAGTACCAGGGAACGGGTGCCGATGCGGTCGGCGAGGCGGCCGATCAGCGGCGAGAGGGCGGCGACGGCGATCCCGGCCGGGATCATGACCAGGGCGCCCTGCCCCGGTTCGAGGCCGTTGACGTCGACCACCAGCAGCGAGACGAACACCAGGCCGCCGAGGTTGACGATCATGGCCAGGAACGCGACGACGACCGCGGCCGCGTAGACCCGGTTGGTGAACAGCGCGGGCGGCACGAACGGCTGCGCGACGCGGGCCGTACGCCATCCGAAGAGCGTGATCGCCACGACCGCGGCCACGAGGCTGCCCCAGGACGAGGGCGCGGCGAAGCCGGCGACCTGGGCCTGGGTCACGCCGAACAGGGCCAGCCCGGCGCCCAGCCCCAGCAGGATGCCGCCGGGAAGGTCGAACCGGCCCGCGCCCGCCGGGGGCTCGCCCGGCAGCACGCGCATCGCCGCGGGAAGCAGGGCCAGCGCGGCCACGAACATGAGCCAGAACAGCGCCGGCCACCCGAGGAACTGGCCGATGCCGCCGCCGACGGCCGGTCCGGCGGCGGTGCCGACACCGGTGGCCGCGGAGATGACGCCGATGCCCATCCCCCGCCTCTCCTTCGGCATCAGCCGGGTGACGGCGATGATCGAGAGCACGGGCAGCGCCGCCGCGCCCGCTCCCATGACGATCCGGCCCGCCACGAGCACGAGGAGGCCGGGGGCGAGCGCGCAGAGCAGGCTTCCGGCGGCATAGGTGACCAGGGCGAAGCCGAAGAGCCGCCGCAGGCTCACCCGGTCGGAGACGCGGCCGTAGAAGGGGACCCCGACCGAGAACATCAGCAGGAACCCGGTGACGATCCACGCGAGTTCCGCCTCGGAGGCGCCGAACTCCGCTCCGATCGACGGGAGGACGAGATTGACCATGTCGCTGGCGATGACGGTGACGAGCATCGCCGGCATGAGCACGGCCAGCAGGGCCCGCCCTGAGCCCGCTCGCCCGGTCGAGGTCGAGGTGAGTGCCATTCCAGGAGCCCTCCACGCGGCAGATACTGCCACCGTTGTAGTTACAGTTAGGGGAAAAGAAGGGCGGAGGGTCTGCCTCCGCCGTTCTTCGGCTAGCGATCCCGGGCCGCGAGCTCGCGCTCCCTGTCCTGCACCTGCCGGTGCAGGTGGGCGATGGTGGTCCGGCCGAGCCGCTCCTCCATGGCCTTTTCGGCGTCTCGGAACTCCGCTTCGAGCAGATCCTGCATGTGGCGCCCGACCGCGCACGCGTCGCTGGGCGGGTGGGCGTGCCGCGACAGGACCGGCCCCGCCTCGACGGCGGTGTAGGCGTCGTGGAGGGTGATCTCGCGTGCGGGACGGGCGAGGGACCAGCCGCCACCGCGCCCCTCGGTGGACCACACCAGGCCGGCGTCCCGCAGGTTGCCGAGGATGCGCCGCACGAGGACCGGGTTGCTCGCCAGGCTGTCCGCGATCTCCGCGGAGGTCAGCGAGTGGTCGTCCGAGCGGGCCAGCATGGTGAGCGCGTGAATCGCGACCGCGCTCCTGCTGCTGAGCCCCACCATGTCCCCCTCCCGGCGCCGACCGAACTGTAACGACAGTAGTTTCAGTTAAATCGCCGTGTCAATCCGCGCAGCGGAAATGATCGTTTCAAGCCACGCACCCGACGTCGCGCGTGCTACGGTTTGCCCTTCCACGACGGGCTTCGCCGAATGCCGGGCGGTCGCGACGTACTCCGACGGCCGATCCATGCGAGCCCCTCAGGTCCAGGAGGAACAGATGGCGGCGGAATCCACGCCGGCCGGAGCCAGACCACGCACGGCCCGCTTATGCCGCGATGACGCGTGCCGCCACGCCCTGGGGGCATGGCGATGATGCTGGCAGGCCGCTATTCGCTGATGTCACAGCTCGGGCAGGGCGGCATGGGCACGGTGTGGCTGGCCGTCGACGAACTGCTGCGCCAGCAGGTCGCGATCAAGGAAGTACGCCTGCCGCCCGACCTGGACGAGGCCGCCAGAAGAGACCTGACCGAACGGACCCTGCGCGAGGCCCGTGCCGCGGCGCGGCTGCGTTCTCATCCGTCGATCGTCACGGTGCACGACGTCGTCATGGACAGCGGCCGGCCGTGGATCGTGATGGAGCTGGTCAACGGCCGTTCCCTCGACCAGATCGTCCGCGATGACGGGCCGCTGCCACCCGCCCAGGTCGCCTGGATCGGGCGGCACGTGCTCGACGCGCTGGCCGCCGCGCACGCGATGGGGGTCCTGCACCGCGACGTCAAACCGGGCAACGTCCTGATCACCCAGGACGGACGCGTGCTGCTGACCGACTTCGGGATCGCCACCGTGGCAGGGGACGCCGCGCTGACCCAGACCGGCCTGCTGAACGGCTCCCCCGGCTACATCGCGCCGGAGCGGTTGCGCGGCGAGACCGACGGCCCGGAGGCCGATCTGTGGTCGCTGGGAGCCACCCTGTACGTGGCGGTGGAGGGCAGAAAAGCCCATACCGGCCCGAACGCGGCGGCCGTGATGGCCTCCGTTCTCATGCACGAGCCCGCGCCCCCTCAGCGTGCGGGCCCGCTCACGCCCGTGCTCGCCGCGCTGCTGGAAAAGGAGCCCCAGCGGCGCTGCACCCTCCAGCAGGCGTCGGCGTGGCTCGAGACGACGGCCCGGGGCGACGTCCCGGAGATCACCCGGCCCTCGGCGGGGCGGCCCGCGCCCACATGGCACCGGTTGGCCGTCGTGGGAGGCGCGGTGGTGGTCGCACTGTCCCTTGCGGTGGGTGCGGTGATCTGGGGGATCTCCCGCCCCGGCGCCCTCGGCGCGACCGGCGATCCGGGCCGGAGCACCCCCGCGTCGTCCGCGTCGTCCCCGCCGTCCGCGTCGTCCAAGACCACCACGCCGGCCGCGAAGCCGCTCTTCACCACCAAACTGCACTCATGCCGCGTGCTGACCGCCGCCCAGGTACGCACCCTGCTCGGCGGCGGCCTCGAAAGCGACCACCGCACCCGGGGGATATGCCAGTACAGAGGCGTCAACGGCTCCTACGCGACCGTCGCCGTCTACCCGGTCCCCACCCTCAAGGGAGCCAAGGCCAACTTCGCCGGCATCAAACAGACCTACCAGGACCTGCGGGACGAGCACCCGGACGTCACGTTCGCCCGGAAACCCGTGGTCGGTGAGGAGTCCTTCGCCTCCGTCCACCAGGAGAACGGCATGTACGTGGCCAACATGATCTTCCGCATGTCCAACGCCACGGTGAACCTCAGCTACTACGGCCGCCGATCGGGCACCGCAGCCCTCCAGCGCGCCGCCGCGTCCGTGGCCAAGGCGCTGGAGGCGCAGCGCCCGGCGGGCTGAGCCTCCTCACACCTTCGCGGGCGGGCTCTTCAGGACGCCCCCCAGGGCCAGCGCCAGCAGCCGGCGCGCGCTGCCGGGATCGCCCTCGGAGGCCAGGGAGATGGCGTTGGCCAGGGCGATGAGCTCGTGCGGCGCCACCTCCGCGCGCAGGACCTCCGCCTTCTCCGCGTCCGTGACCAGGCGCGCCGCCGCATCGTGGATCAGGCCGTGGCAACTGTCCTCCACGGCGATGGCGCCGCCGGGGCCCGACATCAGGGTCATCGCGAGCCCGCGGGTGGTCGTGGTGTAGGTCGTCAGCTCCTCGAGCCAGACGGCGAGCGCGTCGCGGGGGGCCAGGCCGTCGGCGAGCTCCCGGGCGCGCCGGCAGAGCCGTTCGACGCCCTCGTGGAACACCGCGTTGAGCAGCGCCTGCCGCGACGGGAAGTGCCGGTGCAGGGTGGCCGAGCCGACGCCCGCGCGGCGCGCGATCTCTTCGAGTGAGGCCTGTGCGCCGTCCCGTTCGATCACCTCCTCCGCGGCGTCGAGCAGCCGCTGGCGATTGCGCCGGCTGTCCGCCCGGCGTCCCGGACCTGCTGCGTTCATCGTTGCGCTCACCTTCATTGGACAAAACGGAGGGACCCCCCATATCGTAGCGCCCAGAGAAACGGGGTGCCCCTCCGTTTATGGGGCCGCTGGAGGTCGACGTGTCGGATTCATCGTTCGTGCTGGTCACGGGAGCGACCGGACGGCAGGGAGGCGCGACCGCGCGGGCGCTGCTCCGCGCGGGAACGGACGTCCACGCTCTCGTACGCGATCCCGCCTCGCCACGCGCACAGGAGATCGCCGCCCACGGCGCCACGCTCGTGACCGGCGACCTGGACGACCCGGCTTCGCTGCTAGCGGCGCTCGACGGCGCCCGAGGCGTGTTCTCGGTGCAGATGCCCGACTTCGCCGATCTCCTCGGCGACTCGGAGATGCGGCAGGCCCGCAATCTCGCCACCGCGGCGGAGAAGGCCGGCGTCGAACAGATCGTGCACACCTCGGTGTCGGGAGCGGGCAGCCGCGAACCCATCGACGAGAGGCGATGGGGCAGCCACATGAAGCACTACTGGCACAGCAAGGCCGCCGCCGAGCAGTCGATGCGGGACGCGGCGACCCGCTACACGACCATCCTGCGCCCGAGCACCTTCATGGAGAACCTCGTCTACCCGTCGTTCTACTACGCCGACGGGAAGCCGGACCATCTGCTGATCGCCATCGACCCCGAGGTCCCCCAGCCCTTCGTCGCCGTGGACGACATCGGCGCCACCGCCGCGGCCGCGTTCGCCGGCCCCGAGCGGTTCGACGGCGTGGAGCTGGAGCTGGCCGGCGACCTGCTGACCTTCCGCGAGGTGGCCGCGATCCTCTCCGACGTCCTGGGAAGGCCCGTCACCCTTCCCGCCGATCCGTCGGAGGCGCAGGCCGCGGGGCTGCTCAGCGCGTTCGTCGAGTCCCAGCGCTACATCAGCCTGCATCCCGCGCCGGCGCGTCCCGAGTTCGCCCACGCCCTCTCGATCCCGACGACGACCCTCGCCGACTGGGCCCGCGCCACCCTCTGAACGCGCCGCTCCCCACGGTCCCGACCCGTGCCGCGAAGAGCAGGGTGGCGACCGCACGCCCCGGGTCACCCCGGCAGGATGGTGAGAAAGACGTCGCCGTTGCCCGGGGCGTCCCCGCCCTCCGGTGTCCCGTAGGTCAGGCCGGTGATCGCCGGCCGGCCCGCGGGCGTGGCGGCGGCGTACAGGTTGGGCTCCGCGAAGGGGTCCACGGCGTCGTCGCGGGCCGTCCCGAGCTGGGCGGCCGCGCGCTGGGCGCCCTTGGCGTCCAGGCGCAGGGTCAGGGCGTCGGCCCCGCCGGCCTGCACCCCGACCCGGCCCCGGGTGTAGCCGGTGACCGCCACCTCCCCGCCGGGCAGCGCGGTGACGGCGGCGCCCTCGTCGGCCGAGGGCGTGGCGAGCGTGTGCTGCCAGCGCCGCTTGCCCTGGGCGGTGTAGGCGACGGTGAGGGCGTCGCCCGCGGCGGCTCCGGTGGTGACCCCCGTGGCGACGGCCAGGCCGGTCGTGGTGACGGTGACCGCGTTCAGCCGGTCGTCGCCGGCGCCTCCCGTGGTGGCGGCCCACTTCCTGGTGCCGTCCGCGGAGTAGGCGGCGATCCAGCCGTCCAGGCCGCCGAGCGCGGTGGTGCCGGGCAGGGCGGCGGTGGCGCTGCCGGTCAGGTAGAGGGTGGTGGCGTCGGCGGCGATGCCGGACGCCTTGTCCTCGCCGGGGCCGCCGTACTGGCGGATCCAGGTCAGCGTGCCGTCAGGGGCGAGGCGGGCGACGATGGCGTCCTTGTCGCCGGCGTTGGGGCCGTCGAGTGCCCCCTTGGTGTACCCGGCGACGTACGCGCCGCCGTCAGGGGCGGCGGTCAGGCCGTACAGGCGGTCGGCCGTGCCCGGGGCGCCGAACTGGGTGATCCACCGGACGTCCCCCTTCGCGTCGAGCCTGACGACGAACGCGTCGTCCGTGGCGTTCCCGGCGTGCCGGCCGTCCAGGTCGCCCTTGGTGTAGCCGGCCGCGAGCACGCCTCCGTCCGGCAGGGGCGCGACGCCGTAGAGGCGTTCGTCGGCCGCCGTGCCGATCTGCCTGGTCCAGCCTCCGGTACGGGTCAGCACGGCGTCCAGGCGACCGGCGTGCGGCTGTCCGTTCACCGGGCCACCGGCGGCGTACCCGATGGTCAGGGAGCCGTCGGCGTGGGCGGCGACGCCTCCGGCCCAGTCGGCGGCGGGCGTGCCGTGCAGCGGGGCGGGCAGGCCGGTCGGCGGCGTCGTGCTCAGGCCCGGCCCCAGCTCGGCCATGGCCTGCTCGAAGGCGGGCGTCCAGACCGTCCAGTCGTGGCCGCCGTCCATGACGCGGAGCTGGGCGGAGATCGCGGGCGAGCGCCTGGCGGCGTTGTACAGGGCGGCGGATTCGAGGTCGAGGTCGTGGCGGGCGTCGGCGGGGTCGGGGTTGGCGTACTCGTCGTCGCCGACCGCCACGAACAGCCGGACGGGCAGGTCCGCGTCCAGTCCGGGGAGCAGGGCCGGGTAGTTGAGCTCGCGGTAGACCTCCTCGGAGAACTTCGCGTCCCCCTTGCCGAAGGCCCCGTAGTCGCGTGCGGAGGAGGCGGACGGCGGCAACGGCGTGTAGACGGCGGGGCTGAGCACGGCGGCGGCGCCGAACAGGTCCTGGTGCGCGAGCGCGAACCGCAGCGCGCCCGCGCCGCCCATCGAGTAGCCGCCGACCAGGCGCGCCTGCCTGATCGGCGCCGTCCGGTACGTCGCGTCCACGTGCGCGATCAGGTCCCGGGTCAGCGCCGTCTCCACCGGGCGGCCGGGGAGGTCGTCGCCGGTGTGGCGCGAGTCCACGTACCAGTTGCCGCGCTCGTTCCAGGGGGCGTCCGGCATGACGGCGATGACCGGCGGGATCCGCTTGGTGCGGATCATGTCGTCGAGCGTCGTCTTCACGCGGGTCCACGCCTGCATGGTGTCGCCACGGCCGTGCAGGAGGTAGAGCACGGGATGGCGGGCCGTCCCCCGGTCGTAGCGGGCGGGCAGGTAGACGTTGTAGGCGATGTCCTCCCCCAGGGCCGGCGACGGCGCCGCGCCGGTCGTGAGCGTCCCGCCCGCCCGCGCGTCCGTCTCGCCGGGCGCGGCCGTCAGGCTGAGCGCGGCCACGACGGCGAGCGCGCCGGCGGCGATCCATCGGGGTAGGGGCATCGACACTCCTGTAAACGTTTACGGCATGCGTCTGCTGTTTCGGGAGAGTTTCATGGGGTTGGGGAAGCCGTGTCAACTGTGGGCAACGGCCCATAAGGGATTTCCGCGGCAGCCCGCCATGGGCGGGGTCGTCGCGTCGGGGTCGTCGGCCATCGACACGACCACCCGCGCGATGCACTGAAGCAGCGCCTCCGACCTGGCCGGGCACGGGTACGCCGCGGGCGCGAGGCCGTTGAGGACCAGGCCGCTGACGTACGTGTGCACCTGGAACGCGGGCCTGTCGGAGTGGTGGAGCAGCCGTGGCATCCGAGGCGTCAGGCCGCCCGGCGCGCCGAGCACCTCGTGTTCCCGCCGCACCCGGAGATCCCGCACGTCCGTGCCCTCGATCGGGATCCTGACCACGACCTCCCCGGCGTCGGTTGTAGTCACCGGTCAGCGCGGTGCCGGACGCGGCGAGCGCGTGCTCGTACAGGGATGGTGGCCGTGCACGGTGGAAGCGGTGGCGGAGGAGCGCGCGGCGGAAGAGTCCGTTCCTCCTGTCCCGTCGCCCGTGCCAGGGTCGCCGCCCGCTCTCCCTGCAACAGGACCGCAACGGGCGACGCCAGTCTTTGCAGGGTCAAAGACCTGTCTCTTTGGAGCAGAGGAGGACGAATGTCCAGGCCGACCCGTTCACCGGACTTGACCACATTCACCAGGCGGCATGCGCTGGTCGGAGGGGCAGCGATGCTGGCGTCGGCCGGGTTGCCGCCGGGCCAGGACCCGCGCCGGCGGGCGACCGCGGTGCGCGGGAGGATCGCCAACGACGGTCGCCACCAGGGTGACCGCATCCTGAGCGCGCTGTTCTTCGCCGGGCCGCCCAACCCGGTCACCAGGCAACATTTCTACGCCCGCACGCCCTTGGAGGAAGGCCGCTTGGACTGGACGGACCGCGCGGACATCGACTTCGCGGTGCAGCAGTTCGCCTCGGCCGGCCTCAACACGATGAAGCTCTCGTACTTCGGGCACCGCGGGGAGACCGACGCGTTCGCGCCGGCGTGGCTGTTCTCGCGGCAGCGCTGGGACGGCCCCGGGACCTACACGGAAGCGGAGCAGATTTCCCGGGTCGTGGAGCTGTTCGACACCGCCCGGCAACGAGACCTTCTCATCGCGCCGATGCTGGAGGTCTCGCCCGAGTTCAGGTTCTGGGAGGCGTTCCCGGCCGACCTCGACGGGCTCGTCGAACGTGCCGTCTGGCTGCTCGGCAACTTCGGCGACCAGCCCAACCACCTGAAGCTCTACGACGCCCTCGGCCAGGAACGCCACGTGATCTGGCTGATCGAGTCGATCCATGGTGGCCCGATCGACCCGCTGGTCTTCGCGGCCGGCTTCGACCGCGCCGCGGAGCTGATCCGCCGGCGGACCGGGCACCAGGTCGGCATGATCGTCGACCCGACCCCGCTGCCCGGGTTCGGCTCCCATGAGGGACCCGATCCGGCCGCGTTGCGGGACACCCCCAGCGTCCTGGCGGTCAACCCGTACAACATCACGTCGCAGAGCCTCGGCCCGCGCAAGCCTCAGGCCGCCATCACCGAGGACGAGCGGCTCGCCTATGCGCGCGGCATCCTGACCCGCTGGAACGACTCCGGGATCCCGTTCGTCGCCCCCGTCATCCCGGGCTTCGACGACAGGCACCTCCCCTTCCGGGACGACCCCGCCGTCTACGGATTCAACCTTCAGTGGCGGCAGCGTCAACGGGCTCTGGCGCTGGAGTTCGCCACGGCCGGGCTCTCCGTCGAGACCTGGAACGGTTACAGCGAGGCGCACGCCATCGTGCCGACCGTCGAAGACGGCGGCAACCACCTGCTGTGGTTGCGCGACATAGTGCTCGGCCTGCGCCGGCGTTGGCGGTAGAAACCGCCTTGACGTCACCGCCCCGCCGGGGCCATGCTGCGGGTCATGGAGTGCTTCGCCGCCGGGCGTCCCCGCCGCTGAGGGCCGCTCACCGCCGGCAACAGGCGTGAGCGGGCCGATCGATGCCCTTTTCCGTCCGGGTATCAAGCCCTCAGCCTGAAAGGCACACTTCCATGCGCATTCGCCCGTTCGTTCGGCCTGACCTGGCCCGAGTCACCGACCTCACCATCGAGACGTTCCGGCCGTTCTACGAGGAGCGGTTCCGTCCCCTGGTCGGCGAGGTGATCTTCGCCAACCAGCACGGCGACTGGCGTGACGACTACCGCGAGCAGGTCGCCGAGCTCCATGATCCGGCCCGGCACCGGTACGTCGCGGTCGCCGAATCGGAGGACGCCCTCGCCGGATACGTCGCCTGGGGCGTCGACCCGGCCCGCAGGAACGGCACGATCACCCACCTGGCCGTCTCGGCCCGGCACCGCCGGCATCACCTGGGCACCGCGCTCTGCGAGCACGCCTTCGCGGACATGCGGTCGCGGGGAGCCGACGTGGTCGAGATCGGCACCGGCGGCGACCCGTTCCACGCGCCCGCCAGAGCCCTCTACGAGCGGCTCGGGTGCGTCCCCCTTCCGGTGACCGTCTATTACCGGCAGCTCTAGCCGAACCGCTCCGCTTCGGGACGCACACATCGCGTCCCGGAGCGGCGCCGATTTTTGACGTTTTCTTGACGCCATGATCACGGGAATACGGCTCTTCGCCTCACTAGGGTGCATTCGTCTTGATGTTTCCTTGATGGAGGCTCTACGTGAGCGACGGCGACCAGCATGCGGCGATGCCGGGAACGGCACTGCAGCGGTGGCTGCTCAAGGGCTTGCAACGCCCCGAGGGCCTGGCGAGCCATCCGCCGAAGGACGAGACGCCCGGCCACCGCCACACGTGGTGGCAGGTGATGTGCCTGACAGGCGTGGACTACTTCTCCACCCTCGGCTACCAGCCGGGCATCGCCGCCCTCGCCGCCGGAGCGCTCAGCCCGGTCGCCACGCTGCTGCTGGTCGCGTTGACGCTGTTCGGCGCGCTGCCGACCTATCGGGCGGTGGCCGAGCAGAGCCCGAACGGGCTCGGCTCGCTGTCGATGCTGGAGCGCCTGATGCCGGGCTGGCGCGGCAAGCTGCTGGTGCTGTTCCTGCTGGGTTTCGTGGCCACCGCCTTCATCGTCACCATCACCCTGTCGGCGGCGGACGCCACCGCGCACATCCTGCACAACCCCTTCGTCCCGCGCTCCTGGGAGGGCGCGCAGGTGCCGGTCACGCTGCTGCTGATCGCGGCGCTGGGCGGGGTGTTCCTGGCGGGCTTCAGTGAGGCCATCTCCATCGCGGTCGTCCTGGTCGCCGTCTATCTCGTGCTCAACGTGGTCGTCGTGGTCACCGCCGTGCAGCGGGTGCTCGCCCATCCCGAGCAGGTGACCGGCTGGCAGAACGTCCTGGCCTCCGACTACTCCAGCCCGATCGCGATGGTGGCCGTCGCCCTGTACGTGATGCCGAAACTCGCCCTCGGCCTGTCCGGCTTCGAAACCGGCGTGGCCGTCATGCCGCTGATCAGGGGCGAGCTGGCCGAGCGGATCAAGGGCGCGCGCAAGCTGCTGACCACCGCCGCCCTCATCATGAGCGTCTTCCTGGTCACCTCCAGCTTCGCCACCACCGTGCTCATCCCCGCCGAGGAGTTCGCCGAGGGCGGCTCGGCCAACGGCCGCGCCCTGGCCTACCTCGCCCACCTGTACCTGGGCGACTGGTTCGGCACCGCGTACGACCTGTCCACCATCGCCATCCTGTGGTTCGCCGGCGCCTCGGCGCTGGCCGGGCTGCTCAACATCGTGCCGCGCTACCTGCCCCGCTACGGCATGGCGCCGGACTGGACCCGCGCCATCCGTCCCATGGTGCTGGTCTTCACCGTCATCGCCTTCCTCATCACCCTGGTCTTCGACGCCGAGGTCGAGGCCCAGGGCGGCGCCTACGCGACCGGCGTGCTGGCCCTGATCCTGTCGGCCGCCGTCGCGGTCACCCTGTCCGCCTGGACCATGGGCCGTGTCAAGGCGGCCGCGTTCTTCGGGCTCGTCACGCTGATCTTCGCCTACGCCACCGTGGCCAACATCATCGAACGGCCCGACGGCCTGGTGATCGCCCTGCTGTTCGTGCTGGCCATCGTGGTCATCTCGCTCATCTCCCGCGCCACCCGCTCGACCGAACTGCGCGTCACCCACATCAGCCTGGACGACCACGCCCGCCGCTTCATCAACGAGGCCGGCGAGATCTACCTCATCGCCAACGAACCCCACGGCCGCGACGCCAAGGAGTACGTCGACAAGGCCCGCGAGGCGTTCGAGCTGCACCGTCTCCGCACGAGCGAAGGTCTGATCTTCCTCGAGGTCACCATCCCCGACGCCTCCGAGTTCGCCGGCGAGCTCCGCGTGACCGGCGAGGAACGCCACGGCTTCCGCGTCCTGCGCATGCAGAGCACCACCGTCGCCAACTCGATCGCCGCCCTCCTCCTGCACCTGCGCGACCGGACCGGCAAGACCCCGCACGTGTACTTCCACTGGGCCGCCGAAGGCAATCCCATCGGAGCCCTGCTGCGCTACCTGGTCTTCGGCGGCGGCGACGTCCCGCCGCTGACCCGGGAAGTCCTCCGCCAGGCCGAACCCGACCCGGACCGCCGCCCCGTCGTCCACGTCGGCTGACGGCCACCGAGGACGACGATCGCGAAAAGGGTTTGCGCGGAGACCGCCGACTTGGATAGATCTTTGGCCCGACCCCTGCCGGCAGGAGCAAGGGGCCACGACACCGGAAGGAGGGATAAGCCCATGATCCCCCTGATCACCGCGCTTGTGTCCTCCCGGGGCGCGGACCGCGTCTGACCCCCGAGCGGACGGGCGCCTTCACCGGAGCGTGCCTTGACCGTGGAACAGAACGACCTGACCATACGCCCGATCACCGGGCGCGACGACCTCGACCTCTTCTCCCGGCTGCCCTATGCCCTCAACGAGGAGCTGGCGGACGACCTCGCCGCCGGGCGCCGCCACCCGCAATGGATGTGGGTCGCCCTGCGCGGCGACCGCCTGCTGGCCAGGGCCGCCTGGTGGGGCCGGGCCGGCGACGACACGCCGTTCCTCATGGACATCCTCGACCTCGACGACGGCGGCGCGGATCACGACCGCGTGGACGTCGGCGTGCGGCTGGTGCGGGCCGCCATGGCCGCGATCGTCCCGGCAGGCGCCCGCCCACCCGAGTACCTCCGCTTCGTCCCACCCGATTGGCGCGCGGCCGGGGCGGCCAGGCGCGTCGTCGAGGACCGAATCGCCGTGCTCGAACGGACCGGCGCCCACCTGTTGGTCGAACGACTGCGTCTGGAGTGGCGTCCCGGCACGCCGATCCCCGAGCCGAGCGGGCGCCTGGCGTTCCGGCCGGTCCGCGACACCGAGGAGATCCTCTCCCTGATGACGCTGGTCCTCGACGGGACGCTCGACGCGCACAGCCGTGACGACCTGGCCCGCATGCCCGCCCGCGCGGCGGCCGTCCGGCACTACGAGGACGAACTCGCCCACTACCGCAGCCCGCGCGACTGGTGGCGGGTCGCGTCGCTGCCGGACGGCGAGCCGGTGGGGTTCGTCACCCCGGCCCGCAACGACTACAACCCCATCATCGGCTACCTCGCCGTGCTGCCCGCGCACCGGGGCAACGGCTACATCGACGACATCCTCGCCGAAGGCACCCGCATCCTGGCCGCGCAGAACGTGCCGCGCATCCGGGCGGCCACGGACCTCGGCAACGTCCCCATGGCGAACGCCTTCCAGCGCGTCGGATACGTCAATTTCGAGCGCACGATCAACATGACCTGGAACTGAGCCGGGCCGCGGGCTCGCCCCGACTCCTGCGCGATGTCCGGATCTGTGGGCCAGTGGTCCTTGTGGACATCTCCCGCAACCCGCGAGGCTGATGGCGTGGGAGATGTGGTCGTGGCCGTCTACGACGGTGTGGTCCTGCTGGACGTCGCCGGTCCCGTGCAGGTGCTGCACGGGTCCGGCGGCTACCGGATCCGGCTCGCCTCGGTCGACGGGCAGCCGGTACGCACGGACATCGGTGCGCCCTTGGGTGTGGACCTGGCGCTGGACGAGGTCGAGGGCCCGGTCGGCACCTTGCTGGTGCCGGGTTACCCCCACCCCGACGGTGACCGCCCGGCCGAGCCGTTCCTGAGCCGGCTGCCCGAGCTCGCCCGGCGGGCGCGCCGGGTGGCCTCGGTGTGCACGGGGGCGTTGCTGCTGGCCGAGGCGGGGCTGCTGGACGGGCGGCGGGCCACCACGCACTGGGCCGCCTGCGCCGACCTGGCCTCCGGATTTCCGCGGGTAACCGTGGAACCCGACGCCATCTACGTACGGGACGGGCCCGTGGTGACCTCGGCCGGCGTCACCGCCGGAATCGACCTGGCGCTCGCCCTGGTCGAGGAGGACCACGGCCCGGACATCGCCCGGGCGGTGGCCAAGCACATGGTGGTGTTCCTGCAACGCCCTGGCGGCCAGTCGCAGTTCAGCGTCCGAGCGGCCGTCGCCACGCCGCGCCACCCCGCGCTGCGCCGGCTCCTGGACGCGATCGCGGCCGAACCGGCGGCCGGCCACACCCTCGCCGCGATGGCCGGCCGCGCCGCGGTGAGCGAACGTCACCTGACCCGGCTGTTCCGCAGCGAGCTCGGCCTCACCCCCGGCCAGTACGTCGAGCGGATCCGGGTCGAAGCCGCGCAGACCCTCCTGGAGACCAGCGCGGCCGGGGTGGACTCGATCGCCCGCGATTGCGGCTTCGGCTCCGACGAGACGATGCGCCGGGCGTTCTTGCAGGTCCTGGGCACGACCCCGACCGCCTACCGCCGGCGATTCCGCGCCACCTCCCACACCGGCCCCTGATGTGACCGTCGCGAAGGAGATCGCATGAACCCGTCCCTGCCCCGCCGTACCTTACTGGCCGGGCTCGCCGGCGCGGCCGCCCTGACAGCCGCGCCGCCCCCCGCGTCCGGCGAGACCGGCGAGACCACCGCGTCCGGTGACCTGTCCTTTCCCGCCACGCCTATCGCCCGGGAGGCCCACCGGCTGGTCGGCGACGCGCAGGAGCCCTACCTGCGCAACCACAGCCTGCGCAGCTTCCTGTTCGGCCGGGCCGCCGCCGCACAGGCCGGCCGCCGGCCCGGCCGGGACTACGACGCCGAGGTCATGTTCCTCATCTGCGTCCTGCACGACATGGGACTGACCACCCGTGCCGACACCGGCCAGCGGTTCGAACTCGACGGCGCCGACTTCGCCGCCCGGTTCCTGGAGGAGCGCGGCATCACCGACCGCCGCGTCGACACCGTGTGGGACGGCATCGCCCTGCACACCTCGTACGGCCTGCACCGCTCGCCGGTGTTCACCCGCCGCCGTCCGCCGGAGATCACGATCGCCCAGGACGGCATCGGCATCGACCTGACCGGCGGCCCCGACGCCCTGCCCGCCGGCTACGCCGACCGCGTACACGCGGCCTATCCCCGCCACGGGGGCGCCCGCGCGCTGACCGGCGCCATCGTCGCCCAGGGCCTCGCCGACCCGCGCAAGGCGCCGCCGATGACGCTGCCCGGCGAGGTCCTGCACCAGCGGCACCCCGAGCTCCCCTACGTCACCTGGGAGAGCATCCTCGACGCCGGCGGCTGGGACGACTGATGACGAGCGTGCCCCGGCTCGCACCGTGGCGACCATCCCCGGCCCTGACCGCCCTCCCCAAGGAGACCACGTGAACGACACCTTCGGTGATCTGCCGTTCCCCCGCACCGAGCTGGCCCTGGCCGCCATGCGTTTCGCCCGCGACATCGAGGACCGGGCGATCTTCAACCACAGCATGCGGACCTATCTCTACGCACGCTTCCTCGGCGAGCAGGAAGGTCTGCGCCCCGGCCACGACTACGACGACGAGCTGCTCTTCCTGGGCTGCGTCCTGCACGATGCCGGGCTCAGCGACCACGGCAACGGCGATCAGACCTTCGAGCTCGACGGCGCCGACCTGGCCACCCGCTTCCTCATCGAGCACGGGCTGGCACCGGAGAAGGCGGAGATCGTCTGGGACGCCATCGCCCTGCACCTGTACTCCGCGATCGCCGGGCGCAAGCGGCCCGAGATCGCACTGGTGACGGCCGGAGCGGGTTTCGACCTCGGCCCCAGCGGGCCGCACACCCTTCCCGCCGGCTACGCCGACCGCGTCCATGCCGTGTTCCCGCGCCTGCACGCCGCGGCCGTGCTCAAGGACGCGATCGTCGGTCAGGCGCTCGGCAAGCCGCACAAGGCGCCGCCGTTCACCATGCCCGGTGAGCTCCTGCGCCAGCGGACCCAGGAGACCTGGCCGACCTGGGAGCAGCTCATGACCCTGGACCCCACCTGGCACGACTACGACGGCTACCAACCGGCCGCCACGTCCTGAACGCGGTTCGCGAGCATCGGAGACACAGGTGGGCACAAGCGAAATCGTGCTGATGGGGACGTTGGCCGTGGCGATGTTCAACGTGGGGTCATCTGGCTCACACAGGTCGTGGTCCATCCCGTCTGGGCGCTGGTCGGCGCCTCAGAATGGAGCGCGTACCACGAGGCCCCCAAGCGGCGCCTGCCGGGTACGGCGTTCGTCCCGCACGGACTGGCCATGCTGGGCGCCCTGTCGCTCATCCTCCTGCGGCCTGCCTATATGCCGGGCTGGGCCGTCTGGCTCGCGCTCACCATCGAGGCGGTCATGCTGGCCGCGACCGCGGCGTACTGGGCGCCGCTCCAGTTCCGCCTCAGCCGTCGAAACGACCACCGGCTGCTGCGCCTGCTGCTGGCCACGCACTGGATCCGGGTGGGGTTGGTCACCGCGTTCGGCGCGCTGCTGTGCTGGATGGTCACGCTCGCGTTCGGTTAACCTGCGGGTGCCGCTCGGTCCGGCCGTGTTTGCCAGGGCGGTGATCAGGGCGGCCCTCCGTCCGCCCGGCCACGGCACCGCCGACGGCACCGCTGACGGCACCGTCGCGGTCAGGCGAGCGCCGGCCCATCGTCACCCGCGGTCACGCTCACCGCGGCCGCCATGGTGGAGCAGGCCGGCCAGCCAGCGGTCGATCACGCTGGGCCAGTCGGTGTGCAGCGCTTCCTCGTGACTCATCTCGAACCGTTCGTCCGGGAATCGCCGGCCGCCGGGCCTGCCGACCTCCAGCGTCACTTCCAGGCCGGAGGAGCTGGAGACGAACGCCAGCCCCACCTCGTGCACGGCGCCCGTGTGCCGGCTGGACGGATAGAACTCGATCTTCTGGTGGAACGGCAGCTCCTGATGCCCGCCGTTCAGGCGGCCCGCGTGCAGAACCGCGCATTTGAAGGGGAACCCGAGTCGCGCGAAGGCCCGCAGGACGAGGAGTTGCGAAGGCACCGGCCTGACCGCGACCTGGTGCAGGTCGCCCTTGTCGACGGCCGTGGCGGTCGCCACCTCGGTACGCACGCCCAGCGCCATGCCGGTCAGGTGCCGGCCGCCGATCTCGCTGATCGGCGTCTCCCACGGGACGGCGACCTGGAACTGGATCGCCCGTTCGTCTCCCTGACACAGCGGGACCGGCCCGGAGATCCGGGTCCGCGAGAACTCCTCGCCTCCGCCCGGATCACCCACGCCCCGCGCCGGCCAGAGCGGGGCGACCAGGCAGAGACCGATGTGGTCGATCTCGGCGTCGACCTCACCGCCCTTCAGCCGGATTTCGCCGGACAGCGTGCCACCAGGCTGCGTCCGCGAGACGACCAGGGAGGTGGCCGCCGAAGGCGCACCCGCGCCGAAGGCATCGCACATCCGTTTGAAGGCCACGGTCGATCTCCCCGCCTCGAAGGGTTCGCGTCACTTGCCGCTTGAACGAGCGAGGGGCGAGCCGGGTTCCGGCGGTCATGACATCCTGTCTTTTTCATCCGGGAACCCGCCGGCGCGACCTGGCGTGGTCACCAGGTCACCGGGAGGCGGTGGACGCCGTAGATGTCCATGCCGTCGCGCATCGGCACCTCCTCCGGCGCCACCGCCAGCCGGAGCGACGGAAAGCGGGCGGCCAGCGCGGGCAGGGCGGCGCGCATCTCGACGCGGGCCAGTTGCTGGCCGAGGCACTGGTGGACGCCGTGGCCGAAGGACAGGTGGCCGGTGGCGTCGCGGGTCAGGTCGAGCACGTCGGGGTCCGGGTAGCGCCGGGGGTCGCGGTTGGCGGCCTGCAGCGCCAGCGCGACGGTCTCCCCCGCCCTGATCACCTGACCGTCCAGCTCGACGTCCTCCAGCGCGGCCCTGGCGCCGGTGTGGGTGATGGTCAGGAACCGCATCAGCTCCTCCACCGCCTTCCCGGCGAGGGCCGGGTCCGCGCGCAGCAGGGCGAACTGGCCGGGGTGCTCCAGCAGCGCGAACGTGCCCAGCGCGATCATGTTGGTGGTGGTGTCGAGCCCGGCGCCCAGCAGGAAGCCGCCGATGCCGCTCAGCTCCTCGTCCGACAGATCTGTGGTGGTCAGGTCGCTGAGCAGGTCGTCGGTGGGATGGGCGCGCTTGGCGGTGACGAGGTCGCCGATGTAGCGGCCGACCTCCGTGTAGGCGGCGAACTGCTCCTCCGCCGTCGCGCCCTCGCTCACCGTGGCGGCCAGGCTCTGGAACCGGTCGCGCTCGGCGTACGGCACGCCGAGCAGCTCGCAGATCATCACGGCGGGCACGGGCCGGGCGAACGCCTCGACCAGGTCGGCGCCGGGCCCCTTGGCCTCCATCGTGTCCAGGTGCGCAGCGGTGATGGCCTCGGCCCGTTCGGTGAGCAGGTTCATCCGCCGCACGGTGAACTTGCCGGCGAGCAGCTTGCGGTAGCGGGTGTGCTCCGGGGCGTCGATCCCGGTCAGGTCGCCGGTCGGCGCGGACGGCATCGGCCCGGCGTCGGCAAGGGGGTAGTGCTGCAGTTCGTAGCGGGAGCTGAAGCGGGGGTCGGCGAGCAGGGCGCGGACCAGGCCGTGGCCGAGGGCCAGCCAGCCGTGGTGGCCGTCGGGGAAGACCAGGCGTCGCAGCGGCTGCTCGGCGCGGAGCCGGGCCAGCTCGGCGGGCGGGTCGTAGGGGCGGCCCGCCGGACGGGTGCGGGGAAGGGCGGCCAAGGGCTCGGTCATGTCGACTCCTCTCGTCGCACAGTGTGCACTTGATGTGAACAGTGTACGCATGAGGAACGGCGTGCGCAATTTGGTTACATCGTGCGCGACAGTCAGGGTGTGGCGTACCAGAGGGTGGCGCCCGGGATGACCGGACCGTGCTCCCAGTCCAGCGCGGGGAGAGGCGTGAGGACGTCCGACGCCCAGGCCTGGGCGTCGGCGTCGGTGATGGTCCGCGGCCGGGAGGCCCGGGTGACCGCGCCGAGCAGATGCCAGCCGCCGGGGTGGCGGTAGAGGACGTACTGCTCCACCAGCAGGCCGCTGGTCGTATGCCAGCCGCTCTCCGGGTCGGCCTCGTCGATGAGCCTCCAGGGCAGCAGCGAGGTCGCGCCGGCGGCGGCCTGGCGGGTGGCCCAGGCTCTGGCCTGGCGATTGGCCAGGGGGTGGGTGGTGTGGTCGAGCAGGACGCCCACCACCAACTGCCGCCGGTGCCGCCGAAGCACATAGACCGTGCGGACCGCCCTTGGTGCAGGAGCGGCGACGGCGACGGGCTGCGTGTCCATGAGCCGGATGTCGACGGACCAGGCCGGACGAGGGGCGGTGCGGCCCTGGTGAACAGGGCTCGAGACCAGCGTGGGGCGAGGGTCGTCATGATCAGCGGCGAAGGTCACGTCGTCGACCTTAGAACCCGCCCGGCCCTTCAGGCCGCGAATTCCGCCGGGTCGCCGATTTCCACGTGCGCTACGGGCGGCAGGAGGATCGCCTGGGCGGCGCTGCCCGAACAGGTGACGGCGGGGATCGAGCGCCTGCTCGGCGGCGACTGGGGCGCGCTGATCTTCGAGGAGATCCCGGGACGGCTGCCCGCCAGCCGTGGCGGCGTGACGAACTCGATCGGGTGCTGGCGGCGGCCACCGACCTGGTAAGCGCCCTGACCCCGTCACCGGTGGACGGGGCGGGTGTCGCCGGTGGCCTGCACGATCAGCGCGGGCACGTCGTTGCGCACGACGGTCCTGGGTTCGCGGGGCGGCGCCCAGAAGGCGCAGGCCGTGATGTTGTTCGCGTACGGCCCGAACACCGGCTGGGCGGCCCTGCTGCGCTGGATGTTGCGCCAGTACCATTCCGGGTCGCGCGGCACGGCGGCGTCGCCGCAGATCACGGCCGCCTGGCCGGACAGGTCGCGGGGCCGGCCCGTCAGCAGGTAGCGCAGTTCGTCGTCGAAGTCCTTGGCCGGCTCGACCGGTCTGCCCTCGGCCGCGTCGGCGATCAGCCGTACCCGGGCGGCGAGGTGGCCGTTGTAGCGGGCGTCCACCAGCAGCGTGAACAGGTGCATCGGCAGGAAACGCTCGTCGAGCAGGTGGTCGCCGATGCGGATCGGGGTGCCGGCCGCCTGCCTGATCAGGCCCTCGACCCGGGCCCGGACCTGCGGCCCGGTCACGCCGAGGTGGTATTCCGCGTCGCGGTCCGCGGTCCAGCTCGCCCATTCGTCGAGCGCGGCCTCGTTGACGGGCCCCTGGTTCCTGATCGACCCGATCATGTACGCGGCCGGGTCGAGAGCGCTGTCCAGCACGATCCGGTCGCCGCGGTGCGGGAACATCTGGGTGAAGACCGCGCCGAGGTAGGCGCCGTACGACATGCCCAGGTAGGAGAGCTTCGTCTCGCCCAGGGCGGCGCGGATGACGTCCATGTCCCGCGCGGCGTTGCGGGTGGTGATGTGCGCGATCCTGCCGCCCTCCTTCCTGGCGCACCGCCGGGCGAGATCGGCCTGCGTGCGTACGGCGTCGCGGTAACCCGCCCGGTCCAGCCCCGGCGACCAGAGCATGGCGCCGATGGGCCAGTCGCAGTCGATCGCCGCGCTGCGCCCGACGCCCCGCGGGTCCATGCCGATCAGGTCGTAGCGGGAGGCGACCTCGGGGGTCATCCCGCCCCTGACGTAGAGCAGGAAGTGCAGCCCTTCGCCGCCGGGACCGCCGGGGTTGGACAGCATGATCCCGCGCCGGTGCTCGGTGTCCGTGGCCCGTAAGCGGGAGATCGCGACCTCGGTCGTACGGCCCCGAGGCTCCGCGTAGTCCAGCGGCACGGTGACCTCGGCGCACTGGGCGCCCGCCTGGTCCAGGGCGGCGTCGCCGCAGGCGGTCCACCGGACGTCCTGCTTGTAGTAGCGGCCGAGGCCGGTGGCCTCGGCGGTCCCGGTCAGCGTCCCGGCTCCGATCGCGAGCGCGGCCAGCACGGCGGTTGTCCGTTTCATACATCGTCCTCACATCAGGGGCCCTTCAGCGCGAGCAACCGTAGTTGACTAATGTCGATCTAGTCAACTACGGTTGCTTATCAGGCAGGCGGCTGTGCGAGGAGACGCGGATGGGTGAGTTCGACAGGTTCCTCCGGTCGGTTTTCGACCGGGCCGAGGCCGAGGCGCGGGAGGAGGGCTCGGCGACGGTCGAGGCGCGGCACCTGCTGCTGGCGCTCGCCGACGGCCCCGACAACCCGCTGGCCGGCGCCGGCCTCGACTACCAGGCGGTCAAGGACGCGCTGCGCAAGGAGTTCGAGCACAGCCTGGGCGCGGCGGGGGTGTCACCCGGCGACCTCGGCCTGCCGCCGGCGACCCGGGACCCGAAGCGCCATCCGCCCCTGGGCGCCACCTTCAAGCTCGCCATGGAGCGGATGTCGATCCCGCCCAGGAAGGACGTGCGGGTCGGGCACCTGCTGCTGCTGGGGGTGTTGCGGGCGGAGGTGGGCACGGTGCCACGCGCGCTCGCCCTGGCGGGCATCGACAGGGCCGAGCTGATCGAGCGCGTACGGAACGAGCTGTGACGGTGGCACCCGTCATGGTTTGAAGCGGTAACCCATGCCCGGCTCCGTGATCAGGTGGGCGGGGTGGGCCGGGTCACGTTCGAGCTTGCGGCGGATCTGGGCCATGTACTGCCGCAGGTAGTGCGTCTCCTTGACGAAGCGGGCGCCCCACACCTCGGTGAGAATGTGGCGCTGGCTGATCAGCTTGCCCGGGTGGCGCAGCAGCAGCTCCAGGATGTGCCACTCGGTCGGGGTGAGCCGCACGTCGCCGGAGACGGTCTTGTCGGTCAGGTCGATGAGGTGGTCACCGACCTGGATGCGAGCCAGTTCTGCCTCCTGGATGGTGGTGCGCCGGGCGACCGCGCGCACGCGGGCGAGCAGTTCGTCGATGCCGAAGGGCTTGGTGACGTAGTCGTCGGCGCCGGCGTCCAGGGCCTGGATCTTGTCCTGGTTGCCGGCCCGGCCGGACAGCACGATGATCGGGATGCTGGTCCAGCCGCGCAGGCCGTGGATGACGTCCACTCCGTCGATGTCGGGCAACCCGAGGTCGAGGATGACCAGGTCGGGAGGGGCGTCGACGGCCGTGCGCAGGGCGGCGGCGCCGTCCGGGGCGACGGTGACGTCATAGTGGCGGGCGACCAGGTTGATGCGCAGCGCGCGCAGGATCTGGGGTTCGTCGTCGACGACGAGGATGCGCGTCACGACGTCCCGCTCGAGATGGGCAGTGTGAGGATCATGGTGAGGCCACCTCCTGGTGTCTCTTCGGGTACGAGGCTGCCGCCCATCGCCTCGGCCAGCCCGCGTGACAGGGCCAGCCCGAGGCCGACGCCGGAGTGGTTGTCGCGGTCGCCGAGCCGCTGGAACGGCTGGAAGACACGGTCGTGCGCCTCGGGCGGGATACCGGGGCCGCGGTCCATGACGCGGATCTCGACGTGCCGGCCGTACCAGCTCGCGGTGATCAGCACCGTCCGGCCCGGCGGGCTGTAGCGGACGGCGTTGGACATGAGGTTGACCAGGACGCGCTCCAGCAGCGCCGGGTCGGCGAGGACCTCGGGCAGTTCCACGGAGATGTCGCCCTCGACGCGGTCGCGGAGCGGCCCGAGGTCGTCGATGGCGCGGGGGATGACCTCTTCCAGGGCGAGCGGCTGCGGGGTGGCGCCGAGCACCCCGGCCTGCAGGCGGCTCATGTCGAGCAGGTTCGCCACGAGGCGGTCGAGCTTGTCGAGGGATTCGGCCGCCGTGGCCAGCAGTTCGGCACGGTCCTCGGGCGACCAGGTGATGTCGGTGCCGGTCAGGCTCTCGACGGCGGCCTTGGCCGAGGCGAGCGGGGTGCGCAGGTCGTGGCTGACGGCGGCGAGCAGCGCGGTGCGCATCCTGTCGGCCTCGGCCAGCGGCCGGGCCCGCTCGGCCGCCTCCTGCAGGCGCTCCTGCCGCAGCGCGACGGCGGCCTCGGCGGCGAACGCCTCCAGCACCGTACGGTCGGCGGCCTCCAGCGGACCACCCTTGGCCGCCAGGATCAGGTCGTCGCCGAGGACCACGTCGGTGTCGGACTGCCCGGGGCAGGTGGCGGGCGCTCCGCCGGAGGTGGCCGCGATCCGCCAGACGTCGGGGTCGGACCGGTCGTCGGGCGTCCGGGCGGCCTCGGGCCGTCGTTCCAGCAGCGTGACCGAGGCCAGCCCGAACGTCTCGCGCATCCTGACCAGCAGCGACGACACCGCGGCCTCGCCGCGCAGCACGTGCCCGGCCAGCGTGGACAGCAGCTCGGCGTCGGCGCTGGCGCGGGCCGCCTCACGGGTGTGGCGGGCGGCGATGTCCACGATCGTGCTCACCGCCGCCGCCACCAGCACGAACACGACCAGCGCGAACAGGTTCTCCGGATCGCTGATCGTGAACTCGCCGACCGGCGGCGTGAAGTACCAGTTGAGCAGCAACGACCCGCCGACGGCGGCGGTGATGGCCGGCCACATGCCACCGGCCAGCGCGACCCCGACGGTCAGCGTAAGGAAGAACAGGATCTCGCTGGGCAGCGACAGCATGTCCCGGAACGGCGACAGCGCCAGCGTCAGCAGCGGCATCCCGGCCACCGCCAGCACCCAGCCGGCCAGCCGCCGCGTACGCGTGAGCGCGGCCCGCGAACGGGCCGGCCGGCGCCGCCCCTTCCTGGCCTCGTCGTGGGTGATCATGTGGACGTCGATGGACCCGGAGCGGGCGGTGGTCTCGACCCCGACGCCGCGCGAGAAGATCTGGGCGAACCTGCCTCTGCGGGAGGCGCCGAGGACGAGCTGGGTGGCGTTGACGCCGCGGGCGAAGTCGAGCAGCGCGCGCGGGATGTCGTCGCCGACGACCTGGTGGTAGGTGCCGCCCAGATCCTCGGCCAGGGTGCGCTGGCGGGCCAGGCTGGCCGGGTCGGCGCCGGCCAGCCCGTCGGCGCTGGTCACGTGGACCGCGAGCATGTCGGCGCCCTTGGTGCGGGCGGCGATGCGGGCGGCCCGGCGTACCAGGGTGTCGCCCTCGGGGCCGCCGGTCAGGGCGACCACCACGCGCTCGCGCGCCTCCCACGTGGTGGCGATGCCGTGGTCGGCGCGGTAGCGGTCGAGCTGGTCGTCGACCTTGCCGGCGACCCACAGCAGCGCCAGCTCGCGCAGCGCGGTCAGGTTGCCGACGCGGAAGTAGTTCGACAGCGCCGCGTCCACCTTCACCGGGGCGTAGACGTTGCCGTGGGCCATGCGGCGGCGCAGCGCCTCGGGTGACATGTCGACCAGTTCGACCTGGTCGGCCCGGCGTACCACCTCGTCGGGGACGGTCTCGCGCTGCGGTACGCCGGTGATCTCCTGGACGACGTCGTTGACCGACTCCAGGTGCTGGATGTTGACCGTGGAGACGACGTCGATGCCGGCGTCGAGGATCGCGTCGATGTCCTGCCAGCGCTTGACGTTCGCCGAGCCGGGCACGTTGGTGTGGGCCAGCTCGTCGATCAGCGCGACCTTGGGCGCCCGGTCGATGACGGCGTCCACGTCCAGCTCGGTGAAGGTGGCGCCCCGGTAGACGATCGTCCTGCGCGGGATCACCTCCATGCCCTCCAGCAGGGCGGCGGTACGAGCGCGGCCATGGGTCTCGACGAACCCCACGACCACGTCCCGGCCCCGCTCCAGCCCGCGCCGGCCTTCGCCGAGCATCGCGTACGTCTTGCCCACCCCGGGGGCCGCCCCGAGGTAGACCCGCAGGCGGCCCCGGGTCATGACCGGTCGAGGGCCAGGTTGAGTTCGAGCACGTTCACCGCCGGCTCACCCATGAAGCCGAGCGCCCGCCCGCTGGTGTGCTCCCTGATCAGTGCTTTGACCTGATCGAGGGCGATTGCGCGCTCCTTGGCCACGCGGGGTGCCTGCAGCTCGGCGTAGGCGAGCGAGATGTGCGGGTCGAGGCCGGAACCGCTGGCGGTGACCGCGTCGGCGGGGACCACCGCCGTGGCGTCGCCGCGTACGGGGACGGTGCGGCCGGCCGCGTAGTCCTCCCCCGGCTTGCCGCACTCCACCGGCAGCCCCTGGTAGGAGGGGATGAACGGGGTGGCGGGGCAGGCCTGGTTGACGCTCACGGCGCGGCCGGGGAAGACCTTCAGCACCGCGCCGACCCCGTCCGGGGTGCAGAAGGGGCGGGCGCCGCTGACGCCCTCCAGTTCGCCGGCCGCCTTGGAGCGGGCGCACACCTGGGTGAGCAGTGACTGCCTGCCCTCGTCAGGATCGCCCTCATCGTCCTTGGCGCCCAGCACCGGCAACGTGTCCACGATGTCCTCGGGGCCGAGGTTGCTGGCCGAGGTGGAGGTGGGGTCGTAGCCGTCGCCGGCCGCCGACGGGCGGGACTGGAAGTACTTCTTGACGGGGTTGCCGTCGGCGTCGGTGAAGGACTGGCCGATCAACGAGCTGCCACGGTCGCCCTCGACCAGGGAGCCGTTGGCCTGGTGATCGAACAGTGCCTGGGCGACGCCGGTGGCGGCCAGGGGGTAGACCAGGCCGAGCAGCACGGTGAGTACGGCGACCGCCCTGAGGGCGGCGAGGTGCTGGCGGAGCCAGCTTGGCAGGCGTTCCATTACGACATCCCCGGAAGGAACTGGATGAGCAGGTCGATGAGCTTGATGCCGATGAACGGCGCGATGATGCCGCCCAGGCCGTAGACGTACAGGTTGCGCGACAGCAGCTTGGAGGCGCTGCTCGGCCGGTAACGCACCCCGCGCAGCGCGAGCGGGATCAGCGCGATGATGATGATCGCGTTGAAGACGACCGCGGCCAGGATGGCGGACTGCGGGCTGGCCAGGCGCATGATGTTGAGGGCGTCCAGGCCCGGGTAGACGGCCGCGAACATGGCCGGGATGATCGCGAAGTATTTCGCGATGTCGTTCGCGATGGAGAACGTGGTCAGCGCGCCCCGGGTGATGAGGAGCTGCTTGCCGATCTCGACGATCTCGATGAGCTTGGTCGGGTTGGAGTCGAGGTCCACCATGTTCCCGGCCTCCTTGGCGGCCGAGGTGCCGGTGTTCATGGCCACGCCGACGTCCGACTGGGCCAGGGCGGGGGCGTCGTTGGTGCCGTCGCCGGTCATCGCGACCAGCCGGCCGCCCGCCTGCTCCTTCTTGATCAGCGCGAGCTTGTCCTCGGGGGTGGCCTCGGCCAGGAAGTCGTCCACCCCGGCCTCGTCCGCGATGGCCTTGGCCGTCAGCGGGTTGTCACCGGTGATCATGACGGTGCGGATGCCCATCCGGCGCATCTCGTCGAACCGTTCGCGCATGCCCTGCTTGACGACGTCCTTGAGGTGGATGACGCCGAGCACGCGGCCCTTCTCGGCCACCACCAGCGGGGTGCCGCCGGAGGCGGAGATGCCGTCCACGATGTGGCCGATCCCCTCGGTCGGGTGGCCGCCGTGGTCGCGCACCCACTTCATCACGGCGGTGGCCGCGCCCTTGCGGACCTCGCGGCCCTCCAGGTTGACGCCGGACATGCGGGTCTGTGCGGTGAACTGCACCCACTCGGCGCCGTGGATCTCCCGCTCGCGCAGGCCGTAACGCTCCTTGGCGAACACCACGATCGAGCGGCCCTCGGGGGTGGCGTCGGCAAGGCTGGACAGTTGCGCCGCCTCGGCCAGCTCCCGCTCGGTGACGCCGTCCACCGGGACGAACTCGGCCGCCTGCCGGTTGCCCAGCGTGATCGTGCCGGTCTTGTCCAGCAGCAGCGTGGACACGTCCCCGGCCGCCTCGACCGCGCGGCCGGACATCGCCAGCACGTTGCGCTGCACCAGGCGGTCCATGCCGGCGATGCCGATCGCCGACAGCAGCGCGCCGATAGTGGTCGGGATCAGGCACACCAGCAGCGAGACCAGCACCACGCCGGTGACGCCGTCGGCGTCGAGCGCGAGCGAGTCCGGCACGCCCGGGTTGATCGACTTGGCGTAGATCGCCAGCGGCTGCATGGTCGCGGTGGCGACCAGGAAGATGACCGTCAGGGCGGCCAGCAGGATGTTGAGCGCGATCTCGTTCGGCGTCTTCTGCCGGTTCGCGCCCTCGACCAGGGCGATCATGCGGTCGATGAAGCTCTCGCCGGGCTTCTGGGTGATCTGCACGACGATCCGGTCCGACAGCACCTTCGTGCCGCCGGTCACCGCGGACCGGTCGCCGCCGGACTCGCGGATCACCGGGGCGGACTCGCCGGTGATCGCCGACTCGTCCACCGACGCGATGCCGTCCACCACGTCGCCATCGCCGGGGATGGTCTCGCCGGCCTCGACGACGACCAGGTCTCCCTGCCTGAGCTCGGGCGCGGGCACGACCTCCTCGGCGGAGCCCTTCAGCCGGCGGGCCATGGTGTCGGTCTTGGCCTTGCGCAGCGTCGCCGCCTGGGCCTTGCCACGGCCCTCGGCCACGGCCTCGGCCAGGTTGGCGAAGACGACGGTCAGCCAGAGCCACACGACGATGGCCCAGGCGAAGAACGACGGCCGCAGGATCGCCAGCACGGTGGTGAACACCGCGCCGATCTCCACGATCAGCATCACCGGGTTGCGCCACAGCGTGGCCGGGTTGAGCTTCTTCAGGGCGTCCGGCAGCGACACGATCAACTGCTGGGGATCCAGCAGACCGCCGCCCACACGGCCGTCGCGCTTCAGCGCGGGGGTTGTCATGTCAGGAAAGTCCTTCTGCGATGGGGCCGAGCGCCAGGGCCGGGAGGAAGGTGAGGGCGACCAGGATGATCGTCACGCCGACGACCATGCCGACGAACTGCGGCCGATGCGTCGGCAGCGTGCCCGCCCCTTCGGGAACCGGGGTCTGCGCCGCCAGCGAGCCCGCCAGCGCCAGCACCAGCACGATCGGCAGGAACCGGCCGAACACCATGCACAGGCCGAGCACCACGTCGTACCACGGGGTGTTGACCGTGATCCCGGCGAACGCCGAGCCGTTGTTGTTGGAGGCGCTGGTGAAGGCGTAGAGCACTTCGGAGAAGCCGTGCGGGCCGCCGTTCAGCATGCTCGCGCGCTGCTCCGCCGAGCCCATCGCGAACGCCGTGCCGATCAGCACCAGCATCGGGGTGATGAGGAAGTACAGCGAGGCGAGCTTGATCTCGCGGGCGCCGATCTTCTTGCCCAGGTATTCGGGGGTGCGGCCGACCATCAGCCCGGCCACGAACACGGTGATGACGGCCAGGATCAGCATGCCGTACAGCCCGGCGCCGACCCCGCCGGGCGCGACCTCGCCCAGCATCATGTTGAACAGCGTCATCATGCCGCCGAACGGCGTGTAGGAGTCGTGGAAGGAGTTCACCGCGCCGGTGCTGGTGAGCGTGGTCGAGGCGGCGAAGGTGGCGGAGTTGGAGACGCCGAAGCGCAACTCCTTGCCCTCCATCGCCGCGCCCACCGCCTGCGGCACGGTCGCGTTCCCGCTCAGCTCGAACACGTTGGTGAGCAGCACACTGGCCAGCGCGATGACGCCCATCACGACGAGGATCGCGTACCCCTGCCGGACCTGGCCGACCATCCGGCCGAACGTGCGCGGCAGCGCGAACGGGATCACCAGGATGAGGAAGATCTCGAACCAGTTCGTCCAGCTCGTCGCGTTCTCGAAGGGGTGGGCGGAGTTGGCGTTGTAGAAGCCGCCGCCGTTCGTGCCCAGCTCCTTGATGACCTCCTGGGAGGCGACCGGCCCGCCGGTGATCGACTGGGTGCCGCCGGTCAGCGTGGTCACCTCGTGCAGGCCGGAGAAGTTCTGGATCAGCCCACCGGCCACCAGCACCAGCGCGCCGACGAACGCGATCGGCAGCAGGATCCGTACGCAGCCGCGGACCAGGTCCACCCAGAAGTTGCCGATCGTCCCGGACGCGCTGCGGGCGAACCCGCGCACCAGCGCGACCGCCACCGCCATGCCCACCGCGGCCGAGACGAAGTTCTGCACCGCCAGCGCCGCCATCTGGGTCAAATAGCCCATCGTGGACTCGCCCGAGTAGGCCTGCCAGTTGGTGTTGGTGACGAAGCTGATCGCGGTGTTCCAGGCGATGTGGTCGGTCACCGGCGCCATGCCCACGCTCAGCGGCAGTTTGTCCTGCAGCCGCTGGACGGCGTACACGACGAGGATGGAGACCACCGAGAAGGCGAGCAGGCTGCGCGCGTAGACCGCCCAGCTCTGCTCCGCGTCGGCCCGCACCCCGAGCAGCCGGTAGATGCCGCGCTCGGCGGCGTGGTGCCTGGTCGTCGTGTAGACCCGGTACATGTAGTCGCCGAGCGGCTTGTGCACCAGGGCCAGCACGACGACCAGGGAGGCGATGAAGATCATCCCTGCGGCGCTCGTGCTCATCAGAAACGCTCCGGGAACAGCAGGGCCGCGACCATGAAGATCACCAGAGCCACGACCACCACGAGACCGGTGGCGTTGACCGCGCTCACAGGCGCTCCACCGCCTTCACCACGAGCCCGAAGACCACGAAGATCGCGATCGTCAGGGCCACGAAGATGACGTCTGCCATCCCCACTCCTCAATTTCAGAACATTGCCTACCGCTCGGAGTGAGCGGTTCATGACCTAGCAAAACTCCGAAATCGACCCCTTTTGCCGTTCTTGACGGCTTCCATACGAGTGGGGGGCGAACATTGACGCGATCCGTACGCGGCCCGGCCTGGAGCTATGTCACTTGGCGTCCCGCGGGCACAGCTCCGCCTCCAGCACCTTGGTGAAGGTGCCGACCAGGTTGCCCCAGTCGCCGTTGACGTTGCTCACGACCATGCGCTTGCCGTCGCGGCCGCCCATCGCGTACGTCCAGGAGCCGTGGATGGCGCCGCCTCCGCCCCAGGCCGTCACCCCGCAGGACAGCCGCTGGCCGAAGACGCCGAGACCGTACGTGGTGTTCGGGATCCACTGCCCGCCCTCGGTGGAGACGCCGGTGAACATCTCCTTCTGCTGCGCGGCCGGCAGCAACCGGCCGGACAGCAGCGCCCGGTAGAACGTGTGCAGGTCCGCGGCGGTCGAGACGATGCCGCCGGCCGCCCAGGCCGTGGAGGTGTTCAGCTCGGTCACGTCGTAGGCCTGGGCGTCGGGCTCGGCCAGCATGAGCTTCGAGTAGTGCCGGGAGTGCGGTCCGCGCAGCTTCGCCTCGTTGCCCGGCACGTACGTCGCGGTCATGCCGAGCGGCCGGGTGATCCTGCGTGCGACCTCCTCGGCGTACGACCTGCCCGTGATCTTCTCGATGATCATCCCGGCGAGCACGAAGTTGGTGTTGGAGTAGCCCCAGCCCGTACCGGGGGCGAAGGCGGGCGGGTTGGCCATGGCGATCTTCACCAGTTCCCGGGGAGGGATGCGGTCGAAGCGGTGCTCGAGGAAGGCCGGCCCGACGTACTGGGCCAGCAGGTCCTTGTCCGTGGCGTAGTTGAAGACGCCGCTGGTCTGGTTGAGCAGCCGCCTGATGGTGATCTTGCTGCCGTCGTGGCCGTGGCCGCGCACCACGCCGGGGAGCCACTTCTCCACGGTGTCGTCGAGGCTCAGCCGGCCCTCGGCCACGAGCTTCAGCACCACGGTCGAGGTGAACGCCTTGGTGATGCTGCCGACGCGGAAGCGATCCTGCTGCCGGCGCTTGCGTCCGGTCTCGGTGTCGGCCACCCCCGCCGTGCCGAACCACGCCCCCCGGGCGTCACGGACGTCGGCGAGGATGCCGGGGACGCCGTCACCTGCCACGGCCTGGTCGAGCACGCGCCGGACCTCGGCGTGGTCGTCGGCGTGGCCGTCGGCCACCGCCGCCGGCCCGCCCACGGTCGCCGCCAGTGCGGCGGCGAGCAGACAGGCGGCGGCTTGGAGGGTTCTGGTCTTCATGGTGCGAACGCCCTTTCAGGTCGCGATACTACGTGTTCAGCTCGTGCAGAAAGCTACGTTGCTTTCGCCGATGCGTCAATCTTCAATTCCGTGTAATCGGCTTATTTATGCAGTTCAACGGCCATATAAGATTGCAAGGGGTTGCCGCTTAACGCAATGAATCAACACCGGCAATTGCAATGGACTGGCGGCGAACGCAATACTGTCGGGGAAACGGTTCCCGAGCGAACAGGAGGCGAGGGCCGATGCCGGGAGGCAGGCTGACGCAGCAGGAGCGCAGGCAGATCGCGGTGGGCCTGTCGGAAGGACTCGGTTACGCCGAGATCGCCCGGCGCCTGGGGCGGCCCACCTCCACCGTCAGCAGGGAGGTCATCCGCAACGGCGGCCCGGACGGCTACCTGGCCGACCGGGCCCACCAGGCGGCGGCGCGGCGGGCGCGCCGCCGTACGCGCACGCCGCCAGCCCGGCCGCAGGCGACCACGACGGCGTACGGGCGCGACCCCGGCGCGGTGCGCGAGTTCGAGGAGCGCTATGTCGACGTGCTGGTCCAGACCGGCCTGCCCCGGATGATGGCCAGGGTCCTGACCTGCCTCTACGGCACGGACGCCGGCTCGGTCACCGCCAGGGAGCTGGCCCAGCGCCTCCAGGTGAGCCCGGCCTCGGTCTCCACCGCCATCGCCTACCTCGAGGAGCAGGAGCTGATCAAGCGCGAGCGGGATCCCCGGGGGCGGCGCGAGCGGTACGCCATCGACGACGACGTCTGGTATCGGGCGTTCATGGCGAGCGTACGGAGGAACCTCATGCTGGCCGAGGCCGCGCAGGCGGGCATCGAGGTCTACGGCGCGGACACCCCGGTCGGCGCCCGGCTCAAGAGCGTCGCCCGCTTCCTCGACCACACCAGCCAGGACATGATCCAGGCCGCCGAGCACTGGCGGCAGATCCTCGCCGCACCGGACCGTTAGGGGCGCGGCGTCCGGGCGCGCCGGCACCCGCGCGGAGGGCCATCTACTACAGCTTGTAGCATTACGCGCTGTAGTAGAGGTGGCCCATCCGGCCCCACCGGAGAGAAGGGGACGTGATGCGACGCTCGGCGCAGGTGGTCATCTCGGCCACGGTGTTCGTGGACCTGCTCGGCTTCACCCTGATCCTGCCCGCGCTGCCGTTCTACGCCACCGAACTGGGGGCCACGGGGCTGTGGTTCGGGGCGCTGATGAGCGCGTACTCGGTGGCGCAGCTCGTCGCCGCCCCGGTGCTGGGCCGGCTGTCCGACCGCTACGGGCGGCGGCCCCTGGTGCTGCTGGCCCTGGCGGGGTCGGCGCTGTCCATGGCCTTCACCGGGTCCTCCTCGTCGCTGACCGCCTTGCTGGCCGGCCGGGTGCTGGCGGGGGCGTTCGGCGGGAGCATCTCGGTGGCGCAGGCGTACCTGGCCGACGCGGAGCCCGCCGAGCGGCGTACCGGGGCGATGGCGCGGATGGGGGCCGCGATCGGGATGGCGTTCGTGATCGGGCCGGCGCTCGGCGGGGTGCTGGCGCCCTTGGGGTTCGGCGCGTGCGCGTACGCGGCGGCGGCCCTGGCGGCCGCGAACCTGGCCGCCGCCTTCGCCTGGCTGCCCGAGCCGTCCCGCCACCGGGCGTCGGGCCGGCGGCCGGGGCCCGGCGCGGACAAGCCCGGACGCGCGCCCGTCACGCTGCTGGCCGCGACCACCTTTCTCGGGATGGCGGCGTTCGTCGGCATGGAGACCACGCTGGCCTTCCTCACCCGCGACCGCTACGGCTGGGACGCCACCGCGATCGGGCTGGCCCTGGCGGCGGCCGGGCTGGCGATGGCCGCCGTCCAGGCCGGGCTGGTGGCGCGGCTGGCCCGCCGCTGGGGGGACGCGCGCGTGGCGGCGGCCGGCGCGGTGACGATGGCCGGCTGCATGGCGGCGGTCCCGATGTCGGCGACCTGGTGGCAGTGCCTGGCCGCCGTATGTCTGCTGGCGGCCGGGCACGGCCTGCTCACCCCGACCGTGGCCGGCCTGCTGGCCGCCGCGGGCCCGCCCGAGCGCCGTGGGGCGCGCCTGGGGAGCGGGCAGTCGGCGGGGGCCGCGGCGCGGATCGCCGGCCCGGCCGCCGCTGGGCTACTGTTCGACGTCGGGACGGCGTTACCGTACCTGGCCGGGGCGGCTTCGGCGGCGCTGGCAGCCGTGGCCGTGCTGGCCGTGCCCGCGCCGAAGCCGGAGCAGGAGCCGGAGCCGGCGGGACGTGAGGAGGGGGCGTGAACAGCCTCGGCGAGCTGGAACGCTCGATCATGGAGGTGCTGTGGAGCACCGAGGCCTGGCTGACCGTGCGCGAGGTGGTCAACCGGCTCAGCGACCGCAACAACGCCTACACCACCGTCATGACGGTGATGAACCGGCTCGTCCGCAAGGACCTCATCCGCCGCGAACGCGATGACGACGGCCGTACCTGGCGCTACCGGCCCGCGGCGGGGCGGGAGGCGTACGTCGCCGAGCTGATGCTCTCGGCGCTGAGCGAGACCGGCGACCGGCTCGCGGCCCTCGGGCACTTCGCCCGCTCCGTCAGCGTGGAAGAAGCCGAAGCCCTGCGCGAGGCGCTGCCACCCGGTCGGGAGCCATCGTGACCTATGCCGTCCACCACGTCCTCACGCTCCTGGCGGCGCTGACGGCCATGATCGCCATGCCGCACTCGCGGCTGGCCTGGCGGGCGCCGCGCACCTCGCTGCTGATCTGGCAGGCGATCGGCCTGACCCTGGTCCTGTCCGTGGCCGGCACCGCGTTCGCGATCGGCCTGGCCCCCTACCGGCTCGGCGTCGTCCCCGCCCTCGTCGGCCTCGAACGCGACCTGGCCCGCGGCGAGCTCCCGGCCGGGATCACCCCGTTCCATCTCCTGCTCACCGCCTGTGGCCTGGCCGCGACCGCCTGGATCGCGGTCGCCCTCGCCCGCAGCGCCCGGGCCGTGGCCGTCCTGCGGCGCCGGCAGCGCCTGCTGCTCAGCCTGATCGCCCGTCCGCATCCCGATCTGCGGGAGGCGCTGGTGGTGGAGCATCCGGCGGTGGCCGCGTACTGCGTTCCGGGGCGCCGGGCCGCGATCGTGATCAGCACCGGCAGCCTGCGCCTCCTCACCGGCCAGGAGCTGCGCGCCGTGCTGGCCCACGAGCGCGCGCACGCCCGCGAGCGCCACCACCTGGTCATCCTCCCGTTCGCCGCCCTGCACCGCGCCCTCCCCGCCAGCCGCTCCGTCAGGGCGATGCTGGAGGCGGTCGCGCTGCTGGTCGAGATGCGTGCCGACGACCGCGCCGCCCGCGAGTGCGACCGCGACACCCTGGCCACGGCCTTGCACCGCTTCCGGACGTGCGACCGCCTCGCCGCCCCGCCCGGCACCCTCGGCGGGGCCGGTCACGACCTCGACGCCCGCATCACCCGCCTGACCGCTCCGCCTCGCCCCTCGCGAGCGGCGCGCACCCTGCTCCTGCTGATCGCCCTGACCGTGGTCAGCACGCCGCTCAGCCTGTTCCTGCTCCCGTCGTGACCACCGGCCCGCCCGTCCCCCGGGCCTGCCACCGCTGGTAGGGAGATGCTTCCGGTGCCCCGGGCGTGGGCTCGTCTCAGTTGCGCAGCAGGAGCAGCGGCACCGGGTGGCCGGGTTCGGCGCCGTGCGGGACCGCGGCCAGGGCGTCCCCGAGGGCCGCGCCGTTGAGGAAGGCCGGACGGTCGCCGCCGAGGGCGCGTACGCCGGCGTCGTCCCAGACGACCGGGACCAGGCGGGTACGGCCGGCGGCCACCGGGACCGGCGTGGTCAGCGGAGCCCGCGGCAGGCGGCCGAGGGCGTGGCCGGACAGCCCGGCGAGGAGCGGGCCGAGCAGCGTGTGCGCGGCGGCCAGCGCGGCGAACGGGTTGCCGGGAAGGCCGATGACGTAAGGTCCGCCGCGCGGCCGGGCGAGGAGCTGCGGGTGGCCCGGCCGGCACGCGACCGCGTCGACGATCCAGCGGGCGTCGCGGTCGGCGAGCAGGCGGCGCAGCCCGTCGGTGACGCCGACCGAGGTCGATCCGGTGACCACGATGACGTCGGCGCCGGCGGCCTCCTCCAGCGCGCCGCTCAGCGCGGTGTCGGGCCGGTCGGGGACGTGGACGAGGCCGTCGAGACGTCCGCCGAGATCCGCGACCAGCGACGGCAGCAGCGGGCCCAGGGCATCGCGGACCCGGCCTGAGTCGGGCCGTCCGCGATGGACCAGCTCGTCCCCGGTCACGATCGCGCGCACGACCGGCATGCGGCGCACCAGCAGCTCGTCATATCCGCAGGAGGCGGCCAGGCCGAGCAGCGCCGGGCCCACCCGGGTGCCCGCGGGGGCCAGGCTCGCACCGGCGGGCGCGTCCTCTCCCGCGTACCGGATGTGCTTTCCGCTCGGCAGCTCGGGACCGGTCACGTCGCCGTCGCCGCAAGCGGCCGACTCGATCGGCAGCACCGCCCGCGTCCCGGGAGGAACCACGGCGCCGGTCGAGATCTCCACGGCGCGACCGTCCTCCAGCCGCCCACCCGTCCATGGCCGTCCGGGCCGGACGCTGCCGGCGATCGTCCACGGACCGGGACCCGCCACGGCGAACCCGTCCATCGCGGACGTGTCGAAGGCCGGCAGCGGCGTCGCCGCGAGGAGATCCGCGGCCAGCACCAGGCCCGCGGCCTGGCCGAGCGCCACGCGCACGGGTGGCGTCGGCTCGGCCGCCGCGTGCGCGTACTCCCTCGCCGTCGCCCAGGCGACGTCACGGCGTGTCTCCCGATCGGCTGTCATGACCATGCGTCACGGTCCCATCCACAGATTTCGATCTCGGGTCGCCAGGATCACATCTCGCACCCATGACAGTGAGCAGGACGACGTGGTGAGGATAACGTGGTCACGCCACGTCCGTGGTGGGCCGACACGACCGTTCCGCACCATAGAACCTATATATCCTACAGGTATAGTAGGTTTATGGCTTCACCTGCGGTCACCATCGTCGGCGGCGGCGCGAGCGGCGCGCTCACCGCGATCCACCTGCTGCGGCTCGCCCGTGCCTCCGGTACGACGGTGGCCGTCACGCTGCTCGACCAGGGCGGCCGGCACGCGCTCGGCCAGGCGTACGCCACCACCGACCCGCACCACCTGCTCAACACCAGGGCGGACCGGATGAGCGCCCTCGACGACGATCCGGAGCACCTGCTGACCTGGGCGCGCGCCGAGGGCATGCCCGTGGACGAGGCCGGCTACCTGCCGCGGGCCGTCTACGGCCGCTACCTGCGCGACGTGCTGGCCGCCGCCGAGAATCCGCCCTTCCGCCCGCTCCACCGCGTCACCGCCGCGGCCGTCACCCTGGAAGGCGAGCACACCGTTCGCCTGGCCGACGGCCACCGCATCGAGTCCGACGCGGTCGTGCTCGCCCTCGGCAACCGCAGCCCCGCCCCCGTGCCGGGTGTGGCCGCGCACCCGCGCCACGTCGCCGACCCGTGGGCGGGCGGCGCACTGTCCCAGATCGACGACGGCGCCCCCGTGCTGGTGCTCGGCACCGGGCTGACCATGGTGGACGTGGCCCTCACCGTGACGCGGGCGCATCCGGGCACGGTGGTGTACGCGCTGTCGAGGCACGCCCTGCTCCCCCGCCCGCACCTGCCGCGCCCGGCCACGCCCGTCCCCGTGGCCCTGCCGGGCGGGCCGTTGCGGGTCGCCGACCTGCTGGCCGCCACGCGTCGCGCCGTACGGGAGAACGGCGGCGACTGGCACGGCGTCATGGAGGGGCTGCGCCCGCACGCGCAGACGCTGTGGCGGCGGCTCGGCCCGGACGAGCGGCGGCTGTTCCTGCGGCGGGTGGCGCGCTACTGGGAGATCCACCGGCATCGCATCCCGCCCGCCTCCGTGGCGGCCATCGCCGGCCTGCGGGCCTCCGGCCGGCTACGGCTGCTGCGCGGCAGCCTGATCGGGGCCACGCCCACCGCCGAGGGCCTGTCCGTCCGCGCCGAGCTCGACGGCGTCGCGACCGACCTCCACGTCGGCTGGCTCGTCAACGCCACCGGCCCCGGCGCCGACATCACCTCCGACCCCTTCCTCGCGGGTCTCGTCGCGGCCGGGACCGCACGGCCCGACCCGCTGCGGCTCGGCCTCGACACCGGCCCCGACGGCGCGGTGCTGGACGCGGCCGGACGACCGAGCGAGCGCCTCTTCGCCGTCGGCCCGCTGCTGCGGGGCACCCTGTACGAGACGACGGCCGTGCCCGAGATCCGCGCCCAGGCGGCGGCCCTCGCCCCGCGCCTGGTGGAGGCGGCCGCCTCCGTCGCCACCCGGGTGGCCTGACCGCCACCCGCATTCGGGGGGCGACCGCCGCGGCCCGCTTTCGATCAAGGATGCCCGGTCACGCGGAGGCGGCGACTCCCCGGGGAATTCCCCGAAGCCGTCCCGACGCCCGTCCGCTGACGATGGACCGGTTGAAGGAAGCGGATATGGCCGCCCCGAGGCGGGCACTCCCGCGACCGACTCGAGATCGGGAGAATCATCATGAGCGACACCACCCAGGTTCTGCCCACGACCCGGGCCATCGACGTGGACTCGCAGGAGTTCTCGGCCTGGGCCGGCCGGGTCGGCCCGCCGGGCGACGCCGCCGGCCAGGCGGCCGTGGCCGGCATGCAACTCACCGTCCTGCACGCCTACCGCAACAACCGTCCCCAGGACTGGAACACCTGCGGGCAGGCCGCCATCGCGACCGTCCTCGACTTCCACGGACGTGACCCGTTCGGGCTGCCCCGTCCGCGGTTGGGCGTCGACGGCAAGCAGCACTGGGACGACGGCGAGATCATCGACGCGCTCCAGAACGCGGGCTACCGTCCCGACGTGGTCTTCGGGCTCGGCTCCACGGGTGGCCTGATCCGCGACGCCCTGCTCGCCAACGGCCTGTCGGCGGGGGTCGGCTGGTCGGGTGCGTTCAGCGGCGGCTGGCAGGACCAGTGGCGGACGCTGCAGGCCTACGTGGCGCTCGGCCGGCCGGTGCCGGTCTGCGTCGACCTGGGCGTGTTCGGCGGCTCCTACTTCACGGCCCACTGGGCCGTCGCCTACCGGATCGAGAACGACACGGTCCACCTCGCCAACTGCCCCTGGGCGCCGCAGGTGCCCGTGGCCCGTTTCCTGCAAGCGTGGCACTGCTGGTTCCTGCCCATCGGGTTCAACCACTGCGGCGTCTACGCCCAGCCCTAGACCGGCGCGAAGGAACGACGACCCGCCAGACGCCCGCCCGGCGGGTCGTCCCCGCGCGGCGGCGGGGATCAGCCGTCGGCCAGCTCGGGGTGGCGGTGCGCGAGCTCCGTACGGGTCCGGACGCCGAGCTTGCGATAGACGCTGCCGAGGTGGAACTCCACCGTCTTGGCGCTGAGGAACAACTGGGTCGCGGCCTCCCTGTTCGTGGCGCCGCGGACGACCGCCCGGGCGACCTGGTGCTCCTGCGGGGTGAGCTCGTGCAGCACCGAGACCGCCGCCCGGTCACGGACCGACTCCCCTGTGGCCGTGATCTCCCTGCGGGCACGGTCGGCCCACGGCTGGGCGTCGAGCCGCTGGAAGATCTCCAGCGCGGCTCGCAGCCGCTGCCTGGCCTGGATGCGCCGGCGCGCCCGCCGCAGCCGTTCGCCGTACGCGAGCAGGGTGCGGGCCAGCTCGAACGGGCACATCGCCCGCTTGTGCAGGTCGAGTGCCGTCTCGAAGTGTTCGAAGGCGTCGTGCTCGGAGTCGAGCCCGCGCAGGCGGCTGGCGACGGCGGCCCGCAGGGGGAACTGCACCTCCGCCGCCATGTCCTCGACCAGGACCGCCATCCGCCGGGTCAGGCCCCGGCCGCTCCGGATCCGGGCCTCCAGGAAGTACGGATGGCTCTCCACCAGGGCCTCCTGGTCGCTCACGGGCGTGCGCCTGGCCCCGTCGAGCAGATGGCCGATGGCCTCCTCGTAGCGGCCCAGGCCCAGCTCCAGCAGGGCCAGCGCCTCGGCGGCGTCGCGCGGATAGTCCTTGGTCCCCTCGCACAGGTCGATCGCGCGGGCGGCCTGCGTCCGGCAGGACTCGGCGTTCCCGCGGACGGCCTCGACGAAGGCTAGCGCGCTGCGGGCCAGGTACTGCCAGAGCTCGTCCCCGGTCAGCACGGCCAGGTCCACGGCCTCGGTGGCGGCGGCGTGACCGGCCGAGATGCGGCCGGTCTGCGTCTCGGCCATCGAGGCGACATAGAGCGCGAACGGCAGCAGGCCCAGCGCTCCGGCCGCGCGCAGCCCGGTGAGCACGGGCGTCACGGTCTCCAGCGCCGCGGCCGGCTCCTCCACCCAGTTCAGGGCGCCCGCGGAGAGGATGACGTACTCCACCGCGGGCCTCGACTCCTCGGGCAGCGTGGCGATCTCCACGCACTGCCGGATGAGCCGGGCGCCCGCCACGTAGTCGCCCAGGTGCAGCAGGGTGATCCCGCGGACGAGCATGGTGACCAGCGCGACCTTCCCCACCGGCTCGGGCGCGAGCGTCGCCGCCTCGGCCGCCGTCGCCAGGGCGTGCTCCGGCTCCCCCGACAGCAGCGCCGCCATCGCCGCGTCCGTCAGGAGTTCGGCCCGGGTGACGGCGTCGAGGTGCGGATTGCGTTCGGCGGTCTCTTGCAGGATCTGCCGGGCGAGCCTGGGGTGGCCGGTGAACGTCTCGACCCTGCTGCGGCCCGCCGCCAGCGCCACACGCAGGCGTTCGTCGTCGGCGGCCAGGTTGTCGGCCGCCACGAGCAGTTCGCGGGCCCGCGAGCTCTGCCCGGCCATGTGCGCGTCCGAGGCGGCGGCGTAGAGGCGGTGTGCGCGGGTCGTGTCGGTCGTGCTCAGGGCGGCGGCCCGTTCCAGCGCGGTGGCGGCGGCGGTGTACCCGCTGCGGCTCCTGGCCGTGGCGGCCATCTGCTCGAGTGCGGCGGCGACCTTCTCGTCGGTGCCGAGCGTGGCCTCCGCCAGGTGCCAGGCCCGCTCGTCGGCCTGGCTCGGCTCGGTGAGCACGGCGGCGAGCACGCGGTGCACGCTCCTGCGCCGCGAGGGCGGCACGGCCGCCACCGCGGCCGCGGCCACCAGGGGGTGCGCGAGCTGGAAACCCGAGTCGGCCAGTACGGCGAAGCCGGCGACCTCGATCTCCTCGAAGGCCGGCTCGGGCACCTGGAGGATCTCCGCCGCCTCCAGCACCTCGGCCAGCCCTCCGGACGGGCTGATCGCCAGCAGGAACAGCGCGGTGAGCGCCGGGTCCGACAGCTCCGCCACGCGCCGGGCGAACAGCACGCTCGCCGTGCTCTCGGCCGCGCAGCTCTCCGGGAGCGGCCGGCGGCCGGCGAGCTGCGCGGCCGACAGCTTCTCCACGATCTCGCGCAGCGCCATCGGATTGCCCAGCGTGCTCCTGGTCAGCTCCTTGACCACCGGGCGCGCCGGATGCACGCCGCTCTCCTTCGCGATCAGCTCGGCCACGGACTCCTCGTCCAGCCCCATGACGGTCAGCGACGGCAGGTCTCCCCACGGACCACGGTCGGGCTGGCCCGCGCGGGTGGCGACGAGGATGACGATGCCCTCCGCGACCAGCCGGCGGGCCGTGAAGGCGAACGCCTCGACGGAAGGGCCGTCGAGCACGTGCGCGTCGTCGAGGGTGAGCAGCAGCGGAGTGTCCTCGGCGAGCTGCGCCAGCAGGCCGAGGGTGGCGGCGTAGACGGCGAAGCGGTCGGTCGGATCGGGTGGCCCGAGCGCCACCGCGCCACGCAGCGCCCTGGCCTGTACGCCGGGCAACGTCGCCAGCAGGTTCTGGGCAGGGGTCACCACCTGCGCGAGCCCCGCGAAGGCGAGCCGGAGTTCCGGCTCGGAGCCGCGCACCATGGCCGTCCGCAGGCCGCCCGCCGTGTTCCGTGCGTATTCGAGCAGCGAAGTCTTGCCGATCCCCGCCTCGCCCCTGAGCACGAGTACGGAACTGCGCCGCTGCCTTGCCCCTCGCAGCAGTGCGTCGATCGTGCCGGTCTCCGCGCTCCGTCCCCAGAGCATGCCTGCACGGTAAGCCGCGCGGCGGAGGACACGCAGCCAATTTATCTCCCGCATCTCTCCCAAACGCGGATATAGGACTCGGCGGAATAGTAGAGTTCGTCGACCACGGCGGCCGGCACGCCGACGTTCCGCAGGTCGTGCAGGAAGTCCGGCAGCAGGCCGTAGTGGGCCATGCCGTCCATGTTGAGGTCGAAATCCCGGCGCCCGGCCGTGGCCCGGGACAGCAGCCCGGCGCTGTCGTAGAGGCCGGACCCGAGCGGGCCGAGACGTTTGAGCAACCACGGCGGAAGGGCCGGGCCCGGGCTGCTCCGCGCGCGCGGGAGACGTTCCCGAGCGCCAGATGGCGATGGCCTCCCACGCCAGCCGTTCCAGCGCGGTGAACGGCGCGCCCGGCCCATCGTCGGCGAACCGGTGGGCCCGGTAGTCGGCCGGGGCGGTGGTGTACGCGACGCCGTCCCGCTGCGCGAACACCTGGTCCCTGCGTGACGGCCGGCCGGTGGCCCGGCGTACCCGCTGGTCGAGCTCGTCGGCCAGGGCGGCCGAGCCCGAGGGGCCGAACCGGGGCCGGGGAGCCGGCCGAAGCCGTTGATGTCGGTGCCGAGACCGTAGCCCGTCCCGCCCATCAGCTCGCTGAGACGGATCAGTGCCCGGCCCGTGCTCTTGGCCGAGCCGGCGGCGTCGTCCGGCACCGCGGCGGCACCGCCGGGGAGGTCGCGCTGGAAGGCGAACAGGCTGACCATGCCGCCCAGCCGCCGGATGCGTTCGAGCTGCTGGGGCGACTTGTCGGCCTCGCCGGCCAGCTCCCGGCCGTTGGCCGTGCCGTACAGCTCGGGGCTCTCCATCGGGGTCCGGGACTCGCCGCGGCGGGCGGCCGCCCACCCGTGCCGCAGCTCGCGCAGGCTGGTGTGTCCCGCGACCACGGGGTAGTCGTGCCGCTCGCAGATCGTCAGGACGGCGTCGAAGGTCTTCTCCCCCGCGTGGTCCGCGTCGATGACCACGCCCCGGGAGATCAGCTCCTTGACGAGGATCGCGCCGTACTCGGTCAGGCCCCGCGCGTTGATGTGCCCTCCCGGCGTGCCGGCCCAGTTCACCGGGTGCGGCGGGCCACCGCGGCGCAGCAGTCCCGGCAGGCCGTGGTAGGCCAGCCGTTCGGCGACGGGGCCGCCGTCGAAGCGGTCGTGGTCGAGGCGGTAGGCGACGCCGAGCTCGGGGGCGCGGACTCGACCGCGAAACTGCGGCCGGACGCGAGGTGGTTGGAGGCGTCGTAGGTGCGCACGAACATGGCGCTGCCACCGGCCCAGCCGTTCGGGCCGTGGGTGATGAACATGTGGCGTATGCCCTTGGCGTACAGGTCGGCGACGAGCCTGGCGATCAGCGTGGCCGGCGGCACACCCGCCTTCTCCGCGGCGAGGCGCAGCTCCTCCTCGGTGTGCCAGCCGCCGGGGGCGTCCACTTCCAGGCCGGGGACGAGCGCGAGGTGGCCGACGGCGACGATCTCCCTGGCCTCGCCCGGCGTCTGCGCGATGTCGATCCAGTCCACCGCGTCGGCGAGGGCGCGCATGCGGCGAGCTGACGTCCGATGACGGAGGTGTCGTCGCCGGGCTGCCGCCGGCCGAACAGCGCGCTCCAGCGCCTGGCGACCAGCTCGTTGTTGTTGACCAGGCACACGGCCAGCCGCAGGCCGCCGTCCAGCGCCCTTCTGATCGCGGCCAGGGACGCCTGCTGGTGGGCCAGGGTCGTGTGCCGGGGCCAGCCGTCGAACTCCGGATGGCCGCCCACCCTGTGCCGCCAGCCCTCCAGGGTGGGCATCAGGCCGGCCGGCCCGTGCCCGGCCGTGCAGTGCGGGAGGGGCCCAGGGGGTCGCCGAAGACGCCGTACCCGCCGAATCCCTCGTGGGCGGCGAAGTGCACGTGGGTGTCGGCGAGGCCGAAGAGCCTGACGTCGCTGGTCGACATGACGCCTTCTCTCTGTGGGGGGTGCTCTCATCGTGCACGGCCGGCCCCCGGCCCGCTTCAGGGAATTCCCCGGGAGATCCGCACGGCGGGCAACCTGGGGACATCCCCGAAGCGGACGCCTTCGTCCTGATCGACGCCGTGCGCGTGGCGGTGGACGGCAGCGGCGGCGAGGACGAACCGGTCGTCACGGCCGACGTGAGCTCCTGACCAGGTCAGGTCCACCAGCCTCCGACGGCCTCGACGCCCTCGCTCTCGAGGGCCTTGTGCCAGGCCGGGTCGCGCAGGAGCCGCGTCTCCCAGGTGCGGACGACGCCGTCCGGGCCCGTGACCGCGTCCTCGCGGGACGGGTGCAGGAACAGCTCGCTCGTGCCCTCGGGGAGGGCGGCGAGCCGGCGGAGGTAGTCGTCCCGCAGGTGCTCGTAGGCGCCGAGGTCGTGCGCCGTGCGCCGGTTGGTCGCGATCGTCTGCGGGATGGACACGCCGAGCGCGTCGGCGAGGGCGACGGCGCGCTCGTGCGCGGCCGCGAGCGGCGGCGGGAGCGGCCCGCCGAAGTACGGGGCCGGGTCACGGGGCAGCCGGAAGGCCAGGCCGTGGCGCGCGCACCATTCGAGCGCCTCGGCGAGCCACGATCTGCCGTGCAGGCCGTAGAGGGTGCCGGCGTGGGAGTCGGCCGCCTCGGGCCCGAGGCCCCGCTCGCGCATCCAGCGGAGCTGGGCGTCCGCCTCCCGGATGACGTCCTGGGCCTCGCCGCGGGCTCCGAGGGCCCTCGGGTCGTCGCTGAGCGTTCCGTCCGGATCGGCCAGGCTCGCCGCGCCGTCGAGGGGCCGCCAGCGCGGGACCCCGCGCTCGCTCGTGAGCGTCACGTGCAGCCGCGGCAGCACGCCGAGCTCCGCGACCTGGCTCGCAGCCTGCTCCGCGACCGGCGAGAGGCAGATGAGCGTCGTCGCGGTGACATGTCCCTCGGCGAGCAGGGCGACGATGACCTCCGTCGACCCGGGTTCCCGGCCGAGGTCGTCGGCCGTGATCACGACGCGGCGGCTCATCGAGGCCGCTCCACGGCGGGCTCGTCCGCCGGCCCGGGGGGCGGCGGCTCGACCGGCTCGGCCGCCTCGGGCGGCGTCTCGATCGGGACCGAGATGAGCCGCGCCGCGACCGCGCCGATCGCCGTCAGCACGAACGGGTACGCGCACAGGTACACCCGGAACGCCAGCCCGGGGTCGGCGCCGGGGTCGTCGCCCGAGTTGTAGCCGAAGAAGACGCCCAGCGAGGTGAGCGCGAGCCCGGTCACGATCCCGTTGAGCCGGCCGAAGAAGCCGAACGCGGACAGGAAGAGCCCTTCGCGGTGCTCCCCGTTGCGTGCCGCGTCGGCGTCCAGCACCCGCGCCACGATGAGGTCGTTCGTCGCGAGCATCCCCGACCACCCGGCCCCGACGAGCACGCCCGCGGCGATCGCGGTGACGAGGTCGGTGGCGAGGAACAGGCCGGCGAAGCTGATCGCGAGGATCGCGAACGCCAGCCGCCAGGTCCACAGGGCGCCGCGCCGGGCGACGACGCGCGTCCACACCACGAGGCCGCCCGCCGAGACGAGGATGACGATGCCCTGGAGGTAGAGCGCGTTCCCGACCGGGAGCCCGAGCGAGTAGCGGACGTAGAGCTGGATGCCCGACAGGACGAGCGCCATGGCGATCCCGTAGCAGGCGCCGGTGAGCCCGACCGTCCAGAACATCGGGTTGCGCACGATCGACCACACGCTCGGCAGCAGCAGCGGCCGCTCGCGCGTGGAGTAGCGGGGACGCTCGCGCGCGCCGAGCGCCATGAACACGATCACGACGAGCGCGATCGCGCCGTAGATGATCGCCGTGATCTGGAAACCCTGGGTGGAGTCCTCGGTGCCGAACACCTGCGTCGTGAGCAGCGGGGTGACCGCGAGCGAGATCACCAGCGCCACGAGCTGGAAGCCCTGGCGCAGGCCGTTGGCCACGGCGCGGTCGCGCTCTCGCGGGTAGAGCTCGGGGAGCAGCGCGCCGTAGTTGGCGTTGAGCATCGAGTCGAAAGCTTCGCACAGGATCGCGAACACCGCGAACCAGAGCACGAGGCCCATGCCCCGCAGAGAGGCCGGCGCGGAGAAGAAGGCGATCATGCAGGCCGCGAGCATCGGCGCGCCGACGAGCAGCCACGGCCGGCGCCGGCCGAACCGGGTCCTGGTGCGGTCGGAGAGGTGGCCGAGCACCGGGTTGTCGATCGCGTCGATGATCGCGTAGATCACCATGACCACGCCGTAGGCGCGAACGTCGAGTCCGAGGATGTCGACGTAGAACAGGATCATCGATCCCTTGATCATGTTGATCGGGATGGAGGTGCCGAACATCCCGATGGCGTAGCGCCACGCGGGAGTCCGCCCCGGGTCGGCGGCCGTACCGGGCTGGGACACGCGATCACCCTCCTTGCCGATGCCGTCCCTGCGCGGCGTTACCTTCGCACTCCAAGGCGAACGGCGGGTGAAGCGGGGGCGCGCCGGGCGGGTGCTTCATTGTGCCGCCGGTCGTTCCGCCGCGTCACCCTCCCGTCCGGTCTCACGCCCTGTGCGCCCGGCCGAGCAGCGGCTCGACGGCCTCCCACGCGGGAGGCACCGGCCACCCGGCCGGGTCCGCGATCGGGGCCGCGGTGGGGTCCACAGGCGGGCCCGCAGTCGGGGCCGCAGTCGGGGCCGCAGTGGGGGCCGCGGTCGGGGCCGCAGTCGGGGCCGCGGCCTCCAGGCCGATGACCGCGCAGGCCAGCAGGTGCTCGCCGGGCGGCAGGTCGCCCTTCAGCGTCGGGATCGTGGTACGCGGGGCCAGCACGTTGGTACCGGGCAGGGCCACGACGAGGGCTCCCTCCCGCCGCCCGGACAGGTCCTCGATCGTGCACAGGCCGTTCGGCGAGTCGAGCCTGGCCCGCCCCGGCCCGGTGTCGACGCGGGTGGGCGGCCGGTCCCGGTCGACCGCGAAGGCGCCCTCGGCCGTGGTCAGCGCCCGGCCGGTGCTGATCCGGTGCACCCGGACGTGCCACGGGGGCAGCGCCACCAGCCAGGTCTCGATCTCCACGTCGTCCCAGGGCGTCCAGCGCGCGTACAGGACGCCGTCGCCGGAGGCCGAGGTGTCGTGCGGCAGCTCGCACGGCCGCCAGTGCAGGCCGTCCTCGCTCAGCGCCAGCGTGCTGTCGAAGGCGCCCTGTTCGAGGCCCAGCGTCCCGGCGGGCACGCTGAAGCCGAAGCGCGTGGAGTAGGCGAACTTGGCGTACTTGGCCGCGCCGTGCCGCGCCCACTGGTTGCGCTGTCCCGCGCTGAGCAGCACCACGTGCCGCCCCTCCTCGCAGCGCAGCAGCGCCACGCCCGCCTCCGGCTGGGTGCTGACCTCGGGCAGCGGGGGCGCCTCGGCCTCCTTGGCGGCCCAGAACGGGTGCTCCGCGGGCAGGGCGAGCGGCAGGAACGCCTTCATGGCCCAGTACGGTGAGCCGGGCGCGTTGTACTGCTCGGCCATGTGCGGCTGGGGGTAGCCGTAGCCGATGGTGAGCAGCCCGGCGGTGTCGCGGATCGGCCGGCGGTCCCACCAGCGCAGGTTCCGCAGCAGATGGCCCTTGGTGACCTCCCAGGGCAGCGCCTCGACCCCGGCGAAGGCCAGCGCCCCCCAGAACGCCGACTGCGCGAAGCGGTAGGTCAGGCTTCTGCCGAACGGGACGGCGACCCCTTCGCTGGTGAACCAGTGCTGGAAGTCGTGGGCGAACATGGCGGCCCGCTCGCGGAAGCGCCCGGCCCTGGGCTGGTCGGCCCCGAGCGCCGCGTAGATGAGGCCGTAGTAGTGCATGGCGAACGGGATGTAGTAGTCGCGCTGCCACGTGGGCCCGTCGGAGTACCACCCGCGCCCGAGGTCGAACGCCTCCAGCCGGTCGAGCCTGGCCACGTTCGCGTCGTGGTCGTGGGAGACGCCGACGCGGTCGAGCCCCAGCCCCACCATGACCGGGAAGAACAGCCAGTTGTTGTTGTTCGGCTCCACGGTGACCGCGTGCCGCAGCCAGGCGGCCACCGTGTCGCGCTCCCGGCCGGTCAGCGGGTCCCACATCTGGTCGGGGGCCAGGGCGAGCGCCAGGCCGATGGCGGCGGTCTCGACCAGCCGCTGGTTCCGGTCGAAGGCCGCGCCCCAGTAGTCGGGGTGCCCGGGGTCGGTCCCGGCGGCGAGCCCGGCGCGCCAGAGCTCCCAGTGGTCGAACGTCCCGCCGCCGGCCGCCAGCGGCGCCAGCCCCCACAGCGGGCGCGCGTACGCCTCCAGTTCGGCGGCGGCCTGGTCGTAGTGCGCCGTGTCGAAGCCCAGCCGCAGCCGCCCCCCGCCCGGGCTGAACCGGGAGGTCAGTGGCGCGACCAGGTCGCGTACCCGTCGTCCCAGGTCTTCTCGATCGTCGCCGCCCGGCCGTCCTGTGTGGTCGTCGATGTTCACGGGCCCTCTCTCGTTCGTCGGGGAAGCGCTTTCCAGAAAGTCGGAGGTCGTCGCCGCCGAGATGCGGCCGTACGATCACCCGGTCGCGGGCGGTGCGGTGCTGTCGCGGACGTGCAGCTCCATCGACAGGTACGTCGGCTCCGCGCTGTGCCCCTCGGTCATGAGGGTCTCCAGCATCTCGGTCGCCAGCCTGCCGAGCCGCCCCCGGGGCACCGAGACCGTGGTCAGGCTCGTGTGCGCCACGTGATCCAGCGCGATGTCGTCGAACCCGACGACCGACAGCTCCTCGGGCACCTTCACCCCGAGCTCGCGCAGCCGGGTCACCGCCCCCAGGGCGACCAGGTCGTTGTACGTGGTGAGCGCGGTCGCGCCGGTGCCGGTCACCTCGGCGGCGGCGTCGTATCCGCTGCGGCTGGTGGACCCGCACGGCAGGATCGTGACGGCGATGCCGAACGCCCTGGCCGCCTCCAGAGCCCTGATCCGCTCGGAGTTGGCCCACGACACCTCGGGCCCGCTCAGGTAGGCGACCCGGCGATGGCCGAGCTGCGCCAGGTGGCCGCAGATCAGCATCATGCCCCCGAAGAAGTCGGCGGAGACGGCGGGCGCGGCGATGCCGGAGACGATCCGGTCGAGCAGGACGAGCGGGTGATCGCGGGCGGTGAGGAGGGCCAGCTCCGAGCGCTCCATGCGGGAGGAGCAGAGCAGCACCCCGTCACAACTGCGCATCAGGTCCTCGACCAGGTCGTGTTCGATCGACGGGTCGTCGTTGGACTCCATGACCATCACACGGCGCCCGTGGGAGCGGGCGACGGCCGAGACGGCCTTGAGCACGTCGGGGAAGTAGGGGTTGGCCAGGTTGGGGACCAGCACGCCGATGGTGCCCCACTCCCCGCGGGCGAGCCCCTGCGCCGCGGCGTTGGGCCGGTAGCCCAGTTGCCTGACCGCGTCGTGGACGCGCGCCGCCAGCGCGGGATCGACCTTGGCCGTGCCGTTGAGCACGCGGGAGACCGTCGAGGCCGACACTCCCGCCGCCGCTCCGACGTCGCTGATCGTGACCCGGGCCGGGCGTCCCTGCCGCAGATTACGCACCCGCTCCTCCTCCCCCGCGTGGAGCGCCCGTCAGCCGATCAGCCGGCGCAGATGGCCGAGATCTCTTCGCACCGCCGCCACCGGGTCGGCCGCCGGGTAGTGGACGTGCAGGGACAGCGGGCCGGTGTAGCCGCGGGCGCGCAATCCGGGGAGGATCTCCGGCCAGGGGACCACTCCCCCGTCCGCGAACGGCCCCCACTCGCACACCCAGCCGTCGGCGGTGGATCGCCAGACGGCGTTCTTCACTCCCATGCAGGCCATCCGATCGCCGAGCAGGTCGGCGTTGAGCGCCCATGCCTCGCTGCCCTCCTTGGCCTGGTTGCCGGGGTCGGCGTAGAAACGCACGTCGTCCAGGTCTCCGGCGAGAGCGAGGGCGAGTGAGGCGGATGGATGGATCGTACCGTGATGCAGTTGGAGCGCTAGCCGGACGCCGTGTCGGGCGGCCAGCCGGGTCAGGCGGGCCAGCGCGGCCCGGCACTCCTCCACCTGGCGGCGGTACCCGACGGCGGGATCGTAGCGGTAGAAGCCCACCCGCATGAGGGGGGCGCCGGCCTCGGCGCAGGCCGCGACGATCCGTTCGGCGTCCGGGCCGGTGTCGAGCAGGTCGGTGGTGACGACGTCGAGGGTGAGCCCGCGGCGCTGGAGCTCCGCGGCGACGAGGGCGATGTCGCCGGGGTCGCCGGGGCCGACCGTCTGCCCCTCGCGCACCAGGAGGTCCGCCCCGTCGGCGCCCACCGAGGCCACCGCCTCGGCCAGCCGGGCGGCGTCGATGGGACCGAAGGGCTTGGTGAAGGCGAGCAGGCGCACACACACTCCTAGGTTTCAGAAAGCGCTTGTCGAAGTCGACCCAAAGCGCCGGCCACCGCAGCCCTCCAAGGTCTTCCCAACAGGCAAAGCTCCAGTTCAACCAGCATCGACTGCCCGTAAGGGGCACCGGCGGGCCGGTCCTCACTACTCAGCATGAATCTGAAAGCGCTTTCTCACAAGCCTTGAATCGGACTATGAGCCGGGTTACTCTCGACCCACTCTCGGGCAAGCGCTTACCAACCACCCGAGCACCCTCCGCCCCTTCGGGAGGACCCCCCAATGAATCCTCATCGGCGTAACACCCCCGCCATGATCATCACCGTCCTGGCGGCACTGCTCATGGCGGCGTGCGGCACATCGAGCGACGGCGGGAGCGGCAGCAGCGGCTCTCAGACCACGCTGCAGATCTGGGACTTCTCCGCCGAACAGGTGAAGTTCCACAAGGACATCGCCGCGCAGTTCACCAAGGAACATCCCACCATCAAGATCGAGTGGCGTTCGATCACCCAGGCCGACTACATGAAGACCCTGCCCCTGGCCTTCCAGAGCAACCAGGCGCCGGACATGTTCTACTGGAACGCGACCGGGCTGTCCCAGTTGCTGGACCAGAAGTGGATCCGCCCGCTCAGCCCGGACGGCACCGTCCCCGCCGACTTCACCAAGCGCTGGCCGGACGGGTCCTTCCTGGAGGGCATCAACATGAAGGACGGGAAGACCTACGGTTTCCCGTTCTCGGAGAACCTGTACTGGGGCTCCGGCTACATGTTCCTCAACAAGCAGGTCTTCCAGCAGGCCGGGCTGGACGTCAACAGCCCGCCCAGGACCTGGACCGACCTCAGGAACGCCTGCGCGCAGATCAAGGCCAAGACCAAGGCCGAGTGCATCGCCGCCCCCACCAAGGGCGTGGACATGCAGCGGATCTGGTTCGGGCTGGTCAGCAGCGTCTCGACGGACGAGTTCTTCGACTACAAGACCGGCAAATTCGACCTGACCGAGCCCGGGCAGGTCAAGACCTTCGGCTTCATCCAGGAGCTGAACAAGGCCGGCTACCTGGCGCCGGGCACCAACGACAAGAACTTCTCCCGCCAGCAGTTCGCCGCGAACCAGGCCGGCATCTTCTTCGACGGCACCTGGATGCCGAGCGTGTGGGCCAGCCAGGGCTTCAGCAGCGACAAGTACGTGGTGGCGCCCCGCGTCAACCCGGACGAGGGCCAGACCGGCGCGGCCGGCCGCGGGTACGACGACAACAAGTACTGGGTCGGCTCGCAGACCAAGAACCCCGACGCCGCCTGGACGTTCATCCAGTGGATGACCGACCCTGACGGCTACTTCGTCCAGCAGTACTACAAGAACGCCTTCGGCACGCTGTCCTACGTCGACAACCAGAAGATGGTCAGCGACCCGGCGCTCAAGCAGATCATGAAGATCGGCGGCCAGCCTGGCTACCGGGTCCAGCTTCCCGTGCCGCTGCTCAAGTGCCCCGACATCGCCAAGTCCAAGGCGTACGTCAACGCCATGGCGCGCAACCCGGAAGGCGAGTGGGAGGCGATGAGCGAGGCGCTGGTCAGCGGCCGGCCACTGGCGTCCACGGGCGCCGCCATCGTCGAACAGCGGCAGGCCGCCCTGGAAGAAGAGCTCAAGAAGGAGGCGGCCGCCGGACTGAAGGTGTCGATGGACTGCTACACCTTCCCCGACTGGGAGTACACCAAGGACTACACCTCGGACATGTACGACAACTGACCGGACGTGAGGACCTCCATGACAACCACCGGCACCATCCCCGCCCCCGGCGGGGAGAAGGTGACGGACAGGACCCGGTCAGCGGCCGCGCGTGCGCCCGAACGCGCCGATCACTCCCGCGAGCGCGTCCGCGGCCTCGACAGGATCTGGCTGATCGTCTTCCTGGCCCCGTTCCTCCTGCTCTATCTCGGTTTCACCCTCTGGCCGCTGGCCGCGACGATCTACTATTCCTTCTTCGACTGGTCCAGCCTCGGCCCGATCGAGGACTTCGTCGGGGCGGGCAACTACGGCACGATCCTGGCCGACCCGCTGTTCTGGGTGTCGGTGGTCAACACGCTGATCTTCGCCCTGCTGACGACCATCATCAAGCTCCCGATCTCGCTGGTGGCGGCGATCGTGCTCACCCGCAAGTGGCTGCGCGGCAAGCGGTTCTTCCGGACCATGTTCTTCGCGCCGCTGATCATCCCCGTCGCCATGGCGGGCCTGGTCTTCACCTACCTGCTCAACCCGTCCAACGGCGCGCTGAACGCGATCCTGCGTGACCTCGGCCTGGTCGACCAGGGGTTCGACGTGTTCGCCAACCGGTGGAGCGCGCTGCTCGTGCTCGTGCTCGTCTCCATCTGGCAGATCTTCGGCCAGTACATGATCTATTGGATCGCGGCGCTGCAGAACGTGCCGGAGGAGGTCTACGAGGCGGCCGCCATCGACGGCGCGGGCGAGTGGAAGAAGCTCACCCGCATCACGCTGCCGATGATCAGGCCGGTCGCCGTGATCATCACCCTGCTCGGCCTCGTGAACGCCATGCACGTCTTCGGCCTGGTCGTCACGCTCACCGCGGGCGGGCCCGGCACCAGCACGTACATGATGTCCTACTACATCTACCAGAACGCCTTCGGCTCGGTGCCGTTCGCCTACGGCTACGCCTCGGCCGCCGCGCTGCTGTTCTCCGTCATCGCCTTCGTGCTGGTCTCCGCCCAGGGCGTCGCGGTGCGCCGGGCGCAGCGGCTCAGGAAGGAGTACGGGGTCTGATGGCGACGATCACCCAGCGCCCCCGGCGCAGCCACTCCGTGCGGGCCAACCTCATCGCCGTGCCGATCCTCCTGGTCATCGGGCTCGTGTGGGTCTATCCGTTCCTGTGGACGATCTCGGCCGCGTTCAAGACCCAGGGCGGGATGTTCACCAGCGGCGCGAGCCTCATGCCCGACCAGCTCGACTTCGACAACTTCACCCGGGCGTGGGTCAACGCCGGCTTCTCCGGCTACTTCTTCAACACCGTGCTCTACTCGGCCGCCTCGACCCTCATCGAGCTGGTCAAGGCGGCCCTGTGCGGCTATGTGCTGGCCCGGTACGAGTTCCCCGGCCGCACCCTGCTCTACCGGATGATCGTGGGGACGCTGTTCATCCCGGTCGCCTCGATCATCGTCCCGCAGTTCGTGCTGATCGAGCAGCTCGGCCTGCTGAACACGCGGGCCGGGGTCATCCTGGCGATGTCCGGCGGCGCGGGCGCGCTCTACGTCCTGCTGTTCGTCGGGTTCTTCTCCAGCGTCCCGGCCGACCTGTTCGAGGCGGCCAAGCTCGACGGGGCCGGCTTCCTCAAGACCTTCCGCCTCATCCTGCCCCTGGCCAAACCGGTCATCGCGGTGGTGGTCATCTTCCAGTTCATCAGTAGCTGGAACGAGTTCAACATCCCGCTGGTGTTCACGCTCGGCCAGCCCGACCTGCAGAACCTCGCCGTCGGCATGCTGTCCTTCCAGGGCGAGCACGCCACCGACTGGACCGGATTCGCCGCCGGCATGACGATCTCGTTCCTGCCGATGCTGATGATCTTCCTGTTCTTCCAGAACTACTTCACGCGCGGCCTGGCCGGCGCCACGAAGGGGTGACGTACCGCTTGAAGATCACCGTGATCACACCGGTGACCATGGGCCCTCCCGCCGCCCCCGGGCGGCACCCGGTGACGCCTCGATGGTGAGACACGGCACGTTCGCCTACACCTGGGACGTCGTGGGCGACCCGGCGGCGGCCGAGCGCATCGCCGGCCTCGGGGTGAGCACGGTGACCCTGCAGGCCGCGTACCACTCCGTCCGGGCCACCACCCCGTGGCATCCGCACCACCGCATCGTGCAGGCCGAGCACGCGGCGGCCTACTTCCGGCTGCGCCCCGAGCGCTGGCGCGGGCGGCTGCGGCCGTACCCGCCGAGCTGGGGAGTGCCCGACGCGGACAGGTTCGGCGCGGCGCTGGCCGCGCTGACGGAGGCCGGGCTGCGGACCGAGGCCTGGCTGGTGCTCACGCACTCGTCGGTGCTGGGCCGCGAGGCGCCCGACCTGACGGTCAGGAACGCCTACGGCGAGTCCTATCCCTACGCGCTCTGCCCGGCCCACTCCGCCGTCCACGACTACGCGCTCACCCTCGTCCGCGAGGTCTGCGAGCAGTACGACGTGCCGGCGCTGATGCTGGAGGCGTGCGGCTGGCTGGGCCTGGAGCACGGCGGCCACCACGAGAAGACCTCCGGCGCCCACCTGTCCGCCTGCGGCCGAGCGCTGCTGTCGCTGTGCCTGTGCCCGGCCTGCCGCACCCGGCTGGCCGGGGACGGCCTGGACGTCGAGGAGCTGGCGCGCGACGTGCGCGCCGCGGTGGACGGGGAGCTCCAGCGCGGCGTCCCGGCGGGGGCGACCCTGGACGACGCGCTCGGCCACGAGCGCGCCCAGGCCCTGTACGATCACCGCGGCCGGATCATCGCCGGCCTGGTCCGTGCCGTCGCGGCGCTGGCCGGCGGCCGCGAGTTGCTGCTCATGGCCACCGACGACCCGCAGGTCACCGGTCCCGACGTGGGGATCGACCTGGCCTCCTTCGACGCGCCCGCCGACGCGTACGTGCTCAAGTGCTGGGGCCAGGAGGAGGCGGCCCTGGCGCAGGTGAAGGCCGCGGCGAGCCGTACCGGGGTGCCGCTCGTCGCCAACGTCACCGTCCTGGAGGACGGCCACGCGCGGGTCCCGGCCCTGGCCGGCGACCTCGTCGCCGCGGGCGCGCGGCAACTGCGTTACTACCACGCCGGGCTCGGCTCGCCCGCCCGCCTGGCCAGTGTGCGGGCGGCGGCCCGCGTCAACGGGCGAACGATGGAGAGGCAAGTGAAGGAGAGGCAATGCTGAACGGCCTGTACGTGATGGATCCGAACCGCTTCGACGACGTCTACGGCCCGCAGGCCCGGGCCGCGATAGAGCGGCATCTGGCCATCACCTCACCCCCGCTCACCGCCGGCCGGCTCACCCCCGAGGTGCTGGCAGGCCTCGACGTGCTGGTGACCGGGTGGGGGGCTCCCCGGCTGGACGCCGAGCTGCTCGCCGCCGCGCCCAAGCTCTCGCTGGTGCTGTACGGCGCGGGCTCCATCCGCCCGCTGGTCACCCCGGAGATGTGGGCGAGAGGCGTGCGGGTCACCTCGGCGGCCACCGTCAACGCCACCCCGGTCGCCGAGTTCGCCCTCTCGCAGATCCTGTACGCGCTCAAGCACGGCTGGCGCTACGTGCTGGCCGCGCGCGCCGCCGCCGGCCCCGCCGTACGCGGGAGCGAGCTCGGTGCGTACGGCGGCGTGGTGGGGCTGGTCTCGCTCGGCGCCACGGGCCTGGCCACCGCGCGGCTGCTCGCCCACCACGACCTCGTGGTGCAGGCCTACGACCCGTACGCCGACCCGGCCCAGGCCGAGCGGCACGGGGTGCGCCTGGTGGAGCTGGAGGAGTTGTTCGCCACCTCCGACGTGGTGAGCCTGCACGCGCCGCTGACCCCTGAGACGGGCGGCCTGGTCGGCGCCCGGCTGCTGGAGTCCATGAAGCCCGACGCCACCCTGATCAACACGGCACGCGGCGCCCTCGTGGACGAGGCCGCGCTCGTGGACGTGCTGAGCCGCCGGACCGACCTGTTCGCCGTCCTCGACGTCACCGACCCGGAACCGGCCGTCGCGGGGTCGCCGCTGTTCACGATGCACAACATCGTCGTCACCCCGCACGTGGCGGGCAGCCTGGGCCACGAGCGGCGCCGCCACGGGCAGGCGATGGCCGAGGAGCTGGCCCGCTACGTCGCCGGCGAGCCGCTGCTGTACGAGATCACCGAGTCCGCCCTCGCGAGAAGGGCATGAGCACCACCCTGGTCCTGCTGCCACCGCACGAACCGGCCACCGCGGGCTGGCGGGAACGGCTGGAGCGGGCGGTGCCGGGGCTCGTCGTGCTCGAACCGCACACCCGGGAGGAGGTGACGCTGGCGCTGGCGGACGCCGACGCCGCCTACGGCACGCTGCCCGCGGACCTGCTGGCGCACGCCGGGCGGCTGCGCTGGCTGCAGGCCCCGCAGGCCGGGCCGCCTCCGGGGTTCTACCATCCGGCCCTGGTCGCGCACCCCGTACGGGTCACGAACATGCGTGACACGTACACCGACCACGTGGCCGCGCACACGCTGGCGCTGGTGCTCGCACTGGCCAGGGAACTGCCCCGGTACGTCCGCGCGCAGGCCCGCGCGGACTGGGCGCCCGACTGGGACCCCGGTGCCGTGCTGCCCCTGGGCGAGGCCACCGCCCTGGTGGTGGGGGTGGGCGCGATCGGGGCCGAGGTCGGCAGGCTGCTGGCGGCGTTCGGCACGAGGGTCGTGGGCGTGGACGCCCGGCGTGACGGCCCCGTGCCCGGCTTCGCCGAGGTGCTGCCGGCCGCCGCCCTCGACCGGCAGCTTCCCGGCGCGGACCTGATCATCCTGACGGTTCCGCACACCCCCGCCACGGAGGGCCTGCTGGACGCGCGGCGGCTGGCGCTGGTCAAACCGGGGGCCTACCTCGTCAACATCGGCCGCGGTCCCACCGTCCGGCTCGACGACCTGGCCGCCGCCCTGTCCGCGGGGCGCCTGGCCGGGGCGGCGCTGGACGTCTTCGAGGCCGAGCCGCTGCCCGCCGGCCATCCGCTCTGGCGGCGTCCGGACGTGCTCATCACCCCGCACGTGGCCGGTGTGGGGCCACATGCCGAGGAGCGGCGCTTCGCCGTGCTGCTGGAGAACGCCCAGCGCTTCGTGGCCGGGCAGGAACTGATCAATCTGGTCGACAAATCCGAATGGTACTGACATGTGGAAACAACTGAACGGCTTCGTGGCCTCCGTCCCCGGGGTGCCTGCCACGTGAACCGGATAGCACGGGTCGAGACCTTCACCGTGGCCCTGCCCTCGCTGCGCGACTTCGCCGTGGCGGGCGGCTCCGTCGTCCGCGGCGGCCGGCCGGCCGTGCGGGTGCTGGTGAAGGTCACGGCCGACGACGGCGCGACCGGGTGGGGCGAGGCCACCCCGATCCCCTCCTGGACGTACGAGACCACCGAGTCCATCGTCTCCACCATCGAGGGCTACCTGGCCCCGGCGGCCGTCGGGCGCCCGCTGTGGGATCTCGACGGGCTCTGCCGCACCTTCGACCGCACCATCAGCAAGGGCTTCTCGATCGGCATGCCGCTGGCGCGCGCGGCGGTCGACGTGGCCTGCCACGACGCCTTCGCCCGCAGCCTGGGTCTGTCCCTCGGCGAGCTGTGGGGCCGGCGCAGGCGCGACACCATCGAGCTGGCCTGGATCGTGGCCACCGAGTCGGCGGGCGCGGCGGCCGACTCGGTGGCCGAGGGCCGCGCGCACGGCTACCGCCACGTCAAGGTCAAGGTCGGCCTGCACGACGAGGACGAGGACGTGGCCATCGTGGCCGCCGTACGCGCCGCCGCCCCCGACGCCGTGCTCTGGGTGGACGCCAACCAGGGCTACACGGCCGCCGCCGCGCTCCGGGTGGCCAGGCGCATGGCCGACCTGGACATCGCCGTCTTCGAGCAGCCGCTGCCGTCCAACGACATCGCCGGCCTGCGCCGCCTGCGTGACGCCAGCCCCGTCCCCGTCGCCGTGGACGAGAGCCTGCGCCACCCGAGCGACCTGGCCACCTTCGTCCGGCTGGACGCCATCGACGTCGCCGTCGCCAAGGTGCAGCGCTGCGGCGGGCTGACCCTGGCCCTGCGCCAGTGCCAGCTCGCCGAGGACTGCGGCCTGGAGATCATGGGCTCCGGCCTCACCGAGTCCGACATCGGGCTGGCCGCCTCGCTCCACCTGTTCGCCGCGTTCGGCGTGGACACGCCGGTCGACCTCAACGGCCGGCAGTTCATCACCAGCCCCTACGCCACGGATCCGGTCATCACGGTCACCGACGGGGTCGCCCATGTGCCCACCGGCCCCGGCCTGGGGATCGGCGTGAACGAGGAGGTCGTCCGCGAACTCTCCCGTTGACCGGCGTCCCCTGGCCCGCCCGCGGGTCTAACCCTTGATGAGCCCGGCGTCGGCCAGGACGGAGAAGTAGAGGCTGAAGCACAGGAGCGCGACGGGCCACGCCTTCTGCGTGATCGCGATCAGGATGCCGGCGAGAAGCGCGATGAGGGCGAGGATGGTGAGCGCGTCCATGGCGGGTGCCCCTACCCGAGAAGCGTGACCCCAGGCCCGGGGGCCGGGGGTCAGGCGTCGGTTTCGTCGGCCTGATCCGATCCGGTGGGGTGCTTGCGCAGGCGCCAGGCGGCCTGGGCGCCGAGGCTGGTGTCGATGTGCTCGCGCATGACGGCCGCGGCCGAGTCGGCGTCGCCCGCGATCACGTACTCCAGGAGCGCCTCGTGCTCGGTGGCCTTGCGGTCGCGGGCCGCCTGGCCGCGCTCGACCTCCAGGGCGAGGCGGCGGTAGCGGTCGGCCTTGTCCCACAGGCCGTCGAGGGTCTGGATGAGCAGGTCGTTGTGCGAGGCGGAGTAGAGGGCCGTGTGGAACTTGCGGTGCGCGACGAGCTGCTCGTAGGCGGGGTTGCCGGGCAGCGGCTTGAGGCCCTCGTGGGCGGCGCGCATCGCGGCGATGTCGCCCTTGGTGCGCCGTTCGGCGGCCAGCGCGACCGCCAGCGGGTCGAGGCTGCGGCGCAGCTCCAGCAGGTCGCGGGCCTCCTCCGCGGCCAGCGGCGCCACCCGGGCGTCGCGGTGGGCGTCGAGCTCGACCAGCCCCTCGCTCTTGAGCCGGCGCAGCGCCTCGCGCAGCGGCGTGGTGCTGATGCCGATGTCACGGGCGAGCTGGGCCTGCGCGATGACGGAGCCGGGGAGCAGCGTCCCGGACAGGATCAGCTCCTTGACGCGGAGATAAGCGAAGTCCGCCTTGGTGGTGTAGAGCTCAGCCGCTGATTCGCTCATCGCTGTCCTGTCTCGTCGGTGACCGTTATAACCTACCGCGTCGTCCCGACCCGTCGGCAAGTGTCCGGCCCGGATACGCCCTTACTCCCCGTTCGTCATAGGGCAGCTATAAGACATCAACGGGGCTTGTCGCGTTACGTTCCGACAACAGGGGGTTGACGTCATAGGTTATAACGACGCAGAGTGTGCGGCATCACAGGCGGCGGCTGGCCGGCCTCGCCTGGCCTAGGAGGAAGCACATGACCACCTTCCACCCCCCTTTCCGCGCCCTCGGCGCCGCCGTGCTCGCGTTCGCCCTGCTCACGGCGTGCGGCGGTGGCGGCACCGGCGGCGGGGCGCCGGTGCCGCCGCCGAACCAGATCGTGACGGGTCAGGCCCCGTCGTACTACCCGGCCGAGTACGCCCGGCTCATGGACGCGTCCAGGAAGGAGGGCGGCACCCTCGCCATCTACTCCAACACCGACCAGGAGAACTGGGCGCCGATCTTCCGTGACTTCCAGAAGAAGTACCCCTGGGTGACGAAGATCGCGGCCAACAACCTCGACAGCGACGAGGTGTTCCAGCGCGTGCTCAGCGAGCAGGCCACCGGCACCTCACCGGCCGACCTGGTCGTGTCGAACGCCGCCCAGGCGTGGGCCGACTTCGCCGCCCGGCCGGGCACACTGCTGGAGTACGCCTCACCGGAGCAGGACAAGCTGCCGGACTTCGGCGAACTGCTGCCCAACGTGCACGCGATGTCGATCGACCCGCTCTCGATCGCGTACAACACCTCGCTGCTGCCCGAGAAGCCGACCGGGCTGAAGAGCCTGGCCGCGATCCTGGCCAAGGACCCCGCCCGGTACAAGAGCAAGATCACCACCCGGGACGTGAGCGGCGCGTTCGGCTTCACCGTCTCCCACGCCTTCGCCGACGCCCGCCCGGACTCCTGGGCCTCCTTGCAGTCGGTGCTGCCCCTGGCCAGGCCGGAGACCTCGTCCGGCACCCAGCTCGAGAAGATCGTCTCGGGCGAGTACGTGGCCGGCTTCTTCGTCAGCGCCGCCCCCGCCTACCCGGTCGTGGCCAAGAGCGGCGGCCTGCTGGAGATCTCCTTCCTCGACGACGGCACCGTGGCGCTGCCGCGCGGCATCGGCGTGACCGCCAAGGCGCCGCACCCCGCCACCTCGAAGCTGTTCGTGGACTTCGTCCTGTCGCAGGAGGGACAGCGGGCGGTGGCCGAGGGCGGGCTCACCTCCTACCGCGACGGCATCCCGTCCGGCGACGGCCTGCACACCTATCAGGAGCTGGTGACGGCGGTCGGCCAGGCCAACGTGATCCTCGCCGCGTACACGAAGGTCCCCGACGCCGAGGTCAAGTCCTTCACCGACAAGTGGAACGGCCTGCTCGGCCGCTGAGAGGAACGCGATGACCACCCTGTCCCCACCGCGTCCACCGGCGCGTCCGCCCCAGCATCCACCGCATCCGTCACCGCGCTACCGCCGGCCGCTGGGGCTGGCCCGGGAGGGCTGGCTGCAGTACGGCGTCCTGCTCCTGCTGGCCGTCCTGGTGCTGGCGCCGGTCGTGCCGACGCTGTACCAGTCGTTCCTCGACCGCCCCCTGTACGAGGCGGGCGGCGTCCTCGGCGCCGGCAACTACGTGCGGCTGTTCACCGAGGCGGGATTCGGCCAGGTCGTGCTCAACACGGCGCTGTTCGCGGGGCTGACCACCGTGCTCAGCCTGCTCATCGCGGTGCCGATGGCGGTGGTCGTGGTGCGCACGAGGCTGCCCGGCGGCCGCGTCTTCGCCGCCGCCATGCAGTGGCCGTTCTTCATCTCCTCGCTCATCCTCGGCTTCGGCTGGATCACCATGTACGGCCCCGCCGGCTTCGTCAGCGTCGAGGTACGCCAGGCCCTCGGCTTCCTGCCGTGGAACCTGTACTCCATCCCCGGCATGGCCCTCACCGAGGCCGTGGCGCTGGCCCCGATCGTCTACACCTTCTGCGCGAACGCGCTGCGCCAGAGCGACGCCTCGCTGGAGGCCGCCGCCCAGGTGTGCGGGGCCGGCCCGCTGCGCATCCTGCGCTCGGTGGTCCTGCCGCTGCTGCGCCCGCCCGTCGTCTACAGCTCGATCCTGGTGATCAGCATGTCGGTGGAGACGCTGAGCGTGCCGCTGCTGTTCGGCCAGCCGGTCGGCATCAACGTCTTCTCCACGTTCCTGTACCGCAACGGCCTGCAGTCCATCAATCCCGACTACGGCGTGCTCGGCGCGGCCTCGGCGATCATCCTGGTGGTGACCGTCAGCCTGGTCGCGCTGCAGGCCAGGCTGCTGAAGAACGCCCAGCGGTTCGTGTCGGTGCGCGGCAAGGCCACCCGGCCGCGTCCGCTGGACCTGGGATGGCTGAGGTGGGTGAGCGTGGCCGCCCTCGCCTTCTACGTGGTGATGGGGGCCCTGATCCCGATCGGCGGGCTGGTGTTCCGCTCCTTCACCCAGGTGTTCACGCCGCTGCAGTCGCCGTTCAGGACCCTCACCGGCGACAACTACGAGCGCGTCTTCACCTATCCGGTGTACGTGCAGTCCATCGTCAACAGCCTGCTGGTCGCCGCGATCGGCGCCGTCCTGGTGAGCGTGCTGTCGCTGCTGGCGGTGATGGTGGCCCGGCGCTCGACCTTCCGCTTCGCCCGCGCGGTGGAATATCTGGCGCTCGCCCCGCAGGCCATGCCCGGCATCATCGTCGGCATCGGCCTGTTCTGGGCGCTGGCCTTCGCCGGCCTCGGGAGCCTCATCCAGGGCACGCTGTGGGCGCTGATCATCGGCTTCGGGCTGCGCGCGCTGCCGAGCGGGTTCGGCTCCATCTCACCGTCGGTCATGCAGATCGGGCGGGAGCTCGACGACGCCGCCCGGGTGTCCGGCGCCGACTGGCTGCGCACGTTCACCCGCATCCTGGCCGCGCTGCTGCGGCCGGCCTTCGCCGGGGCGCTGATCCTGACGTTCGTGACGCTGCTCAAGGAGTATTCGCCCGCGGTCTTCCTGGCCTCGGCCGACTCCAACGTCATCGGCACGACCATGCTCGAACTGTGGGTGCAGGGCAACACCGGTTCCGTGGCCGCGCTGGCCGGCCTGCAGATCGCCATCACGGCGGCCTTCGTCGGGCTCGCCGGACTACTTCTCAAGGGACGCAACAACGATGCCTGAGGTCAAGGTCGCCAACCTGTCCAAGCGGTTCGGGGACAACGCCGTGCTGCGCGACATCACCTTCACCATCGCCGACGGCGAGTTCTTCACCCTGCTCGGCCCGAGCGGCTGCGGCAAGTCCACCACGCTGGCCTGCATCGCCGGCCTGGAGCGGCCGACCAGCGGCGGCATCACGGTCGGGGCCGCCACGTTCGTCGGCGCGGGCACGTTCGTGCCGCCCGAGGGCCGCAACCTCGGCATGGTGTTCCAGTCGTACGCGCTGTGGCCGCACATGACCGTCGCCCAGAACCTCGCCATGCCGCTCAAGATCCGCAAGGTGGATCGCCGCGAGCAGCACACGCTCATCGCCGAGGCGCTGGCCAAGGTGGGCCTGGCCGAGCTGACGGACCGCTACCCGCACCAGCTTTCCGGCGGCCAGCAGCAGCGCGTCGCCCTCGCCCGCGCCCTGGTCTACTCCCCCAGCGTGCTCCTGCTCGACGAGCCGCTGTCCAACCTGGACGCCCAACTGCGCGAGCAGGCCCGCGCCTGGCTCAAGCGGCTGCAGGAGGAGCTCGGCATCACCACCGTGTACGTCACCCACGACCAGGAGGAGGCGCTGGCCCTCAGCGACCGCGTCGCGGTGATGTCCCAGGGGGACATGGTGCAGATCGGCACCCCCGAAGAGATCTACGAGACGCCCGCGACCGCCGAGGTGGCCGCCTTCGTCGGCCGGTGCAACTTCCTCACCGGCACGGTGACCGGCCCTCGCGAGGTGCGGCTGGACTGCACCGGGCAGACCATCACCGTCCCCGCCGGAGCCGCCCCCGCCGGCGCACACGTCACCGTGGCGATCCGCCCCGAGCGGCTGGAGCCTCTCCCGGCCGGCCGCACCGCGCCCGCCGACGTCAACGTGCTCATCACCCAGGTGCTCACCAACTCCTACGTCGGTTCCCGCCACGAGTACGGCCTGCGCCTGGGCGACCACGTCATCCAGGCCGAGACCACCCGTCCCGGGCTGACCGGTGAGGTCACGCTCGTCGTCGAACCCGCCGCCTGCCTGCTCTACCCGGCCACCGGCGCCCTGCCCCAGGACGCCGAAGCGCTCACCACCATCGCACAGTGAGGAATCCCGTGACCCCTGGTTACCGTCTTGGCGTGCTCGAAGGCGACGGCATCGGCCCCGAGGTCGTCCCCGCGGCCGTCCTGGTCGTGGACGCCGCGCTCGCCGCGGCCGGCGCGCCGCCTGCCGACTGGGTCGACCTGCCCCTGGGCGCCTCGGCCATCGACACGCACGGCGACGCCGTACCGGAATCGACGCTGGCCGCTCTGGAAGGGCTGGACGCCTGGCTGCTCGGCCCGCACGACAGCGCCGCCTACCCCGAGCCGCACCGCTCCAAGCTCAACCCCAGCGGCACCATCCGCAAGCACTTCGACCTGTTCGCCAACATCCGGCCGGCCAGGTCCTTCGAGGGCGCCGCCGCCGTCGTCCCCGGGACCGACCTGGTCATCGTCCGGGAGAACACGCAGGGCTTCTACGCCGACCGCAGCACCTACAAGGGGACCGGCGAGTTCATGCCGACCCCCGACGTGGCCATCGCCATGGGCATCATCACCCGGCCCGCCGTGGAGCGGATCGCCGTGGAGGCGTTCGAGCTGGCCGCCCGCCGACGCGGCAGGGTCACCATCGTGCACAAGGCGAACGTGCTCAGGCTCACCACCGGCCTGTTCCGCGACGTCTGCCGCGAGGTGGCCGCCCGCTACCCGCAGGTGAGCGTGGACGACTTCCACATCGACGCGATGACCGTGCACCTGCTGCGGCGGGCGGACGAGTTCGACGTCATCGTCACCGAGAACATGTTCGGCGACATCCTGTCCGACCTGACCGGCGAGATCGCCGGGTCGCTCGGCATCGCGCCGTCCATCAACGCCTCCCACGAGCGCGCCATGGCCCAGGCCGCCCACGGCTCCGCCCCCGACATCGCCGGGCGCGACCTCGCCAACCCCATCGCGATGATCCTGTCCAGCGCCATGCTGCTCGACTGGCTCGGCGCCCGTCGCCAGGACCCCGCCCTGGCCCGGGCCGCCGCGCTGATCGAGTCGGCGGTGGCCGGCGCCGTCCGGGGCGGGAAGCGTACCAGGGACATGGGCGGCACGGCGGGCACGCGCGCCTTCGCCGAGGCCGTCGCCACCGGCGTGAGGCGATGAGCGCGACGGTCGCGGTCGTCAACGCCACCCTCGCCTCCATGCGGCCCGCCGGCGACGGGCTCGGCGAAGGGTTCCCGGAGGCCACCGCGTGGCACCTCCTGGACGACCGGCTCGTCACCGACGCGGACGCGGCCGGCGGCATGACGCCCGCGCTGATGCGCCGCATGCTCACCCTCGTCGACTACGCGGTCCGCGGTGGCGCCGACGCCGTGCTCCTGTCCTGCTCCATGTACGGCCCCGCCGCCGCGCTGGCGCGGCGGTTGCACGACGTGCCGGTGACGGGCTCGGACGAGGCGATGTTCGCCGAGGTCGGCCGGCGCCGGCCCGGCACGGTCCTGCTGCTCGGCTCACTCGACTCGGCGGCGGCCGACTCGGCGCGGCGGCTCAGGGCGGTGGCGGACGGCGTCGAGGTACGCGCGGCATCGGCCCCGGGAGCCGCCGCCGCGGCCGCCGCGCAGGACTGGCCGGCCCTGACAGACGCGCTCGCGCGGGCCGCCGGCCCCGCCCTCGGCACCGCCGACCTGGTCCTGCTCGGCCAGTACTCGATCAGCCCGGTACGCGCCGAGCTGGGCGATCGGCTCGGCGTCCCGGTGCTGAGCCCGCCCCTCGCGGCGGCCACGGCGCTGCGCGAGGTCCTGACATGAGCCCGCCGCGCACGGCGTCGCGCGACCGCTTTGCCCGGCCGCCCGCCGCCGACCAGGTCAGGAGCCTGTCGTGATCCCACCCTCCGAGCTGGTCTCCTTCGGCGCCGCGGTCCTGACCTCGCTCGGCGTGCCCGAGCCGGACGCCCGGCTGGTGGCCGACAGCCTGGTCACGGCCGACATGCAGGGGCACCCTTCGCACGGCATGCTCCGCCTGGAGTGGTACGCCGCCCGGCTGCGCTCCGGCGTCATGCGGGCGGTGACCGACGTGGCCACGGTGATCGACGGCGGCGCGGTCGCCGTGCTCGACGGCCGCGACGGCGTGGGCCAGGTCGTCACCGCGTACGCGGCCCGCGACGCCGTACGCCGGGCGGGCGAGCACGGCGTCGGCATGGTGGCCGTCCGCAACGGCAACCATTTCGGCACCGCCGCCTACTTCACCCGCATGATCGCCGCCGAGGGCTGCGTCGCCCTGCTCACCACCAACGGCAGCCCCGCCATGGCCCCCTGGGGCGGCAGGGAGAAGAGCGTGGGCGCCAACCCCTGGTCGGTCGCGGTGCCCGGCGGGCGGCGCGGCCCGGTCGTGCTCGACATCGCGAACACGACGGTCGCGCGCGGCAAGGTCTACGCCGCCCTGGAGCGCGGGCGGCCCATCCCGGAGGGCTGGGCCCAGGCGCCGGACGGCAGCCCCACCACCGACCCCCGGCAGGCCATCGACGGACTCATCCTGCCCATGGCCGGCCACAAGGGGTACGGCATCTCGTTCATGATGGACGTGCTGTCCGGCGTGCTGACCGGCGGCTCCTACGCCACCGACGTGGCCGGCCCGTACGTCCCCGACCGCCGCAGCGGCTGCGGTCACCTGCTGCTCGCGCTGCGCCTGGACGCCGTGGCCGACCCGGCCGAGTACGCCCGGCGGCTCGACGACCTCATCGACCGCACCAAGGCCGTCCCGCTCGCGCCCGGCTTCGACGAGATCTACTACCCCGGCGAGATCGAGGACCGCAACGCCGCCGAAACCGCCCTCACCGGCGTGCGCCTGCCGGACAGGACCGTGCACGGCCTCGAACGGCTCGCTCAGGCGTGCGGGCTCCCGCGGCCCGGATGGATGACCACATGGGCGTCGTGATCGTCCGCCTCGTGTGCCGCAACACCTTCTGTCACCCCGTCTCGCTGCAAGGTCAGGACTCGTGACCGATCACCTCACGGTGGGAACCCGCCGTTATCGCTTCCACCCGGTGGACGCTCCGCGGAGGCTGCCGTACAGCCTGCGCATCATGCTGGAGAACCTGCTGCGCCACCGCGCGCCCGCCGAGCAGGTGCGGGCGCTCACGGGATGGCGGCCGCGCGCCGGCCGCACCGCGGCCGTGGACCTGCGCCCCGCCCGCGTGTTCCTGCACGACACCAACGGCGTGCCCGCGCTCGCCGACCTGGCCGCCATGCGCGACGCCATGGCCGCGCTCGGCGGCGACCCCGAGCGGGTCAACCCGGCCATCCCGGCCGAGCTGGTCGTCGACCACTCCATCATCGCCGACTTCTTCGGCCGTCCCGACGCCCTGGCGCGCAACGCCGAGCTGGAGTACGAGCGCAACGCCGAGCGCTACCGCTTCCTGCGCTGGGGCCAGGCGTCGCTGCGCGACTTCACCGTGGTGCCGCCGGGCAAGGGCATCATGCACCAGATCAACGTGGAGCACCTGGCCCGCGTGGTCATGTGCCGCGACGGGGAGGCGTACCCGGACCTGTGCCTGGGCACCGACTCGCACACCACCATGGTCAACGGGCTCGGCACGCTCGGGTGGGGCATCGGCGGCATCGAGGCGGAGGCTGCCATGCTCGGGCAGTCGGTGTCCATCCTGGTCCCCGACGTGGTGGGGGTGCGCCTGCACGGCGAGCTCCCCGTCGCCACCACCGCGACCGACCTCGTGCTGACCCTCACCGAGCTGCTGCGCGCCCACGGCGTGGTCGGCAAGATCGTCGAGTTCCACGGGCCGGGCGTCACCGCGCTGCCCGTCACCGACCGGGTGACGTTGTCCAACATGAGCCCCGAGTTCGGCTCCACAGCCGCCCTGTTCCCCATCGACGCCGAGACCGTCCGCTATCTGCGCTTCACCGGCCGCTCCGACGAGCACGCCGGCCTGGTCGAGGCCTACGCCAAGGCCCAGGGCCTGTGGCACGACCCCGGCGCGCCGCCCTCCTACACCGCCGACCTCGACCTCGACCTGGCCACCGTCGTCCCGTCCATCGCCGGCCCCCGCAGGCCGCAGGACCGCGTCCCCCTCGACGCGGCCAAGGCCGCCTTCCGCGCGCAGGCCCGTCCGCCCGCGCGGGCGCGGCTGGCCGGCAGCGGTCAGGAGATCGGGCACGGCGCCGTCGCCATCGCCGCCATCACCTCCTGCACCAACACCTCCAACCCCTCCGTCATGGTCGCCGCCGGGCTGCTCGCCAAGAAGGCCGCCGGCCTGGGCCTGCGCGCCAGGCCCTGGGTGAAGACGACCCTGTCGCCCGGCTCCCGCGTCGTCATGGACTACTACGCCGCGGCCGGCCTGACCTCCTCGCTGGAGCTCCTCGGCTTCACCCTGGCCGGGTTCGGCTGCATGACCTGCATCGGCGCCTCCGGCCCGCTCATCGACGAGGTGTCCGAGGCCGTGGCCGAGCACGATCTGGACGTCGCCGCCGTCCTGTCCGGCAACCGCAACTTCGACGGCCGGATCCAGCCCGAGGTCCGCTCCAACTACCTCGCCTCCCCGCCGCTCGTCGTCGCCTACGCCCTCGCCGGCACCATGGACCTCGACCTCACCACCGAGCCCCTCGGGACCGACCCCGGCGGGCGGCCCGTCTACCTGCGCGACCTCTGGCCCACCCCGGGCGAGGTGCGCGCCGTCATCGACGAGGTGATCCGGCCGGAGATGTTCACCCGCGCCTACGCCGGCGTCTTCGACGGCGACGAACGATGGCAGCGCCTGGACGTCGCGGGCTCGGCCACCTATCCCTGGGACCCCGCCTCCACCTACGTGCGCCGCGCCCCCTACCTCGACGGCATGGCACCCGAGCCACCGCCCGTCGCCGACATCACCGGGGCCCGCGTCCTGGTCAGGCTGGGCGACTTCATCACCACCGACCACATCTCACCGGCCGGCGCCATCCTCCCGTCCAGCCCGGCCGGGCGCTATCTGTCCGAGCTCGGCGTGCCCCGTCACCAGCTCAACACCTACGCCTCCCGGCGGGGCAACCACGAGGTCATGATGCGCGGCGCGTTCGCCAACGTCCGCCTGCGCAACCTGCTCGCCCCCGGCACCGAGGGCGGCCTCACCCCGAACTTCCTGGACGGCGAGCGCCTCACCAGCGTGTACGAGGCCGCCCGCGCCTACCAGGCCGCCTCGGTGCCCGCCGTGGTCCTGGCCGGCGAGGGCTACGGCGCGGGCTCCTCCCGCGACTGGGCCGCCAAGGGCCCGGCGCTGCTCGGCGTGAAGGCCGTCATCGCCCGGTCGTTCGAACGCATCCACCGCTCGAACCTCGTCGGCATGGGCGTCCTGCCGCTGCAGTTCCTCCCCGGCCAGGGCCCCGACGAACTCGGCCTCACCGGCCGCGAGGCCGTCACCATCGCCGGGCTCACCGCGCTCGACGGGCCGGACCTGCCGCCGACGCTGACCGTGACGGCCGGCGACCGCACCTTCCACGCCCGCCTCCGCCTCGACACCGCGCGCGAGGCCGCCTACTACCGGCACGGCGGCATCATGCCCTACGTCCTGCGCCACCTGCTCGCCCGCTGAGGCCCTCTGGACAATCCTCCCCGTCGCGCGTGATTCTGGGACCAGGTTCCGCGATCCGATACAAGAGGGAGTCGCCGTGCTCGTGGCGGACAGCGTGACGTCGCTCGGCGGCGAGGCGGCGGGCGAGGTGGTCGTGACCGGTTCGCACGGCGGGCTCTACCCGGCCGAGCTCGCCGCGTGGCTCGGCGTCCGGGCGGCGATCTTCCATGACGCGGGCGTCGGGCTCGACGGCGCGGGCGTCGCCGGGCTGAGGTACCTGGAGGGTGAGCAGATCCCCGCGGCGGCCGTCGGGCACGACTCGGCGTGCGTCGGCGACGGCGCCGACGTGCTATCAGCGTGATCGCGATGAGCGCGACCATCACCACCAGCGCCGGCCACCAGGTGCTGGTCGGCCGGTC
>NZ_JBFAIM010000033.1:0-128138 GCF_040654715.1 Nonomuraea sp. NPDC050643 | reverse complement strand
ATCGGCAGGGCGGCTGACGGCGGTTTGTACGCCTACCTCAACAAGGGTCCCGCCGACTTCTCCGGCACCCGGGTGACGATCGGTTCCGGCTGGGATGGCATCACCCGTGTGGTGGTCGGTGATTTCAACGACGACGACAAGACGGACCTGCTCGGCCAGACCACCGACGGCACTCTGTATGCCTACCTGAACACCGGCACCCCGGGCGCGCCGGACATTTCCACCCGTGTCCTGGTCGGCACCGGCTGGGACGGCATTGCGCGGGTGCTGGTCGCCGATGTCGACAACGACGGCAAGACGGACCTGATCGGCCAGACCGCTGATGGCAACCTGTACGCCTACCTGAACACCGGCGCCCCCAACTTCGCCAACCGTGTCCAGATCGGCAACGGCTGGAACCAGGTCGGTCTGGTCTCCACCGCCGACATCGACGACGACGGCAAGACGGACCTGCTGGCCCGGCACAGCGACGGCACCCTTTCGGCCTACCTGAACAAGGGCTCCGCGGGTGCGCCGGACATTTCCGACCGTCGTCAGATCGGTACCGGTTGGGGTGTGGTGGATCGGCTCACCTTCGCCGACATGGACGCCGACGGTCGTACCGACGTCGTGGGCCGTTTCACCGACGGCACCCTGAACGCCTACCTGGCCAAGGGCCCGGCCGGTTCCCCGGACATTTCCACCACCGTCACCATCGGCTCCGGCTGGCAGGGCATCACCCGCCTCGCCGTCGTCAACTGACCCCTCTCTCCCACGAAGGACACCCCCATGTTCAAGACTCTGGCCGCTCGCCTGGCCCTCACCACCACGGCGATCACCGCCTTCTGCCTTACCACCACCGCGAGCCCCGCCATGGCCGCCCCCAACCTGCAACTACCGTTCCCCTGCGGCCAGCAGTGGCGGCTGGACACCTGGGGCCACGCCCCCGCGCTCGACATGGTGAAGGAACCCGATCAGCACGGCACCGAGGGGGCCACCCTGGTCGCCCCCGCCGCCGGCACCGTGAACCAGTCCTTCTACCACAACAACGCCGGCAACGTGATCCAGATCAACCACGGCGGCGGCTACTTCACCACGTACCTGCACCTGGAGCACCGCGCCGTCACGCCGGGAACCAGGGTCGAGATGGGAACGGTCATCGGCCGGGTCGGCAAGAGCGGCCCCACCTCCAACGGCCACCCCCACCTGCACTTCGAACTCGGTCACGACGCCGACGGCAACGGCTCCGCGACGTGGGGCTTCGCAGGTGCCGAACGAGTCCGGCCGACGTTCAACGGAACCGTCTACGGAACCGCCAACAACCAGACCTCACGCAACGTCACCAGCCGCAACTGCCCAGGCTCCGCCACCGAAGCGGAGGACGCGACGGGTGAGGCGGTGGACTTCGACGGTGACGGCAAGCCCGATCTGCTGGGGACGACGGCGGATGGCACGTTACGGGTGTATCGCGGTACCGGCACTCCGGGGCAGCCGTCGGTCGATGGTGGGGCGGTGATCGGGAGTGGCTGGAATTCGATCACGCGGATCACGGTCGCCGACATCGACAACGATCGTAAGACCGACCTCATCGGCAGGGCGGCTGACGGCGGTTTGTACGCCTACCTCAACAAGGGTCCCGCCGACTTCTCCGGTGCCCGGGTGACGATCGGTTCCGGCTGGGATGGCATCACCCGTGTGGTGGTGGGTGATTTCAACGACGACGACAAGACGGACCTGCTCGGCCAGACCACCGACGGCACCTTGTATGCCTACCTGAACACCGGCACCCCGGGCGCGCCGGACATTTCCACCCGTGTCCTGGTCGGCACGGGCTGGGATGGTATCGCGCGGGTGCTGGTCGCCGATGTCGACAACGACGGCAAGACGGACCTGATCGGCCAGACCGCTGATGGCAACCTGTACGCCTACCTGAACACCGGCGCTCCGAACTTCGCCAATCGCGTTCAGATCGGCAATGGTTGGAACCAGGTCGGTCTCGTTTCCACCGCCGACATCGACGACGACGGCAAGACGGACCTGCTGGCCCGGCACAGCGACGGCACTCTTTCGGCCTACCTGAACAAGGGCTCCGCGGGTGCGCCGGACATTTCCGACCGTCGTCAGATCGGTACCGGTTGGGGTGTGGTGGATCGGCTCACCTTCGCCGACATGGACGCCGACGGTCGTACCGACGTCGTGGGCCGTTTCGCCGACGGCACCCTGAACGCCTACCTGGCAAAGGGCCCGGCCGGCTCTCCCGACATTTCCACCACCGTCACCATCGGTTCTGGCTGGCAGGGCATCACCCGCCTCGCCGTCGTCAACTGACCCCTCCCATGAAAGGGCCGAGCCGCCGCGCGGCTCGGCCCTCACGACGTCCCCTGATGATCACGGTGTGTCGTCCGCTGCGGGACCGTGTGTGGGTGGAGCATGAAACTGTGAGCGCAGGCGTTCCACCCTGCCTGGGCTCGATCGCGGGGGACACCACCAGCGTAAGGAGGGCCTGCTCGGTGCATGCGACAAGGGACCGGGACCTGCTCCGGCAGGATGGCGCGGCGACAGTGCTCGGCGGCCCCACCACCGTCATCGACGTCGGTGGCCTTCGGATCGTCGTGGATCCGACGTTCGACGATCCCGGCCCCCACGGCTACCTGACCAAGACGCTCGGCCCGGCGGTGTCCGAGGAGCGGCTGGGGCCGGTCGATGTGGTGCTGGTCAGCCACGACGCGCATCCGGACAACTTCGACGACCGGGGGCGCGCCTTCGCCATGGCGGCGCCGCTGGTCCTCACCGTGCCCGGCGCGGCCCGCAGACTGGGCGCTCCGGCGGTCGGCCTGGCTCCCTGGACGACCTTCATGGTGCCACGCACGGACGGCGGCGGGGACCTGACCGTCCTGGCCGTCCCGGCGGTGCACGGGCCTGAGGACGGCGAACGCGACGCGGACGGCAACGTCAACTGCGAGGTCACCGGGTTCGTGCTGTCCGGCCACGACCTGCCCACCGTCTACGTGAGCGGCGACAACGCCTCGATGCGTGCCGTGGCGGAGATCGCCCGCCGAGTCCCCGGCATCGACGCGGCCGTACTCAATGCCGGAGCGGCCCGCGTCAAGGGAAAGTTCCGGGAGCGGCCGGTGTCGATGGACGGCCGCAGGGCCGCGGCCGCCGCCGCGGTGCTGGGCGCCACCGTGGTCATCCCGGCCCACTATGACGGGTGGACGCACTTCTCCGAGGGCCGGGTGGAACTGGAGACGGCGTTCGACGAGGCCGGCCTGTCGTCACTGCTCCGCGTGCTCGATCACGGGTCCTGGTCGCCGCTGCGCGGCTGAGCCGCCTCGCCCGCCGGGCCGATCCGCGCGCGGTGCGGGGGCCGTACGTGCGACATCCGGCCGGATGCCGCCTACGCTGGGGCGGTGACCGACGATGACACAAGCCGGTCCGCCCGCGTCGAGGACGTGCACGAGCTGGCCCTGGCCATGCCGTACGTGACCGTCGAGTACGGGACCGGCGACAATCCGATCTACCAGGTGGGCGGGAAGTCGTTCGTCTTCTTCCGTAACCCACGGCCGGACGCGGCCGACCCGGACACGGGGGAGCGCTACGCGGATGTGATCGTCTTCTGGGTCGACTCCCAGGAGGACAAGCAGGCGCTGGTCCAGGACGAGGCGTCCCCGTTCTTCACCACCGCGCACTTCAACGGTCATTCGTCGGTCCTGCTACGGGCCGGCCGGATCGGTGAGCTCACCCGGAACGAGCTCGCCGAGGTGGTCCAGGACGCGTGGCTGTCCCGCGCCTCGGCGCGCAGAGCGGCGGACTGGCTCCGCGCCCACCCCTCGCCACCGGCCGGGGACCACACCCTCCAAGGGCCGTAGCAGCCGCCGAGCCTCCCGTGGTCGATCTTCTCGGCGCCCCTGCGGCCCGGCGCCGTCGGCGTGGCTGCCCTCTCCACCGGACACGATCACCGTAGGGTCGACGCTGCGGAGGGAAACACCCTGGTCAGCCGGGTGCCGCACACGGCCGGGGCCTACGTCGGGTGGGAGGGGCACATGCGTTCAGTCGTGGGGATCGGAGTGATCGCCGCACTCGTGGCGGGCAGCCCCGGGGCTTCGGCCGCGCCTGCCCGGCTGGAGCCCGCGCGTGTCCAGCCGGTATCCGGCGACACGATCCCCGACGCCTGGAAGAAGCGCACCTCCCTGCGGGTCCTGCCGGAGTGGCCACGCCAGAACGACGTCGTCCGGATCTTCGTGCACTGCCCGACCGCGGCGAACCACGCGATCATCGGCTCCACCGCGTTCGGCCTCAAAGGCTCCAACCGGCTCTACCGCGAGGTGGGGCTGGGGCTCTCCGACCGAGGGCTCGGCCGCCGAGGCGTCCTGATCTCCTACTACGCCAAGCTGGGAGACCACACGGTCGGCCTGAAGTGCGTCAAGGCCACGGTCGACCACAAGACCCGCATCAGCAGGTCCCGGCTGATCAGCCGTTTCGACGTCCCCCTGCGGGTGCGCAGGTTCAGGGTGACGCAGTTCTTCGACTGACGGTACGACCGAACGCCACCCCCGCCGTACGGCCCGGTCCGGTGGGCGGACTGCGCCGGTTCCGTCACGGTCACACCGTGTGATTCATTGCAGCTCAGCCAAGGGTGAGTTCCGGTTACTGCAGGACCGTGAGCACGGCTCGGCGTTCGATTTCGTACGCGGAAAAGCCGAAACGCATGTGACAACCCCACTAACCGCAACCGACCACGTCGGGCTTTCGACCAGCACGTAAAGCCGGCACGTGGGTGGCGCAGGAGGATGGTATGTCCATAAAACAACCTTCACTGGCACGACGGATGATGACCGGGGCCGTCCTGAGCGCCGTCCTCGCGGCGGCCGGCTGCAGCGCGGTTGAGCGGGCGCCGAAATCGGGGACGAAAGCCCGCGCCGGTGGCACGCTGGTGGTGGCGCAGTCGAGTGACGTGAATCCGGCGTCGTTCCTCTCGAGTGCGCTCGGGAACATCGTGCTGCAGGATTCCGTCTTCGAAACGCTGTCGCGAATCGACACCACCACCGGAAAACCGCACGGCGTCCTCGCCAAGTCCTGGGACATGGCACCGGACATGAAGAGCATGGACATCCGCCTTCGCGAGGACGTCACCTTTCACAGCGGCCGGCCGATGACGAGCTCGGATGTCGTCTACAGCATTCAGCAGGTGCTCGATCCGGAGAACTCGGCGAGAACCCGGCCCATCGCCGGCGAGATCTCCCGGCTGGAACCGCAGGGCGACCACGGGCTGAAGCTCACGTTCAAGCGCCCGCTGCCGAACATCTTCGACGTCTTCGAAGTCATGCCGATCGTGGACAAGGGCACGTTCGAGGACTATCGCGCCGGCAAAGAAGTGATCGGGACGGGCCGCTTCACCTGGAAGTCCTGGACCCCCGGCGGGAAGATCCTCCTGGAGAAATACGCCGGCCACCGGGACGCGGGGGCCACCCGTCTCGACAAGATCGAGATCCAGGTGATCACCGACCCGACCGCCTTGCTCGTCGCTCTTCAGAGCGGACGCGTGCACTATGCCGTCGGCCTCTCTCCGCTCGATGCCGCCGGCCTCGCCGACCAGCCCGGCTATGCCGTGGTCGAGTCGGGCGGGTCCTCGCTCTCGCTGGCCTTCGACGTCACCAAGCCCCCGTTCGACGACAAGCGCGTACGGCAGGCCGTCCACTACGCCATCGACCGTGAACGGATCGTGAAACAGGTCGAAGGCGGCCTGGCCACCGCCACGGCGCTGCCCTGGAAGGCCTCCACCCCCGGCTACGACCGAACGCAGGGCGGCCACTACACCTACGATCCGCCGCGAGCCGAACGGATCATCGCGGAGACCGGGGCGAAGGGCACCTCGTTCACCGTCGTGGTGCCGGACATTCCCGAGAGCATCGCGATCTTCACCATCGTGCAGAACAATCTGGCGGCGGTCGGACTCGACGCCAAACCCTCGACCATCAGCGTGACCGACTATGACGAGCGCATCGCGAAGCGAAACGCCCGGGCGCCGGCCGTTCTCATGCGCAACGGCACCGGATTCTCGCCGGCGAGCGCACTGGTCACCCGGGCGGAGCTCATTCCGGACGGCAACATGTCGCGGTTCGAGAGCCCGGAGTACACGGATCTGGTCGCCGCGGTCACCGAGGCCGTGACCCCGGACACCCAGAAACAGAGTCTCACTGACTTCAACGCCTATTTCCTCGACCAGGCATTTCAGTTGTCGCTCGTCACCCGTCCGACGCTCACCGTCAGGACCGACGATTTCGTCGGCGTCGTCCCGACCGACCAAGGGTTCCTGGACGTGAGCCGGTCCTATCTGACGGGAGGGTGACTTTCGCCAAGACAAGCCTCACGGATCGCCTCACACAGGCACGGATAAGGGAGACCGGAGAAATGAAGAAGCAGCCATCGAGACACGAGACGGCGGAGCGGGACATCACTGGAGGTGCGAAGTGGAGCCGGTGAACACCGACATGATCCGGGTCGGCGTGATCGGATGCGGGTTGATCGCCCAGACCATGCACCTTCCGGTGCTGCGCGAACTCGCGGAATGTCACATCGAGGCCGTCTGCGACATCTCACCCGGCACGGCCTCCGAAGTGGCGCGCCGTTACGGGGTGGCCAAGGTCTATTACGACCACAGGGACCTCCTCGCCGACCCCGAGATCGACGCCGTCGCACTTTTGACCTATGACCACGGGGACGTTCTCGTGGACGTGCTGCGGGCCGGAAAACACGTCCTCGTCGAGAAGCCGCTCGCCTTCACCACAGAGGAGGCCGAGCGGATCATCGACGCGGCTCGGGACAGTGACGTGGTGTCCATGGTCGGATACATGAAGCTGTACGACCCCGGCGTCGAATTCGCGGCGGAGTGGATGAGAAAGGCCGGTGAGCCGCGCAGCGTGCAGGTGCACGACTTCGGCGGTCGCATTCAGGCCCTGCACCGGCACGACATCCTGCCGGTCCGCGTCGACGATCTCCCGCCGGTGGAGTCCGACCGGACGAAGAAGTTCAGCCCGCGCGTGGAGGAACGGATCGCGGACGCGCTCGGCGACAGCCACGCGGGTTATGCCGAGCTGTTCTCCAAAGTCCTCATGCTGGGCTGCCATGACATGGCCGTTCTGCGGTTCGTCGTCGGCGGCCCGGTGGGGGTCCGGCACGCGCAGCCGGTGGGGAAGGCGCGGGCGCTGGCGGTCCTGGAGCTCGAGAACGGCGCTCCCTGCGTTTTCGAGGTAGGGGTCGGACCCCATCACGGGTGGTGGGACGAGCACCTCACGGTCTACGCGGACCGCGAGGAGATGCGCCTGGAGTTCGGCAATCCGTTCTATCCGTATCAGCCGACCGAGGTGCGGCTGAAGAGCGGGGAGAACGGCGTTCCCTCCACGAACTCCGTCAAGGCCTCCCACGACTTCGGGTTCCGCCGTGAGTGGCTCCATTTCGCCGAATGCATCCGTACGGGAAAAACGCCGAGAACACCACTCGCGGACGGCCTGCGGGAGATCGAGCTGGCCCTGGACATCGTGCGGGCGATGCCGCCGGCTCCCGGGCGGCCTTGATGGCGGTACGAATCGCCCTGGTCGGGCTGGGATTCGGCGCCGAGTTCATCCCCCTTTACCAACGGCACCCGGACAGCGAACTGCTGGCGGTCTGCCGGCGGAACGAAGAAGGCCTGCGAAGCATCGCCGGCGCCTTCGCGGTGGAACGCCACTACACCGACTACGCCGAACTGCTCGCGGACCCGGACATCGACGCCGTCCACATCAACACACCCATTCCGCTCCACGCCGAGCAGGCGATCGCGGCGCTGGAGGCGGGCAAGCACGTCGCCTGCACGGTCCCCATGGCGACCTCGGTCGAGGACTGCCGCCGGGTCGTCGCGGCGGCCCGCGCGGCCCGGCGCAACTACATGATGATGGAGACGGTCGTCTACTCCCGCGAGTTCCTGCACGTCCAACGCATGCTCAAGGCGGGCGGGATCGGGCGGATCCAGTTCCTGCGCGGCGCGCACCAGCAGGACATGGCGGGCTGGCCGGGCTACTGGGAGGGCCTTCCTCCCATGCACTACGCGACCCACGCGGTCAGCCCACTGCTGGCGCTGGCGGACGCGCCCGCGGAGTCCGTCGTGTGCATGGGATCAGGACGCATCTCACCAGAGCTGACCTCGCGATACGGCTCGCCGTTCGCCGTCGAGACCGCCCTGATCCGGCTCGCCGGCTCTCCGCTGGTCGCCGAGGTCACCCGATCGCTGTTCGAGACGGCACGCCAGTACGTCGAGAGCTTCGCGGTGTACGGCGACAAGACCTCGTTCGAATGGGAGCAGATCCACGGCGACCGTCCCGTCGTCTTCCACGGCGAGGAGGCGACGCGGATCGACGTCCCCGACTTCGCCGACCTGCTGCCACCGGAGATCCGCCCCTACACGACGAGAGGGGTCTACGACGAGGACAACGCCCACCTGTCGTTCACCCAGGGAAGCGGGCACGGCGGCTCCCATCCGCACCTCGCCCACGAGTTCGTGCGCAGCATCGTGGAGGAACGCCCGCCCGCGGTGGATGAGACCACGGCCGCGAACTGGACCTCGGTCGGCATCTGCGCCCACGAGTCGGCGATGAGGGGCGGTGAACGCGTCCCCATCCCCGAGTTCTGACCGGACCCAGGATTAACCGAGCCGACCAGGCATCATCGGTCGACGTGCGGGTCGTGGACGTTGACGCCAGTGCCGCGGAACAGAAAGCCAGTGTCAGGATCCCGGCCGTGGGCACGCCCGCCGTTCGATCGGGGTCCAGGTCGACTGCTATGGGTTGGGAACGTACGGTCACTACGCGGACCGCACAGATGTCCTACTCCGGGTAATAGCCTCCTGCGTCCCGGAAGCCTTCAGCACCTCGAGAAACTTCGAACAAGGGGATCGGTTGAGGGCCATCGCGTTGAGTCTCTACGTGTCGCTTGGTGGTTTCACGCAGAGACTCACGCGGTGGCTCTCGTCGTTGAAGCCGAGGTGCCGTTCACGGTCGGACCTACGCCACCTGAGAGCGCAACCTGACCTTTCTTGGCCCAGCACCTGTACCGTTTCAAATCTCGTCAGCATTCTCGTGAAATGGGTTGATCCGATGGCGCCGACGCTGATCAAAGCGATCACTTAAAGGCGAGTGAGTAACTGTTCATGTTTGACCTGCCGAGGCTCGGCCAGCATTGAGCCGGTCCGCGGGAAGCCGTGGCTTCAGGCAGGCGATGCTCTTGCGCACCTTCCCGTGGTGGCGGCTCACCGGCGGGGGTCGCACACGACGCTGAACGCGTCTGCGTAGATCCGGTTCAGCGGTCGGACTGGTGGCCCACCTCAGCGACTCGCAGGTGGGGTTGACGCGAGAAGGCATCGGAAGATGCTTGGCGCGAGCAGAACGAGCAGCGCCTGCGTGCCATAGCGGATCCATCTGTGTTCAATGGGCGGCGGCCTATTTGGATCTACAGGTAACATCCCGAGTGACGCGGTGGAAGCCGTGCCACCGGCCCGATTCGGCCCGCCGGTGTATCCCCATGTCGCGTGGCCAGGTGACCAATGGTGCGTTCCAAAGGCAGGGTCTCGGGAATTCTGTTGGTGCTGGCCAGCCTGCTTGGGATCTTGATCGGCTTGCCGGTGAATGTTGTAAGTGATTATCTTCCGGACGCAGTGGTGAGCCATAAGGCGGCCTGGATCACATGCTTGGTACTGCTGTCTCTTGTGCTTGGATCGCTCACCTGGGCAGTTCCACGGCTACAGGAACGCCGCCGACCCCGTGTGCTGTTCAGCGTGCCGTCCACGGAGTTGTGGATCGATCGGCCTGAACTCGCAACGACGATCAAGGTGCTGATCGACAGGCGGCGCCGGTTCTCTTCCCTGGCTGCTTCCCTCAGAGAGAAGCGAGACCGTGCTTTCCCTCCCTTGGGTCCCCGTGTCGCAATAAATTCGTGGGCCGATCCGCGACCTCGCAAAGGCGCCGCGAAAGATGTGTGTGTGGTGGGAATCGTCGGTCATGGCGGGGCAGGGAAGACCAGCCTGGCGGCTGCGGTCTGCTCCCGGCCAGAAGTACGCCGCTACTTCGCGGGGGGCCTTATCTGGATCACGCTGGGCCGTGACAAGGGTGCCCAGAGCCTAGTGGAGCGAATCAATGGTGCTGTAGCCGTGCTGACAGGTGAGCATCCGGCTGCTTCCGACCCCGAACAGGCGAGCCAGCATCTCAAGCGGGCGCTGGCGGCTCAAAAGAGAACGATGCTGGTCATCGATGATGTATGGAATGACCGGGAGCTCGAGCTGTTCGTGCCCAACGAGTCGACCTATTGCCTGCTGTTCACGACCCGAATGCGCGCCCTTCTGCCGTCCTTTGCTACGCCGGTGCGCTTGGACCATCTTCCCGATGACACGGCTTCGAGCATCCTCGGCAGTGATCTGCCAAAGTTGCCGCCGAGCGCTGAGGCCGAGCTGCTCGACGCCACAGGCCGTTTGCCTTTGCTGCTGAGTCTGGTGAATCGGAGGTTACGCGAGGAGCTCGGACGAGGCAGCAATATCAGCGTCGCGGCGGACCAGGCTATCGGACATCTCAGGGAGAGGGGCCCGGCCGCTTTCGATGTGCAGTCGCGATCGAAGCGCGAAAAACTGGTCGCCGACACAATCGAGTACAGCCTCGAAACGCTCGCATCGGACGATCGGCAGCGATTCCTGGAGCTGTCGATCTTCCCTGAGGACACTGACATCCCCGTCGGTGTGGTTGAACTGCTCTGGGCGAGGACCGGCGGCCTTGCGGTTACCGATGTGGCCCGGCTCTGTGAACGTCTGGAGGAACTGTCGCTCCTCACCAGGAAGTGGAGCGATGGCCTCCTGTCCCTGAAACTCCACTCAATTATTCGGAGATACGCGCGAATAGTGCTCACGGAACGCAAATCCGTGCAGTGTAGCGCCCTCCTTCTTAAAGCGATCCATGTGCCATCCGCTCCACCGCTGAATGGACGTCTCTGGTGGAAGCTACCGATTGGAGCTGACTATTTTCTGGACAATCTTGCCTACCATCTCGTGGAAGCTCGCTTAACCCGCAGTCTGGAACTCCTTATCGGCGATCTGACGTGGCTCAGCCACAAGATTGCTCGATTCGGCGTCTTCGCCGCCGAGAAGGATCTGGCGGAAGTACGGACGCCGCTCTCCGAAAAGCTGGGCAGTGCGCTTTTGCAGAACGCTCATCTCTTCGATCCGGCGGATTCGGTCGACACCGTGGCGGGCACACTGCTGACTCGGGTACAGGACATCCCCGAATTCCTCGAAAGAGTAAGTGAATCCATTTGGTATCTCAAGCCGCAGTGGCCGTTCTCGGATGCGGCTGTGGACCCCTTGATGATCAAGAGGGAGCATCGCTCCAGCGTGGCCGGGATCGCCGTCGCGCCAGGAGGCACGTGGTTCGTGTCAGCGGGCCTCGACGGAGTACTCAACAAATACGACGGCGACGGACACGAGCAATGGACGCTGATGCAGCAGAAGGCCGGGATGACGTCGGTGGCAATTGCACCCGCTGGAGACCGTATCGTGGCCGGAGACGCCAACGGGAGCATCCACGTCATGTCGGCGGACGGAAGTGGCCGAGTATCTCTGCACGCTCATCGGGAGCGGGTGAACTCCGTCGCCATAGCCCATGACGGCTCCTGGTTCGTGTCCGGTAGCAGCGATGGAAGCATCATGTTGTGGGATATCGGCGGGGTAGAACGAGGACGTCTTTACGCCCGTAGCGGCGAAGTGCAGGTCGTGGCCATTCCAGGCAAGGGACCCCACCTGGTTTCAGCGGACTCCGATGGCGCGGTGCGGTTGTGGGACGAGAACGGAGGCATCAGACGAGTGCTCTTCGGCCGCGCGCGCCACGTGTCTGGCTTGGCGGTATCACCAGACGGTAGTTGGCTCGCAGCGGCGGGCGACGCGGGCATCGTCCAACTCTGGGGGACCGATGGCGAAGAGCGCACCGTATTACGGGGGCACCGCGGTATGGTCCGTTCGCTGGCCATAGCTCCGGACGGTAGCTGGCTTGCCTCGGGCGGTTTGGATGGATCTCTTCGGCTGTGGACCGCGGATGCGACGAATACACGCGTCATCGATCACCGTTGTGGCGGGGTGTCCACGGTGGCGATCGAGCCTCGCGGCACCTGGGTGGTGACAGGAGGGCTGGACGGCAGCATACGCGCTTGGGCATCTAAGACCATCTGGCAGGCGGGTTCCGCGAGTCGCGGAGTGGACATCAGGTCGGTCGCCGTTTCACCCGACGGCGGCTGGCTCGCATCCGCTTGCAGCGATGGCTCCGTCCGTCTGTGGGACTCGAATGGAGCTCCAGGAGAAATACTGAACCAGCACGACCGCTGGGTCAGCCAAGTGGCGATAGCCCAAGACGGGTCATGGTTCGCCTCAGCCGGTTGGGACGGGAAGGTTTGCATCTGGAGTCCGGACGGTTCCCTGGGCGGCACATTATCGGGCCACCCCGGTGGCGCCACGGCGGTGGCGATCGCGCCTGACGGTTCGTGGCTGGCGGCAGGGGCTCGAGATGGCTCACTGTACATCTGGGACATGGCCCTCAGAGAGCTGCGTCACGTGTTGCCTGGCAGTCCGCTCTGGGTAAGTTCCATCGCGATAGCCCCCGACGGCGCGTGGTGGGCCACGGCGGCGGAGGACGGAAAGCTACTTCTTTGGAACGCTGATGGTACGCCTCGAGGCGTGCTCCATGGGCACAGGAGCGCCGTCCGGTCGGTGGTGATCGCTCCTGACGGTCAGTGGTTGGCGTCGGCTGATATGAGTGGTGGAGTGCGCTTATGGGACGCCAAGGGCGATCTGAGATGCGTTCTTGATAGGGATGACCTCTCCGTCGCGAGCATCGCGGTCTCTTTCGACGGTTCCAAGCTCGCGGTGACGTACTCCGACGGTTTGATCCGTCTTTGGGATGTACAGCAGATCGTCTGTTTGACGGCGGCCAGGTTGCCAGGACCATTGCGTTCATGTACTTGGTTTCCGGAAGTCAACAGCCTGTGTGTGAGCGGTGCAAAAGGGCTGTACAGACTGGCGGCCATGAGCCCGGCCCAACCGCCTAAGCAATGATCATGGTCACTGCAGTAGGAAGATCTGCCACGATCATGACGCGTCCGGTAAGTTCCGCCGCGCATCCACGTCGACGCGAGAATGGCTCGATCTTGTGGGCGAGGCCGTGCCATTCGTCGCCTGCACCGTCGCGCTCTTCCCTCCATGCCTCAATGCGGTTTCTTCGCGGCGGCGGAGCCGGACATGTTCATGACGCTCTCCGCTGGTTACGCCCTGGAGGCCACGATCGACGGCGCGACCTGCGTACCTCTTCGCCTTGGGGGCGGGGACCTGCCGGAAGGCGCAACTTGGAGGCCGAGATGGCGGCCTCCCCTACGCCTGTCGTCGCTGATGGCGACCTTCGATCCCGATCACCTGCAACAGGGCGCGTCAGGACCGAGGAGATCGACGGCCGTTCCTGCCAGGCCCAGGCCACTCTTGGAGCTGTTTGCTTCGGTTGCGGGTGCTGGCGTGTTGGTGAGGGTACTCAATACGTCTTCCTCGACTTCCTGAACGAGGACGCAGTCGTTATTATCGCCCCCGTTCCGATCCGGATCTTCGGCGTGCTCCGCGTGTTCGTCCCACCGCGATCACCTTCTTTCGGCTCGACCACTTCGGGCTGTCCGCCGGCGGAATCGGAATCGTCGCGGCCGCCCGGGACCTGATCTCCTTCGGCTGCTCCACTCATCCTCGCCGTCGACCAGTCACTGAGGAGTTGTGGCAGAGCGGTCGGCGCTTGTGTCGGCGCGAAGCACGCGTGCGCCGCGCCTTCCTGGCCGGTGAGATGGTGCATGTGCACTCGCCGGTAGCGGGCGGGGCATGAGCACCGAGTTGCAGGACGCTGCAACCTGGCCTGGAAGCTCGCCGCGGTGCTGCGGGCGTGCCCGATGGCTTGCTTGGCACTCGCCAGACTGAACGCCACCTGATTGGGAAGGCGGTGCTGGGCGCCAGTAGCGCCCTCATCCGCTCGGACATGATCGAGTTTGACGTCATCGGCTGGGAGGACCGGGGTAAAGGTGGCGGCGCCCGCCAGGCAGCCAGATGGTCTCTGCGCCCTTGGTGTAGTCCGGGGCTACCCGCCCGGCTTGGGCTGGAGGGCGTCGATGAGCAGGTCGAGGAGCCGGCCGGTCTGCTCGGGGGTGTCGCGGGCCGCCGTGGCGAGAAAGATGCCGAGGAGCATCGTGGTGACGTCGTCAGGGTCGACGTCCGCGCGCAGCGCGCCCGTGTCGGCCCCCTTGGCGAGGATCGTCGTGATCGCGGTGGTGAGGCGGTCTCTGGTGGTGGAGGTCGGGATGCGGCCCGAGGCCTGGCCGGCGCGCAATGCGTCGGCCATGCCTCGTTTCATCGCGGCGAACGCCGCGTAGCGGTCCATCCAGGCGCGCAGCGCGACCTGTGGCGGGTGCTGTTCGAGCAGGGCCGGGGCGCTCGTGGCGATGTCGTCGAGCTCGGCGGCGTAGACCGCCTCCACGAGGGCCTCGCGTGTGGGGAAATGGCGATAGAGGGTGCCGATCCCGACGCCCGCGTCACGGGCGAGGTTCTCGAGCGGAACGGTGTCGTCGGCGGCGGTGAAGGCGGCACGGGCGGCGGCGATGAGCTTGTCCCGGTTGCGCTGGGCGTGGGCACGAAGCGGGCGCTGCGCCGCGGCCGGCCGTTCCCCGGTGGTGCCGGCGGAGGCCGGGTCGGCTGTGGTGCCGGCGGAGCCCGGGTCGGCTGTGGTGTCGGCGGAGCCCGGGTCGGCTGTGGTGTCGGCAGAGGTCGGATCGGCTGTGGTGTCGGCAGAGGTCGGATCGGGAGAACTCAAAGTGGAGGAACCTCCGGTATTGCCCTATAGTCGGTCGCGGATAGCGGAGGATCCTCCGTTATCTCCGACATCCTACGTGGACGGGATTCTCATGGCCTCCACCAGCAGCACCCTTTCCGGCGAGCCGGTCTTCGCTTCTCGGCCCGGCGGCACCGCTCAGTTCGCCGGGCGTACCGTGTCCCGTATCGGATACGGCGCCATGCAGCTCGCACGCCTGCACGACGACCGTGACGCCGCCCTGGCGGTCCTGCGCCGGGCGATCGAGTCCGGCGTCGACCACATCGACACCGCCCAGTTCTACGGCGACGGCTTCGTCAACGGGCTCCTGCGTGAGGCGATCCGGCCGCAGGACGACGTCATGGTGGTCAGCAAGGTCGGCGCCACCCCCGACCCCGGCGCCCCGATCCCGCTGCGGCCGGCGCAGCGGCCCGAAGAGCTCCGCGCCGACGTCGAGGCCAACCTCGTCAGCCTCGGCCTGGAGCGCATCCCGGTCGTGAACCTGCGCCGCCTGGACGCGGGGCCCGGCCTGCGGGCCACGGGCGATCAGGTGGTCGACCTCGACGACCAGCTCGCCGTGATGACGGCGATGCGCGACGAGGGCAAGATCGGCGCGATCGGGCTGGGCAGCGTCACCCTCGACGGGCTGCGCCGGGCGATCCCCGCCGGCATCGCCTGCGTGCAGAACGCCTACAGCCTCATCACCCGCGACGACGAGGCCATGCTCCAACTGTGCCGGGCCGAGGGCATCGCCTGGGTGCCGTTCTTCCCCCTCGGCAGCGCCTTTCCCCAGATGCCGAAGGTGACCGACGAGGCGGCCGTCCTCGCCGCGGCGGCGTCCCTGGGCCGCACGCCCGCGCAGGTCGGCCTCGCCTGGCTGCTGCACCACGCCCCGCACGTCCTGCTCATCCCCGGCACCGCCGGCATCGAGCACCTCGACGAGAACATCGCCGCCGGAACGATCACCTTCGACCAGGCCACGCTCGACACGCTCGACGCCATCCCCTCCCGCTCGGCAGAGGTCCCCCTCGGCTGATCCGCCCGCCGCCCGCCGCCCGCCGCCGTCGCCGGAGCAGCGCCGGTCCGGGTTCAGCCGGAGCCGGCGAGATCGGCCTGGACGGCCTGGGCGGCGTGCGTGAGGGCGCGGACCAGGGACGGCAGCATGGTCCGGTCGTAGCGGGTGCTCGGCATCGACACCGACAGACCGGCCGTGGCCACACCGGCCCGATCGCGCACCGGTACGCCAAGGGCCGTCACCCCGCGCTCGGAACGGTTCTTGTTGAGCGCGAACCCGTTGCGCCGCACCCGCCCGAGCTCGGCCCGGAGACGATCGGGATCCGGCCGCTCCTCCGGCCGATCGGCGTACCGGTCGGCGGCGTAGAGCCGCTCCAGCTCCTGGCCGGGCAGCTCGGCGAGGAGCAGCAGGCCGGCGGTCGTCCGGTGCGCCGGGAACACCATGCCCTCGCGGGAGCCGACCCGCAGCGCCTGCGGGCATTCGACGCTGGCGATGAACCGGACCGTGTCACCCGTGCGCACCGCCAGATTCGCGGATTCGCCGACGGCGTCCGCCAGGTGCCGAAGGTGGGGCAGGGAGACCTCGCGCAGCCGGGAGACGACCGACGGCGAATGCGCCGCGAGCTCCAGGACCAGGCCGGCCCGGTAGAGATGCCGGTCGTCCTGGACCGCGAAATCGCGGTACACCAGCATCGCGAGCAGCCGGTGCGCGGTGGAGCGGGCCACGCCCAGGCGTTCCGCCGCCTCGGAGACCGTCAGACCGCCCTCCAACTGCAGGATCACCGCCAGCCGCAGCGCGTGATCCACACTCTGGATCAGATACGGCGGCGGCGTCTTCAGCGGCTTGTCCACGGCGACCCGACCCCTCGAATTCTGCACAGCAGAATTCAACATTCACGTGTACGGAATGGTCGCACAATCTCTGACATGTCGACTCACCTCACCGCGACCTCCGCGACCCCCGGCTCGCCGGTGCGGCTCGAAGCGGTCGACGCGCCCGGCCAGCCCCCCGTCACCGCCGCGCTGGAAGATCTGTACCGCGGCTTCGAGAGTGAGCTGCTGGTGCCGCTGTGGACCGAGATCGGCGATCTGATGCCCGCACATCCCCGTTCGCGGGCGCTGCCGCACCTGTGGCGCTGGGAGAGCCTGCGCCGGCTCGCCGCCCGGGCGGGCGACCTGGTGCCGGTCGGCCGCGGCGGGGAGCGGCGCGCCATCGCGCTGGCGAACCCCGGACTGGGCGGACGGCCGTTCGCCACTCCCACGCTGTGGGCCGCGATCCAGTACCTCATGCCGGGCGAGGACGCACCCGAGCACCGCCACAGCCAGCACGCCTTCCGGTTCGTCGTCGAGGGCGCGGGCGTGTGGACGGTCGTGGGCGGCGACGCCGTACCGATGCGGCGCGGGGACTTCCTCCCGCAGGCCGGCTGGAACTGGCACGCCCACCACAACGCGACGAACGAGCCCATGGCCTGGATCGACGGCCTGGACATCCCGTTCCAGTACCTCACCGAGACGCAGTTCTTCGAGTTCGGCCGTACGGAGATCAGCGACGCCGAGCGCGTCACCCCGGAACGCTCCCGCTCCGAACGGCTCTGGGGCCATCCCGGCCTGCGCCCGGTGGCGGCCGGCGACCCGGCGGCGGGCACCCCGCTGCTGGCCTACAAATGGGAGCACACCGACCGGGCCCTGGCCGACCAGCTCGCCCTGGGAGCCGAGGGCCACGGCGGCACCGTCGAGGACGGCCACGCCGCCGTCCGCTACACCAACCCCGCCACCGGCGCCGACGTGCTGCCCACGATCCGCGCCGAGATGCACCGCATCGCCCGGGGCGTCCAGACCGCCCCCGTACGCGAGACCGGCTCCTCGGTCTACCAGGTCTTCGACGGCTCCGGCACCGTCACCGTCGGGGACCGCTCCTGGACGGTCACCCGCGGCGACCTGTTCGCCGTCCCGTCGTGGGAGCCCTTCTCCGCCCGTTCCGAGGCCGGCGCCACCGACTCCGACTCCGGAGCGCTGGACCTCTTCCGCTTCAGCGACGCCCCGGTCTTCGAAGCGCTCCGGCTCGACCGCACCACCATGGAGGGGACCACCCGATGAGACTCGCCACGCTCCGCGTCGACGGCACCACCCGCGCCGTCCGCCTCGACGGCGATCGGCTGGTCGACCTCGGCCTTCCCGATCTCGGTACGCTCCTCGCCCGGGACGGCTGGGCCCGTGAGGCCGCCGCCGTCGCGGGCACCACGTCCTACCCCGTCGAGGGCGCCGACTTCGCCCCGCCCGTGCCGCGTCCGTCCAAGATCGTCTGCGTCGGCCTCAACTACAAGACGCACATCCAGGAGATGGGGCGCGACCTGCCGCAGCACCCCACCCTGTTCGCCAAGTTCACCGACAGCCTCATCGGGGCGGGCGACGACATCGTCCGTCCCGCCGAGACGGAGGAGTTCGACTGGGAGGCCGAACTCGCCGTGGTCATCGGCGCGCCCGTCCGCCGTGCCCGGGGCGCCGAGGCGGAGTCCGCCATCGCCGGGTTCACCGTCCTCAACGACATCACCTGCCGGGACTGGCAGTTCCGCACCCGCGAATGGCTGCAGGGCAAGATCTGGGACTCCACCACCCCCGTCGGGCCGTACGTCGTGACGCCCGACGAACTACCCGGCGGCGTCCGTCCCGTCCTCGACATCTCCCTGTCCGTCGACGGCGAGGTGCTGCAGCGCGACAGCACCGGCGACCTGCTCTTCGGTCCCGTCGACCTGGTCGAGTACGTGTCGACCGTGGTGCGGCTGAACCCCGGCGACATCATCGCCACCGGCACGCCCGGCGGCGTCGGGCACGCCCGCACCCCCAAGCGCTACCTGAGCGGCGGCGAACGCGTCGTCACCGAGATCCAGGGCGTCGGCCGCCTCGGCAACACCGTCGTCGCAGAGGCATCGCTCTGATGCGCCGCACCACCGACAACGCCCTGAGCTGGGCCGACGAGGGTACCAGGTTGTTCCTCCGGACGATCGGCCGGTGGGACGAGGAACAGTACCTCGCCCCTTCGGGCCTGCCGGGCTGGACCCGCAAGCACCTCGTCGCCCACGTCGCGGCGAACGCCGACGCCCTCGGCAACCTCGTCCACTGGGCCGCCACCGGCGAGGAGACCCCCATGTACCCCTCCGTCGAGCGGCGCAACGCCGACATCGCGGCCGGCGGGGCCAAGCCCGCCGCCGAGCTGACCGCCTGGCTCCGCGCGTCCGCCGAGCGTCTCGCCGGCGCTCTCCGGGATCTGAGCCAGGACCAGTGGCGGGCCGGCGTGGTCACCGCCCAGGGCCGCACCGTCCCCGCCACCGAGATCCCCTGGATGCGGTCCCGCGAGGTCTGCGTCCACGCCGTCGACCTCGCGGCGGGCCTGTCGTTCGCGCGGCTGCCCGAAGGCTTCCTGCCCGCCCTGGCCGACGACATCGTGACCCGGCGGGCCGCCGCCCCCGGCCCGCCGGTCACCCTTCTCGCCACCGACACCGGCGACCACTGGGAGCTGCCCGGCGACGGCGGCCCCGTCAAGGTCGGCGGCACGCTGGCCGAGATCACCGCCTACCTCGCCGGCCGCCCCCACTCCCTGACGGCCCCGGACCTCCCCGCGTGGTTGTGAGCACCCGGAAGCCGGGAAGCGCCCCATGAACGGACCGGCGGACGTCCTCGTCGTCGGGGGCGGCATCGGCGGCCTGAGCGCGGCGTTCGCCCTGGCCCGAGAGGGCCTGCGGGTGCGCGTGCTGGAGCAGGCGCGGGAGTTCGGCGAGGTCGGCGCCGGCATCCAGATCGCCCCCAACTGCACCCGGATCCTGCACGACTACGGGCTGCTCGACGAGGCCAAGAGCCTCGGCGTCCTGCCGGCACGCATGGTGATGCGCGACGCCGTCGACGGCGGCGAGCTGACGCGCCTGGACCTGGCCGACCTGGAACGCCGCTACGGCTTCCCCTACATGGTGATTCACCGCAGCGACCTGCACGGCATGTTCCTGCGGGCCTGCCGCCGCGTGGGCGTCGACCTCGTCACCCGCGCGCGGGCCGTCGGATACGACGACACCCCGGAGGGGGCGCGTGTGCTGCTGGAGGACGGCCGTACCGGCGAGGCCCGGGTCGTCATCGCGGCGGATGGCCTGCACTCGGTCTCCCGCCGGCTCCTCGCCGACGACAAGCCGGTCAGCTCGGCCTACGTCGCCTACCGCGCCGTGGTCACCCCCGAGCAGGTGACCGGCCGCGACGTCGACCCCGGCGAGATCTCCCTCCACATCGGCCCGCGCTGCCACTTCGTCCGGTACGCGCTGCGGGGCGGCGAGCTGCTCAACCAGGTCGCCGTCTTCGAGTCGCCCAAGGCCCGGGCGGGCGAAGCGGACTGGGGGACCCCCGACGAGCTCGACGACGCCTTCGGCGACACCTGCACCGAGGTCCGATCCGGCATCCCGCTCATGTCGCGTGAGCGATGGTGGCGGATGTTCGACCGCGACCCGATCATGACCTGGGTCGCCGGGAACATCGCCCTGCTCGGTGACGCGGCCCATCCTCCGCTGCAGTACATGGCCCAGGGCGCGATCATGGCCATCGAGGACGGCTGGGTGCTCGCCAGGCACGTCGCGGCGCACCGGCGTACGGACGGCTCGATCGGGTGGCGCGGCGCCCTCGCGGCCTACGAGACGGTCCGCGCCGAGCACTGCCGGCGGGTGCTGTCGACGGCCCGCGAGTGGGGAGACCTGTGGCACCTCGACGGCCTGCCACGGCTGCGGCGCAACGTTCTCCTCCGGGCTCGCGACCCCTACGACTACGCCTTCATCGACTGGATCTACGGACCGACGGCCTTGTTTCCAGCGCAGGAGCCGCCGATGTTCGCGCCGATCCCCCTGGAGAGCGTCACCGTGCCCTCGTCCTGACCCGGACGAGCCGGATCCCATGGGTCAGCAGTGGCTGGGGCCGCACCCGGCGATGATCTCGGCCATCGTGCGGCGGAAGTGCTCGCGGTCCTCGTCGGCCAGCGGGGTGAGGAGACGGTCCATCTCCGTCCGCATCTCGGTGTGGAACGCGATCGCGGCGCGGCGGCCTTCGTCGGTCAGCGTCACCTGGATGGCCCGCCGGTCCCCGGGCACGGACGACCGCAGGGCCAGGCCACGCCGTTCGGCCCGGTTCATCAGCCCGGTGAGCGCGGCCTTCTCCACCCCGAAGCAGCCGGCCAGCTCCGCCATGCCCCGGGGGCCGCCGAGCAGCACGCACAGGAGCCTTGCCTGGACGGGGGTCAGATCATGGCGCTCCGACACGCGCTGATAAGCCATCTGGATCAGGCCGCTGAGCCGGACCAGCCCGGTGGCCGCGTCGATGTGGGCGCCGTCCGCCCCGACGTCCCGCGTCTCCAGCGCGGTCTCCCGCCCCGTGTTGTTCACCCCTTTACCGTACACGGAGAATATAGTTAATGTAGCGTACAGTATGCTTGATTAACTTTCCTTGCATGGTCGAGAGGATACCCATGTCGTTCACCGACGCCGAGCTGACGTACATGTCGAGTCAAGTCCTCGGGCGGCTCGCGACCTCGCACCCGAACGGCACCCTCCAGGTCAGCCCGGTCGGGTTCCGCTACAACGGCGGCACCGGAACGATCGACATCGCCGGGCACGGGATGGCGAAGAGCCGGAAGTTCCGCAACGTCGTCGCCAACGGGCGGGCCGCCTTCGTCATCGACGACCTGGCCTCCGTCCAGCCGTGGCGGCCGCGGATGCTGGAGATCCGCGGCTACGGCGAGGCGATCGCCGAACCCGCCGACTCGGCGTACGCGGACGCCGCCCCTCCGGGGCTCGACGGGGCGATCATCCGCATTCATCCGCGGCGCGTCATCAGCTTCAACATCAACGACCCGGACGGCGACGCCAAGTCGCTCAAGGTCCGCGGCCGCGACTTCGTCTGACCCCTCGCCCACGTACCCTTTGGAGATCTCATGAGCTTCGACACCCCTGTCGGAACCCGCGGCGCCCGGCAGCCGGCCGGACGGCTGTTCCGCTGGGTCAACAAACTGGCCGCGTGGCGGATCCGCCGCAAGGGCGGGCCGATGATGGGCTTCAACGCCCTGATCCTGACCACCGTCGGGGCCAAGAGCGGGCTGGAGCGCACCACCCCTGTGGGCTGGTTCCCCGGTGAGGGCGGCAGCCGGCTGATCGTGGCCTCGGCGGCCGGGGCGGTCGGCAACCCGTCCTGGTATCACAACCTCGCCGCCCACCCCGACCGGGTCCGCATCGAGGTCGACGGCCGCACCGTGGCCGTGGTCGCCGAGCAGCTCCACGGGGTGGAGCGCGCCGACGCCTGGCTGAAGATCATCGAAGCGGCGCCCAGGTTCGCGCAGTACCAGGAGAAGACCGACCGGCAACTTCCGATCATCCGCCTGACACCCCGCCCCGACCAGGACCCTCCCCGGCCATGAAGAAGGACGGAACCCCACCTGGACACCGTCGCCGGCGACGAGATGCTCGTCGTGCAACACTTGGCCCCCTTCCTCCGTCTTAGTCGGGACGGCAGAAGGGTGCAGATGTGCGGGACGACACGCTGTTCGAACGATTCGTGGCTGATCGGGCCGAGGCGTTGCTGCGGTACGGCTACGTGCTGACCGGCAATCCGCACGACGCCGCCGACCTGGTCCAGGACGCTCTCGTCCGGCTGCGCGGCACATGGGAGCGGGTACGCCTGAAACGCGACCCGGAGAGCTACGTCCGGACGACGATGACGCGGCTGCACATCAACACCTGGCGAAGACGCAGGCGGGAGCACATCACCGCCGAGCCGCCCGACGGTTCCTACGTGGACTCCCTCTACGAGGGCTCCCCCCTCTGGGACGCGCTGGCGGAGTTACCGCGCCGCCAGCGCGCGGTCCTGGTGCTGCGCTACTACGAGCAGCTCACGGACGCGGAGATCGCCGAAGCCCTGGGCGTCTCCCGGGGCACGGTGCGCAGCCAGGCGTCCCGCGCCCTGGACAAGCTCCGCGATGACCTGCCCACCATCGCCGAGAACATGGGGTACGCCACGTGAGCACTGATCTGGAGAGGTCCCTGGCCTCGGAGTTCGCGCGGGCCGCCGGGCACGCCCCCGGTCCCCGCGGTGACCTGCGGGCGCGCATCGAGGAGGGGCATCGGGTGCGCCGGCGGCGGTTCGTGGCGCTGTACGCGGCCGGCGTCGTCGTCGTCCTGTCCGCCAGTGTCCCGCTCGCCGTCGACGCGCTGACCGCCGAGCCCCCCGCCGCCACCGACCCGAGCCCTGAGCCCACCGGGCGACCGCGCTACCGGCCGGCGGACAAGAGCTATCCGCCCATCGAGAAGGTGTGGCCCGGCGCCGTGCACGTCATCCCGAAAAAGCTGCCCAACGGGCGGGCGTTCCGTCCGGAGCTCTTTCTGGACGACGACACCGTGCTGGCCACGACGCTGGAGGACGGCCACGCGGACAGACTCGACGGGCTGTGGGCGTACGATCTCACCTCGCGTACGGCGCGGCGGCTCGTCCAGATCACGCCACCGCCCAAGACCGTCGTCACGGCCTCGTTCATCTCGGCCGGGGGCGGCCGGCTGGCCTGGTGGACGGTACGCAAGCAGGACCGCAAGCGCATCGTGGACATCTGGGCGGCGCCCGCCTCGGGAGGGGCGCGGTACAAGGTCACCTCGTTCGAGGGCGTGCCCCGCTTCGGCGGGATCGACATGCAGATCGTGGGGGACAAGGCGGTCTGGTCACGGTGGGGCAAGGGCGGCCTCCGCCAGGTGCCGCTCACGGGCGGAAAGGTCGAAACGGTGCCGGGCTCCACCGGGCACACGCTGCTGACCTGGCCCTGGGCGGGCAGCCCGGCCGCGTCGTCCGGGCAGTTCAACAAGGTCGCCTTCGGCACGCTGGCCAACCTGCAGACCGGTCAGGTGATCGGGGCGAAGGTGCGGCGCGGCTCCACGTGCCACGTCACCTGGTGCCTGTGGGACAGGACCGCGACGCGCCGCGACGGCACCGGTGAACGCCCGGTGCCGGGCGACGCGAACACGAACTTCAGCCGGATTCCCGCGCTCGATCGCTTCCTCGCGCTGTCCCAGGCGGGCGAGCGGGGCCGGCAGGGCGGCCAGGTCCTGTACGACCTGACCACCGGGCGGGCCGGGGACCTCGGTCTGCGTCCGGACGAGCGGGGAGGGCCCGGCAGCGCGAGCCTCGACTACCGGTCGACGGGGCTCTTCACGTACGAGCGCGACGGCAAGCAGGTGGTCGTGAACCTGGCCGCGATCAAGTGATCGCCGCGCGCCGCCTCCGAAACTTTCACGACGGCTTGACCGAAGGAGTCAACAGGCGCAAAGTGTGTCCCACTCGCCTTGATTAATTTGGATGCTAGTCAAACTAATCTGGGTATCGAGGGCCGGTCGACCAGTGCATGAACCGTCCGACAGAAGGGTTGACCATGCGCAGAACCGTGCGAACAGCCGTGCCCAGCACCGTACTGGCGATCGTTCTGGGCTTCTTCGCCCCGGCGGCGCTCGCCGCCACCTGGTCCTCCAGCGCCCAATGGGGCACCTGGACCAACGGCGGCTACACGCTCTACAACAACATCTGGGGGAGTGGCGCCGGCCCGCAGACCATCTGGGCCAACACCTACAGCAACTGGGGTGTGTGGGCCGACCATCCCAACACCGGCGGGGTGAAGTCGTACCCGAACGCCACCAGGTACGTCGGCAGGCGCATCAGCGCCCTCGGCAGCGTCACCAGCCGGTTCAGCGTCACCGTGCCGGGCGGCGGCTCGTACGCGACGGCGTACGACATCTGGGACACCGGCCACGCGTACGAGATCATGCTCTGGATGAACAAGCGCGGCGCCGTCGGGCCCCTCGGCTCCCGCCAGACCAGCGCCTCGGTGGGTGGCCACGGCTGGGACATCTACCGTGGCAGCAACGGCGCCAACCAGGTCTTCTCGTTCGTCAGGACCGGCAACGCCAACTCCGGCACCGTGGACATCAAGGCGGTGCTCAACTGGTTGCGGACGAACGGCTGGATGGGCGACGTGACGCTCGGCGACGTGCAGTTCGGTTATGAGATCACCTCCTCCAGCGGCGGCATGGACTTCGTCACCAACAGCTTCTCGGTATCGGCCTCCTGATCGCCGCGCTCGACGCCCGGCCCGCCGCGTGGATCGGCGGGCCTGGAAGCGCGTTCGGGCGAGGGTGACCCGGCCCCGGGTTGCGGGTTCATATTTCCATCTGGCAATATGACCACGTGAGCGCCTACGCAGCCCTGGCCGAGCCGCACCGCAGGCAGATACTCGATCTGCTGCGTGACGGCGAGCGGCCCGCCGGAGAACTGGTGGAACGCCTTGATCTCAGCCAGCCCGGCGTGTCCAAGCACCTCAAGGTCCTGCGCGAGGCCGGACTCGTCGTGGTCCGCACGGAGGGCAAGCAGCGGGTGTACGCGCTGCGCCCGGAACCTCTCGCCGAGGTCGACCGGTGGCTGGAGCCCTATCGCGCGTTCTGGTCGGGCCGTCTCGACGCCCTGGAACGCCATCTGGAGGAGAACCCATGATCCACGGAACCCTGGAGACCATCGACGGCCGCCCGGCGCTGCGCTTCGAGCGCACGCTGGCCTTTCCGATCGAGCGCGTGTGGCGCGCGGTCAGCGTGCCGGCCGAACTCGAGCGCTGGTTTCCCGCGGCCGCCGACTGGACCCCGGCGGCCGGCGAGACCTTCGAGGCCGGCGGCGCGACCGGCGAGGTGACCGAGGTCGATCCACCCCATCGCCTGGCCTGGACCCACGCCGGCCAGTCCTACAGCTTCGATCTGTCCGTCCACGGGGACGGCTGCCGCCTGGTCTTCACCCACGTCATCGACGACCGCGGCCTCTCGGCGCAGACCGCCGCCGGCTGGGAGGCCTACTTCTCCCGGCTCGAGCCGCATCTCGCCGGCCGGTCCCTGTCCGAGCAGGACGCGCACGAGGGGTGGGCGGACGTTCACGAACGCTACGCCGAACGCTTCGGCGTCGACCCCGCACCGGGCCGGCGCTTCGCGGCGGTCCTGCGCGGAGACGACGCCTGACCTCCTGCCGCTTCTCCTGCGGGCACCGCCCGCGTCTCGGCCCGCCGAGCCGTGCCGCCGCGGCTCACGCGGGAGTCCGCCCGCGCCGTCGGACGACAGCGGGCGGACAGGCCGGCGAGGGGCCGTTCGTGCAGATTGTTGATGGCACGGTCGGTGCTGGTCGGTTCGAGAAGGAGGAGACGGATGACGAAGATCAGGACAGGTTTGGTGGTGGCGGCCGCGGCCGCCGGGCTGGTGAGCGCGATCGCCGCTCCGGCGCAGGCCGCGACGGGGCAACTGGTTCTGCGTGACGCCGCGCAGAGGGCGTTCGTGATCAACGACCCCCGGGCCGGGTGCTCCCGTGTGGACACCGGCTTCGTGCGGGTGGCCAACAAGACCGATGCTCCGATCACCGTCTACGAGGATGCCTGGTGCCGGGGTTGGTCCGTGGTGGTCCTGCCGGGGTCGGATGAGTACGTCGGCGCCCGTCACAGCTTCTCGGCGCCCTGGTGACCCGCGTACGCGTCGCACCCTCGGGGTGCGACGCGTACGCCAGGCGACACCTTCCACGGCGCGCGGATCACCGGCGTCGTCACGATCGCCGGTACGGGCCGAGCGCCGGCGGGTTCGACGCTTCGGCGCTGCCGATCTCGTCGAACAGCTCTGCGGCCTGCTTCCGGTACGCGGCCCCCGGTACGGCGTTGCCGAGTATCCGCAGGGTCCGGGCTTCTCCCAGGCGATGGCCGGTGTCACGGTGGTTCCGCAGGGCGAGGCCCGCGTGCCGTACCGCCTGGGCGTGGGCCCCGGCCGCGAGGGCGAGGTCGGCGAGGGAGGTCAGCGCGAGACCTTCCAGGATCCGGAAGGATCGATCACGGCTGATCTGGAGGGCCTGCTCGGCGAAGGACACCGCCGCGGCATGGTCGTCAGCCGTGCCGGCCAGCCCGATCAGGCCGATGGCCCGGGGGAAGAGGTTGTCGGCGCCGGCCAGTTCCACGGCCCGGTGATGGTGTTCCCGGGCCTGCTCCCGCCGGCCGGTCGCCTGGTGGACTCGGCCCAGAGTGCTGAGCGCCAGCGCCTCGGCGTGGCGGTCCTCGATGTCGCGGCTGCTCGTCAGCGCCCGGCCGCCGAAGTCCAGCGCCTCGTCGTAGCGGCCCAGGTCGCAGTGGAGATCGGTGAGGACGAGAAGGTAATAGGGCTCACCGGCATGGTTTCCGCTCTTCTCCATGCGGGACCCCCCTTCAGCGAGGTGCCGCAGCGCCTCCTCGAAGCGCCCCAGCAGGTGGCAGACCTCGCCGAGGTTGACGTAGGTGGCGCCGCTGTGGTCCGGCTTCAGGCGCAGGGCCGTGATGAGGTGGTCGAACGCCGAGTCCAGGCGGCCCAACTGGGTGATCACCACCGCGAGGTTGATGTGCTTGGTGGCCCGCAGCGCCGTCAGGCCGGTCTGCTGGTCGAGCCGCATGCCCTCCTCCAGGCAGCGGGCCGCCTCGTCCAGCCGTCCGAGACGCCAGTAGGTGTTGGCGAGGCTGGACAGGACGGTGGTCTTGCCCTCCCACCATTCGGCCTCGTCGGCGTACGAGAGGGCCTGAAGGTACAGGGAGATGGCCTCGTACGGGTCCTGATGTGAATGGGCGGCCGCCGAGCTCCGGAGAGCCGCGGCCATCGCCATGGCGTCGCCCTCGTCGCCTGCCACGGCCACGGCCGCTTCCGCGCAGGACAGCCAGTCGCTCATGCGCCTGGTCTTCCAGAAATGGCCGCGCATCGCGTCGAAGAGCAGCCACACGGCCGGCCGGGGGCCCGACGAGACCGCCTGGTGGATCGCGGCGACGAGGTTGGCGTGCTCGGTGGCCAGCCACCGCGCCGCCGCCGCGGGGTCGTCGAACGTGGCCGCTGTCACCTCGGGAGGGTCCGTGGGCGGCGGCAGCATGGACCAGACGGGATCGATGCGGCTGACGGCGGCGCGGACACTCAGCAGATACCAGCCGTACAGCCGCTGCCTCGCCCTCACCAGCTCTTCGGGGTTCTCCTCCTCGCGGGCGCGTTCGGCGGCGTACAGGCGCAGCAGGTCGTGGAACCGGTAGCGGCCGGGCGCGTAGCGGTGGATCAGGTGCGCGCCGGCCAGCCGGTCGAGCTCGCGTCTGGCCTCGTCCAGCGTGCATCCGCCCAAGGCGGCGGTGGCCTCGGGGGTGAAGTCCGGTCCGGGTACGAGACCGAGCAACTGGAACACCGCCTGCGCCGTCCCCGGCAGGGTGGCGTAGGAGAGATCCAGGGTGGCGCGGATGGCGCTCTCCCCGTCGCTGTCGATCCGCAGCGTGGTGAGCGGGTTGCCCGCCCGTAGTTCGGCGACGTAGTCGGCGATGCTCTGGTAGTGGTCGAGGGTCAGGTTGGCGGCGGCGATCCGCAGCGCCAGGGGGAGGTGGGCGCACAGGCGGGTGAGCTCGGTGGTGGCCTCCGGTTCGGCCCGCGCGCGGTCGGTGCCGACGATGGAGGTGAGCAGGGCCGTGGATTCCTGCGCGGACAGGACGCCGAGGGGCACGTACGAGATGTCGCCGTGGACGGACAGTGAGCGGAGCTGGTCGCGGCTGGTGATCAGGACGACGCAGTCGGAGCCGGGCAGGAGGGGGCGCACCTGGGCCGTGTCCCGCGCGTTGTCCAGGACCAGCAGCACGCGACGCTCCGCGAGTGCGCTGCGCAGCAGGGCCGAGCGGGCGTGGAGATCGGTCGGGATGCGTTCGACCGGGATGTTCAGCCCGAGGAGCAGTGTCTCCAGCGCGGCGGCGGGGTCCATGGGCTGGCCTGGCCCGAAGCCGCGCAGGTCGACGTAGAGCTGCCCATCGGGGAAGTGCTGGTGGGCGTGGTGAGCCCAGTGCACGACCAGGGCGGTCTTGCCGACGCCGGCCGTGCCGGTGATCGCGGCGACCCTGACGGGCTGGGTCGCCAGGGGGTTGTCGGCCGGCTTCAGCAGGCGGTCGAGAGCCTGGAGCTGGCCGGCGCGGCCGATGAAGGCGGCCATGTCGGTGGGCAACTGGCGCGGGCGCAGGCCGACCGGTTCCGGTTGCTGGGCGGCGGGCTGTGGCGGGGTGAGGTGGAGCGCGGGGTCGGCGCGCAGGATCGACTGGTGTAACTGGCGTAGTTCGTCACCGGGGTCGATGCCCAGTTCTTCTCTCAGCAAGGAGGCGACGGTGCGGTAGGCCCGCAGGGCTTCGGCCTGGCGGCCGCAGCGGTAGAGGGCGAGCATCAACTGGGCCCACAGCCGTTCGCGCAGGGGGTGCTCGGCGGTGACGGTGGTCAGCTCGGCGACGACCCGTTCGTGCTGACCGCTCTGCAGGGCGAGTTCGAGCCAGCGCTCCAGGGCCTGGAAACGTTCTTCGCCGAGCCGGCTGAGGTGATCGTGCTGCAGCGCCTCCGAGGGGATGTCGGCCAGGGCGGGTCCCCGCCACAGGGTCAGCGCCTCGAGGAGCAGCGGGGCCTCGGCGGTGTCGGCCGCCCGTGCGGCCCGCTCGGCACGGTGTACGAGGTCGCGGAACCGGGTGAGGTCGAGCTCGGCCGTGCCGACCTGGATGAGGTATCCGTGCTGCCGGGTGTGGATCAGTTGCTCGCCGTCGCGGCCGTCGCCCAGCACGTGGCGCAGGCGGGCGATGTGCGTGTGCAGCGTCGCCCGTACGTCGTTGGGGGCGCTGCCGTGCCACATGTAGCCGATGAGCTGGTCGTTGGAGACGTAGCGATTGGCGTGCAGCAGCAGGGTGGCCAGTGCGATCTGCTGCTTGGGCGCCGGGACCGGAATCCGCCGGGCCGAGCGCACCACCTCCAGCGGGCCCAGGATCCCGAACCGGGTCGAACGGCGTTCCTCATCGTCTTGCGGCTCGCTGTGTGACAAGTCCGCTCCTGCCATCATGGAGGGATTGTGCCTCATGGCCCGCTGCTCCTCCGCCTTCAACGAGATAACGCCTGAACGTCCGCGCCGGCTCCCTGGACCGCGAGTTTCCTGAACCGTCCCGTCACGACGAGCACGGCGAGGACGGCGGCCATCACGACCCAGCCCGGCCAGCCGGAGAGCGAGGTGTGGAAGGCGGCGTCGACGGTGCCCACGGGCCTGCCGAGGACCGCGGGGATCGCGGAGGCGATCAGGTTCGCCGCGCTGTGCGCGACGACCGCCGGCCAGATGCTCCCGGCGGCCAGGCGCAGCCAGCCCAGCAGGGCGCCGAGCAGCACCGACGCGATCGTGAAGGCGAGTACGGCGAGGCCGCCCGGCAGGCCGGGATAGTGGTAACCCTGCAGCGTGAACGGGGCGTGGAACAGTCCCCAGATCACCCCGCTGATCAGCAGGCCACGCCAGAGCCCGAGCGGGAGCAGCTTCGGCAGCAGGTAGCTCCACCCGAACTCCTCGCCGAACGTCAGCACCATCCCGAGCGGGAAGATCAGGAGCTGGGAGGCCAGCATGCCCGCCAGGCTCCCGACCGGCAGGGGCTCGTGGAAGGCGTAGCCGCCGGCGACCGAGCTGACGCCCAGCGCGGCGACTGCCAGCAGCGGTGCGAGGAGCAGGCCGAGCGCGGTGTGGCCGGCCACCCGCGGCAGCGGCCGCGACGGCAGGACGCCCGTCTCCCTCAGCAGGTCGCGCGGACGGCGCAGCTCTCCCGTCACCATCGCCGTGAGGAGCACTCCCAGCGTCGGCGTGAACATCGCGATCATGAGGATGGGCGCGGCGGCGTCCCCTTGTACGTCGCCGCCGCCGAACCAGACGACGGCTCCGGCCGCCCAGATGGCGCCGAAGGTGATGGCGAGGAACGTCGTCGTCTTGAACCATGGCACGGTGGGGTGGAGGAGCGTTCGTGTGGTCATGACCACGAACGGTAGGTCTCACCCCGGCCCGCGGACGATGGGGCGGGCGACCCGGTCGGCACTACAGCCTGCTGTAGTCCGCCCGCCGGGAGCCGGTCGCTATCAACTCAGATAACTGAACTCCTCATTCTCAGTGATGCCAGTTGACGTACCTCTGCCTGTCAGTTTACGGTTACGTCAATCGCATGAACTGAAATGAATCCCTCGGCGCGACATCGCCCGAAAGGAAGAAGCAGTGGGTTTCCATCGTCAACGCAAGCTCGGGCAACTGGCCGTCCTCCTCACCACGGCCGCCACCGCGTCCGTCCTGCTGGGATCGAGTCCCGCGCAGGCCGCGCCCACGAACTGCAGCTTCGACTTCTACAACACCTCCCTGTCGAGCTACGCCCAGTGCAGGGCGGGCACCGGACAGTTCCGGGCCAAACTGCGGTGTGACATCCCCTGGTCGTCGGACCGGGACGTGTACGGCAACTGGCTGGGCATCACGTCCCCGCCCGGCAACAGCATCGCCATATGCCCGTCGAACGCACGGAGAGGCTTCAACCCCGGCATCGAAACGCGGTGACCGACGCCCGAAGATGCTCCGATCCGGCGCACCGCCGGGTCGGAGCATCCGCCTGGGACCCGGCCGTGGTGCGGCAGCGAGGCCGGTGAAGCCGAGCAGGCCGCCTGCGCGCCGTCCCGGCCGGGCACCGCGTACGCCTCAGTGACGCTCGCGATATGTCGACGGACGCCTGCCATGTGATTCGCTTCTTGTGGTCATCTTCGTACCTCGCGGCACATCAGCCTGCCGCGGTAGCTCCCTGTTCATGTCGTGGGCGTCGACCACAAGGGGGAAGACATGTACGCGAGCCAGGAAAGCAACGACGCCGAGGCGTGGGCAGGCCATGCCTGGCCCCGGCAGGCCGTGGCGATCGTGGGCACGGGCTGCCGGCTCCCGGGCGGCATCAAGGACCTGGAAGGGCTGTGGCACGCGCTGATGCGCGGCGACGACCTGGTCGGCACGGTGCCGCCGGACCGGTTCGAAGCCGATCGGTACGTCGACGAAAGCATCCCGCGGCCGAACCGGAGCTACACCCGCGCCGGCGGCTTCCTCGACGACCTCGCCGGCTTCGACGCCGCCTACTTCGGGATCTCGCCGAAGGAGGCCGCGGCGATGGACCCCCAGCAACGGCTGATGCTGGAGATGACGGCCGAGGCCCTCGACGATGCCGGCATCGACCCGGCGCGGCTGGCCGGCAGCGACACGGGGGTCTTCGTCGGCGTGTCCGACCCCTCGTACGGGGCGCTGCAGGGAATGGAACCCGGCTCGGTCGGCCCGTACACGATGTCGGGATCGGCGCTGTCGATCGTGGCCAACCGGTTGTCGCACGCCTTCGACCTGCGCGGGCCGAGCATGTCCATCGACACCGCGTGCTCGTCCTCGCTGCAGGCCGTCGAGCGGGCCTGCCGGACGCTGGCCGACGGCTCCTGCCGGGTGGCGCTGGCCGGTGGGGTCAACGTGCTGCTCAATCCCATGTCCTTCGTCGGGTTCAGCCAGGCGTCGATGCTGTCGCCGACGGGCCGGTGCCGGGCCTTCTCCGCCGACGCCGATGGGTTCGTCCGCGCCGAGGGCGGCGGCGTGGTCGTGCTCAAGCGGCTGGCCGACGCGCTCGCCGACGGCGACCGGGTGCACGGCGTGATCGTGGGGGCCGCCGCCAACAACGACGGCCACACGGTGGGGCTGGCGCTGCCCAACGCCGAGGCGCAGGAGGCGCTGCTGCGGCAGGTGTACGACCAGTGCGGCGTCGGCCCCGACGAAGTGGTGTACGTGGAGGCGCACGGCACCGGCACCCAGGCGGGCGACCCGGCCGAATGCCGGGCACTGGGGCGGTCGCTGGGCATGCACCGGGCGGCCGGCGCGCTGCCGATCGGCTCGGTCAAGACGAACCTGGGGCACCTGGAGCCGGCCTCCGGCATGCCGGGGCTGTTCAAGGCCCTGCTGGTGCTGCGGCACCGGACGATCCCGCCCACGCTGCACGCCGCCTCGCTCAACCCGGCCATCGACTTCGACGGGCTCGGGCTGAGCGTCGTGACCCGGCCGCGGGCGCTGCCCGAGACGAGCGGGAGGATCGTCGCGGGGGTGAACTCCTTCGGGTTCGGCGGCGCGAACGTACACGTGGCCCTCACCGCTCCACCCGCCCCTCCACCCGCCGCCCCGCCCGGTCGCTCCGAGGCGACGGCCTCGCCCGGTCCGCGGGCCGAAGCCGCCGGGGGGCTGCCCTTCCTGGTGTCGGCGCGCAGCCCGACGGCGCTGGCCGAGGCGGTCACCCGCGCCGTCGAGCAGTTGGAGTCCGTGGACGAACAGGACTTCTACCACCTGGCCTACACGGCCGGCCGGCGACGCGCCCCGCACCCGCACCGCGCCGTGGTGCTGGCCTCATCCGCCGCCGAAGCGGCGCTCGGCCTGTCGGGCCTCCACGCCACCCCGGACCAGCCCGCCCACGACCAGCCCGTTCCTGTGACTTCGCACGCCGGCGTGTCCCGGGCGGTGACCGGGGAGGCGGTGGAGCGGGGACGTGTGGCGCTCGTGTTCTGCGGCAACGGATCGCAGTGGGCCGGAATGGGCGCCGACCTGCTGGCCGACGAGACCTTCCAGGCGGTCGTCGAGGAGGTGGACGCCGAGCTCACCCCCAGGCTGGGCTGGTCGGTGCTGAAGGAGCTGGTCTCGCCGCCGGAGCAGTGGCGGCTGTCGGCGACCGAGATCGCCCAGCCCTTGCTGTTCACCGTCCAGGCCGGCCTGGTGGAGATGCTCGCCGCGGCGGGCGTGCGGGCGGGCGCGGTGCTGGGCCACAGCGTGGGCGAGGTGGCCGCCGCGTACTCCTCCGGAGCACTGTCGCTGAGCCAGGCGGCCCAGGTGATCGCCGAACGCGGCCGGGCGCAGTCGGCGACACGCGGGCAGGGCCGTATGGCCGCGGTCGGGCTGCCGGAGACGGCGGTCAGGCAGGTCCTGGCCTCCTATCCGGAGCTGGAGATCGCGGCCGTGAACTCCGACAGGGACGTCACGGTGAGCGGGCCGGGGGAGTCGCTGCGCTTGCAGGGCCACGACCTGGCCGCGCGTGAGGTGTTCTTCCGCGAGCTGGACGTGGACTATCCCTTCCACAGCTCCGCCATGGACGGGGTGCGCGAGACGTTGTGCGCGGCGCTGGCGGGCCTGCGGCCGTCGCGGGTGCGGATCCCGATGCTGTCCACGGTGACGGGCGACGTCCTGAGCGGCGAGGAACTGGACGCGGACTACTGGTGGCACAACGTGCGCCGTCCGGTGCGGTTCGCGGCGGCGGCGGAGCGGGCCCTCGCCGACGGGTTCGACGTGCTGGTGGAGGTGGGCCCGCATCCGGTGCTGCAGTCGTACCTGCGCCGGGTCTCGGGCGCGGGCCGCGTACGCACGGCCGTCGTCCCCACGCTGCGCCGTCCGGAGCCCGACCGGCGGCCCGACGTGGCGCCGGCCACGGTGGACGGCGCCGGTGCCGGGGCCGCCGCGGTGCGGCGGGCGGTCGCGCAGATCATCGCCGCCGGAGGCGAGATCGACTGGGACCGCTACTTCCCCCGCCGCGGCGAGGTGCGGACGCTGCCGGCCTACCCATGGCAGCGGCAGCGGCATTGGACCGGCGACCCGCTCACGTGGGCGCACACGATCGGCGATCCGGTGATCCGGCATCCGCTGCTCGGCCAGCGGCTGCCGACGCTCGCCCCCGCCTGGTACGGGGAGATCGACCAGGTACGGGTGCCCTGGGTCAACGACCACCGGGCGGGCGGGGTGGCGGTGATGCCCGCGACCGGCTACGTGGAGATGGCGCTGGCCGCCGGCCGGCTGGCCATGCCGGAGGCCGGTGAGGCGATCGAGGTCGACCAGGTCGTCATCAGCCGTGCCCTGGCGGTGCCGGGGCCGAGCGCGGAGCAGGTGTGCGTACAGACGTCGCTGTCGACCGAGACGGGTGTGCTCACGGTGGCCAGCACGACGCTGCGCGGGCAGCATCCGCGCGAGCACGTCCGGGCACGGGTGCGCCCGCTGCTGCGCCAGGCCCCGCCGCCGCTCGACGTGACGGCGTTGCGCTCCCGCATCGGCACGCCGGTGGACGTGCCCGGCTACTACGCGCGGGCCGCGGAGGGCCGCATGGTGTGGGGGCCGGCGTTCCAGGTCCTGACGGGGCTGTGGACGGCGGAGGACGAGGTGCTCGCGGCGTACGCGTGCCCGCAGCAGCGCGACGAGCGCTACCAGGCCCATCCGGTGCTGCTGGACAGCGGGTTGCAGGCGGGGGTGGTACGGCTGGTGGAGGCGCTGCGGTCGGGCACCGGCTACATGCCCGCGGCGATCGGGGCGGTCCGGTTGTGGACCCGGCCGGACCCGGAGGGCATCCTCCACGTGCGGGCGATCTCCGGCAGCGTCGAGGAGGTCTGCTGGGACATCACGGTGGCCGGCGCCGACGGCCGGGTGGCGGTCGAGCTGGAGGGCGTCAGGCTGCGCCGTACGCCCGGCGTCCACGCCACGCCGGTCAGCCGCTACCACGTCGAGCTGCGGGCGGCGCCCCGGACCGGCGAGCGGGCGGGACCGTGGCCGGTGGCCGAGCCCGAACGCCTCCTGGCCGGGGCGGCCGAGCGACTCGCCGCCGTACGGACGGCCTGGCGGGACCTCGGTCACGGCGCGTACGCGGCGCGACTGGAGGAGACCTTCGCCCGCACACTGACCACCGCCCTCACCGAACTGATCACCCAGCCCAGGACGACCGCCACGACTGACCTGACCGCCACGACCGGGCCGGTCGAGCCGACCGCGTCGGCCGAGGCCGGCGGCGGTGGCGGTGCGCGCCACCTCAGCCTCGACGAGTTGCTCGCCGTCTGTGCGCAACCGCATCACCGGCGCATGCTGCGAGCAGCACTCCCGCTGCTGGAACGCCACGGCCTGTTGGAACGCCACGGCGAGCGGGAGTTACGACTCGCGCCGCCCGCCGGGAATCCGGTCGAGTCGTTGCGCGAGCTCATCGCGGGGACTTCGTTCACGGCGCAGACGGCGCTGGCGGTGCGGGCCGGTTTGCACCTGCCCCGGCTGTTGCGCGGCGACCTGGCGGCGGCCGACGTGCTCGCCTCCGGAGGCGCCGCCGAACTGCTGGACCAGGTCCACGACATCGGGCCGGTCAGCTTGTTCGCCAACCGGATCGCCCGGGCGCTGGTGGAGCAGATCGCCCGGCAGTGGCCCGCCGACCGGCCGCTGCGCATCCTGGAGGTGGGCGCGGGGACGGGCGGCACCACCGCGTCACTGCTGCCGGTCCTGCCGGCCGACCGCACCCGCTACACGGTCACCGACGTCGCCGAACCGGCGCTGGCCCGGCTGCGGCAGCGCTTCTCCGAGGTGGATTTCGTCGAGTACGGTCCGCTCGACCTGAACGGCGACCTGACCGGGCAGGGACAGCCCGCGGGCGGCTACGACCTGGTGGTCGCCGCCGGCTGCCTGCACCTGACCCGGGACGTGACCGCCACGCTACGCGGGCTGGCCACGCTGGTCGCGCCCGGCGGCAAGGTGCTGATCGTCGAGCCGCACCGGGTGGAGACCCTGCTGCCGACCCTCGGCCTGACGCCGGAGTTCTGGGATTACGCCGACCTCGACGTACGGCCGGACTCGCCGTTGCTGTCGAGGCGGCGATGGCCGAGACTGCTGGCCGAGACCGGCTACACCGGCATCGTCCAGACGGGTCCAGAGGACGATGCCGAGACGGACGCCTTCTCGGTCATGCTCGCCGGCGCCCCCTTGATCGCTGCTGCTGATCCGCCACCCGACCCCGCGACCGGCGGCGGCGGCGCGTGGATCGTGATCGCCGAGGACGAAAGAGACCCTCTGCCCGCCGCACTGGCCTCGTCGCTGGAAACACACGGCGCGCACGTGAGCGTCTCACCACTCGGCGACGACCCGGCGGCGTGGGCCGCCCGGATGCGCCGATCCCCTGAGGGTGTCACCCTCGCGATCGTCCTCGGCGACCCGACCAGCGCGGACCCGACCAGCACGGGGTCGTCCAGCGTGGGGCCGTCCGACGTGGGGTTGTCGGAAGCGGTTGCGGCGGAGACGGAGGGGTTGGGGGAGCCGCGGGAGTCGGGGGCGGGCGTGTTGGGGGCGGAGGTGGTCGTCGGGCAGATCACCCGGCGGGCCGCCCTGCTGCGCGCGATCGCGCTGGCCTGCGAGGAGCTGCCCCCCGACCTGCGGATCACCCTGTGGCTGGTCAGCCGCCCCTGCGGGGCGCTCCCCGAGCCCGGCCCGGCGGACGGACCCGTTCATCCGCAGGACGCGGCCACCTGGGGGACCGCACGCTCGCTGGCCAACGAGCAGCCCCGGCTCGAGATCCGGCGGCTGTGCCTGCACCGCACCGGCGCGGACGGGCACGACGCGGCGCGGCTGGCGGCCGAACTCCTGGCACCCGGTGACGAGGACGAGATCCTGCTCACCCGCCGGGGCCGTTTCGTCCCGCGCCTGGTCAGGACGCCCGCGCCCACCGCCCCGATGGCGGCGGGGCAGGGCGCCTTCCGCCTCGCCGTGTCCGACCCCGGCCTGTCGTACCGGCTGGCCTGGGAGCGGGCCGAGGTGCCCACGCCGGGCCCGGGACAGGCGCTGGTCGAGGTACGGGCGATCGGGCTGAACTACCGCGATGTGATGTTCGCGGTGAACCTGCTGCCGACCGAGGCGGTCGAGGCCGTCTTCGGCGGTCACGAGCTGGGCCTGGAATGCGCCGGGACCGTCCTCGCCGTCGGGCCGGAGGTCACCCGGCTCAAGCCCGGTGACCGGGTGATGGCGCCGGGGCCCGTAGGGTTCGGCAGCCATGCCCTGATCGAGGCGGCGGCGGCCGGTCACGTCCCCGAAGGGCTCACGTTCGCCGAGGCCGCCACCCTGCCCATGGCCTTCTCCACCGTCTTCCACTCGCTGCACCACTGCGCCCGCGTCAAGGCGGGAGAGACGGTGCTGGTCCACGGGGGTGCGGGCGGCGTCGGGCTGGCCGCGCTGGAATACGCCCGGCTGGCCGGCGTACGCGTGATCGCCACGGCGGGCAGCCCGGCCAAACGTGACCTGCTGCGCGCGCTCGGCGTCGACCACGTCCTGGACTCGCGCAGCGTGCACTTCGCCGAGCAGGTCAGGGAGCTGACCGCGGGCCGCGGCGTGGACGTCGTGCTCAACTCGCTGGCGGGCGAGGCCATCAGCCGCGGGCTGGAGTGCCTGGGACACGGCGGCCGGTTCGTCGAGCTGGGCAAGCGCGACATCTACGAGAGCGGGCACCTGCCGTTGCGGCCCTTCGGCGACAACATCTCGTTCTTCGGCGTCGACGTCGGCACGCTGATGTGGAAGAACCCGGCCCTGACCGCCGAGCACGTGGCGGCGTTCTCCCGCCTGAACGACCTCCGCCCTCTGCCGCACACGGTTCATCCCGCCGGGCGCGTCGCCGACGCCTTCGCCCTGATGCGGCACTCCCGGCACATCGGGAAGATCGTCGTCGCCCTCGACCCGCGCGACGACCCGGTCATGGTGCGGACGTGGCCCGTCCGGCCACCTCGCAGCTCAGACGGCACCTATCTGATCACGGGGGGCCTGACCGGGTTCGGCGCGGCCACCGCCCGTCATCTCGCCCGGGCGGGAGTCCGCCACCTGGCGCTCGTCGGCCGCCGTGGCCCGGACACCCCCGAGGCGCCCGCGCTGCTGGACGAGCTGAAGGGCCTCGGGGCGCAGGCCCGCGCGTACGCCGCGGACGTCACCGACCGCGACGCCATGCGCGAGATCCTGCGCGAGCTGGACACCGGAGGCCACCCGGTACGCGGGGTCGTGCACGCCGCCATGCACCTCGACGACGCCGCGCTGGCCGACCTCACCGACGACCGGATCCGGGCCGTGCTGCGCCCCAAGGTCGCCGGCGCCCTGGTCCTGGACGAGCTCACCGACGGCCTGCCCCTGGAGGCGTTCATCCTGTACTCGTCCCTGACCACGATCGGCAACATCGGCCAGGCACCCTACGTGTCGGCGAACCTGTTCCTGGAGGCGCTGGCCCGCCGGCGCAGGGCGCGGGGCCGGCCGGCGCTGGCGGTCTGCCTGGGCGCGCTCGCCGGAACCGGCGTCCTGGCCCGCGGCACCCAGGCCGAAGCCCTGGCCAGGCTCGGCATCGAATCCCTGACCGCGGGCCGGGCGCTGGCCGCCGTCGACGACATGCTCGGCGAGCAGGCCGACGTCGCGATCGTGGGCCGCTGCGACTGGGCCCGCATGCGGCAGGCGCTGCCCGGACTGCGCAGGCCGTGGCTGTCGGCCGTGCTCCCGCCCGGCACCGAGCACGACCTCGACACCGGCGACCTGCTGGCGAGGCTGGCGGCGATGAGCGGCGAGGAGGTGCACTCCTACGTCGCCGAGCAGATCACCGCACTGCTGTCCACCGTGCTCCTCACCCCCGCCGCCGACATCGACCCCGACCGGCGGCTGGACGAGTACGGCATGGACTCGCTCATGGCCACCGACCTGCTGGTGTCCATGCGGCACCAGTTCGGCGTGGACATCCCGCCCATGGAGCTGATCCGCGGCACCGGGACGATCACCGACATCACCCGCACGGTGCTCCTGCACCTCGGCCTGCGTACCAGCCGGCCGGTCTCCCCGAAAGACACGCCATGACCACCGTCCACACCCGGCTGGCCGGCGTGGCCGCCCACCTGCCGCAGGCCACCATGAGCACGGCGGAGCTGGAGGACCGGCTCGCCGAGCGCAACCCCGCCCTGGAACTGCCCCGGGGCGTCATCCACGCGGGCAGCGGGGTCCGGCGGCGGAACATCGCCGCGCCGCACGAGAAACCCTCGGACCTGGCCGTCCACGCCGCCCGCCGGCTGCTCGCCGATCAGGGCCTGCGGGCGCACGACCTCGATCTGATCATCTTCGCCGGCGTGACGATCGACATGATCGAGCCCGCCACCGCGCACGCCGTGGCGGCGAAGCTCGGCGCCGGCTGCCCGGCGTTCGACGTGCGCAACGCCTGCAACAGCGTGCTGAACGCCATCCAGATCGCCGACGCGCTCATCGCCACGGAGCGTCACCGGCGCGTGCTGATCTGCTCCGGCGAGATGGCCACCGCGTTCATGCCGTGGACGCTGTCCGGAACCGAGGAGTTCTTCACGATCGCCGCCGCCTACACCGTCGGCGATGCCGGGGCCGCCCTGCTGCTGGAGCCCGCGACGGAGCCGGGCGTGCTCGGCCACCGGTTCACCGCCCACTCGGCCGGCTGGGAGGCGGCGACCGTGCGGGTCTCGAACCTGACCACCGACCCGGCGGCCGACTGGCCGGTCATCCGGCCGCTCACCGTCAACGCCGTCGAGCTCGCGCACAGCATCGAGCGAACCGACCTCACCCTGTTCCACAAGTCGCTCACCGAACTCGGCCTGACCTGGGACGACTTCGCGGCCATCTGCGTACACCAGGCGTCGCTGCCCGCGCTGTGGAAGTTCTGCGACCACGTCGGAATCCCCCCGGACAAGGTCGTCGTCACCATCGCCCAGCACGGCAACCTCGTCGCGGCCACGCTGCCCGTCCAGCTCGCCCAGGCGGTCACCAGCGGGCGGGTGCGACGCGGCGACCTGGTCGCCCTGGTCGGGCTGGCCAGCGGGTTCAGCGCCGGCATCGCCGTGGTGCGGTGGTGACGCCGATCCCGCCCGCCCGCCCCGCTATTCGCCGATCTTCTTGGCGTACAGGGTGATCAGCGTGTCCTGGCCTTCCTGGAGGTTCATGGCGACCACGTCCGGCAGCTTCTTCTTCACCGCCGCGACTTCGCCCGGGGTCTCCTCCTGCTCGGGCGGGTCGCTCTCGTCGGGGCTGCTGGTGGCGGTGGGCGTGGCCTGGACGGTCGCGGTGACCGCCGTGACCCGGAGCCTGCGATGAAGCCGAACTGGCGCGGCGTTGACGCAGGCGGGCGCGATGGTGATGGGGTCGAACCAGCCATCAAGCCCACAAGAAAGGTGAACCGACCATGGTGAACGCTCGGTGGCGAACCTCATCCCTGCCGGCGCGGGCGGCGTTGCTCCTGCCCGCGTTGGCCATCGCGGCCGTGGCGACCGCCACGCCGTCGAACGCGTCCAGCGCGGCGCCTGAGCGCGAGTGCCAGATCGTGCTCGGCCCCGCGCCGGCGGCCGGCGAGGCCTCGCCGGTGCTCTCCCAGAAATGTGCCTCATCAGGCGAGCGGCTGGCCGCGCCCGCGGCCGACACGCTCCTCATGACGTGGTACGAGAACTTCAACTACGGCGGGGCCTCCACCAAGATCTACGGCTCCGGCGGCCCCTGCGACACGGGAGGCTATGGCATCGCCAACGTAGGACCCGCCTGGAACGACCGGATCAGCTCGTTCAAGGTCTTCAACAACTGCAACTACTCGTCGACCTTCCAGCACGAGAACTGGGGCGGGCTCTGCTTCGAGGGGTACGGCAGCATACCGTCGAGGGCGCCGATCACCAGCTCGCTCTGGATCTCCAGCGGCAGGTTCGCGTGGGACCTCTGCGACGGACCACCGCAGTAGCCGCCTGACGCACGGTGGCCGGGCGCAGACCGCGGACCACCCGTCCGGCCGCGTCACGAACCGGCCCCGCGCACCCGGATCCGGCGCCACCGTACGTCGATGCCCTGCCCGTCGAGCGAGCGGCTGCGACCGTCCCGGATCGGCAGCATCGTCCAGATCCCGAGCCCGACGACGACGCGTTCGGGGATCAGGGTGCCGTGGGCCTGGTAGATCTTGTGGCCGTCCACGTGCCAGGCCGCGGTCGAGGTGCTCCGGTCGAGTGTGACCTCGCACGTGCGCAACCGGGTGAAGCCGTCGTCGAACTCCTCGTACGGCGACTCGGCCACGTGGTAGAACGGCTCGTTCGCACCCCACGCGCCCGGTTGCTCGTGCAGGGCGAGCACGCGGGTGGAGGTGCCGCAGACGGCGAACACGCGCTTGCTCACGTCCAGATCGAAGACGTGGAAGGCGGCCATGCCACGTCGGTAGTCCGCCGGCTGCCCGCCGATGTTCTCGATCGCGAGGTCGGCGGCGAACGTCGCGGGCCGATCCGGGAGCGGCAGACGCGCCGGCGTCCAGTACGCGGAGTTCGGGCGGGCATCGCGCGTGGCGGGGGCGTTGGTCGTCCGGGTCACCGGGCCACGGCCAGGCGGTAGCCCTCGTCGGCGGCGAGGAGGTTGCGATGGGTGTCGTCCGCGGTGATGACGCCGCCGTCCAGGACGAGGACGCGGTCGGCGGCGTCCAGGAGGGCCGGGCTGCTGGTGATCACGATCGTGGTGCGGTCGCGGCGTAGCTCCGCGATGTTGCGCGCGATGAGCTGTTCGGTGACCGCGTCGACGGCCGTCGTCGGGTCGTGCAGGACCAGGATGTCGGGGTCGGCGGCGAGGGCGCGAGCCAGGGACAGCCGCTGGCGCTGCCCGCCGGAGAGGTTCGCGCCGCGGTCGCGGACGCCGTAGTCGAGTCCTTCGCGGTGGAGGGCCACGACGTCGGTCAGCATGGACGCCTCCACGGCCTCGGGCACCATCCGGCCGGCGCCCGCCGGGTCGATGTTCGTGCGGAGGGTCCCCGCGAAGATCTCCCCGTCGTACGGGTTCACCAGCAGGTGCTCGCGCACCGCCTCGATCGACAGGTCCGCCAGCTCCCGCCCGCTGACCCGCACCACCCCCTCATACGAGCCGGGCGGGACGTTCACCGCCAGGATCGACGCGAGGTCGGCCGCCGCGCCCGGCCGGTAGGCGGCGATCGCCACGAACTCGGCGGCGGACACGTGGAACTTCAGCTCGCGCAGGGCCCCGTATCGGACGCCGTCGACCTCGAGGTCCCCGCCCGCCGACGGGCGCTCCGGCCCCGGGGTCATCACCGGAGGCGCGGCCAGCACCAGCGCCATCCGCTCGGCCGACGCGCGCGCGATCATCACGTACTTCGGCATCTCCGAGAACAGCCTGAGCGGTTCCATGATGAACTGTGCCAGCCCCACGGCCATGACGAGTTCCCCGATGGAGATCCGGCCGTCGAACGCCAGCCAGCCCGCCGTCAGGGTCACGGCGGTGGCGAGGATCGCGTTGAGGGCCAGCGCGGTGCCCGCGTACGCGCCGTTCACCCTGGCCACGGTGATCGCCTGGCGCTTCGCCTCCGTGCTGACCTTCCGGTAGGACAGGAACGCCGCGTGGTTGCCGCCGAAGCCGTGCAGCGGGCGCAGACCGATGATCAGGTCGGCGACCTTCGCGCCCGCCCGCGCCACCCGGGCCTGCTGTTCGCGGGTGCTCGCGCCGATCCGCCGGGACATCACGCTCAGGATCGACAGGATCGCGGTGGTTCCCACGATCACCAGCAGGCCGAGCTGGACGTTGGCCAGGCCCAGCGCGACCGCCGCGACCAGCACCGCGACCACCGAGCTGATCAGCAGCGGCACCACCTCGATGATGTCGGCGGTCTGGTCGGCGTCCTCGGTGGCGATGGTCAGGACCTCGCCGGACTTGAGGTCGACGTCCCTGGCCACCGGCTGGAGACCGCAGGCCGCGACCCGCACCCGCCAGCGATGGGCCTCGGTCGTGTTGGCCTTCTGCAGGATGCGCATCCCGAACCGCCACGACAGGGACACCGTCGTGATGATCACGGCCAGCGCGGCGATCGACACGGCGAGCGAGCCGAGGCTCCGGTCCCGCAACGTGTGCTCGACGATCAGGCCGAGCGCGATGGGGAAGGCGGTCTCGCCGGCCTGGTACATGCCCATGAGGACGGTGCCCCAGGCCATCGCGCCGGCGTTGCGCCGCAGCGCGGTCCGCAGGATGCCGGGTCCCGTGCGGGACCTCTGGTCGTCAGGAGTTGTCATCGAGATGCCGGGCGATCGCTTCCGGGGTGCGCAGGGCGAACAGATCACGGACGGTGATCACGGGACCGTACTCGCGGCGTAGCAGCCCGATCAGCCGCACCGCCAGCATGGAGTGCCCCCCGAGGGACATGAAGTCGCTCACCGCGCTCACCTCGTCGTCGTCCAGATCCAATGCCTCGGCGAAGAACTCGCACACCGCGATCTCGGTCTCGGTCACCGGGTCACGCTCGCCCGACGTGGTCAGCGCGCCCAGCGGCCTGGCCTCCGGCAGCGCCTTGGCGTCGGCCTTCCCGTTCACCGTCAGCGGGATGGCGTCGACCTGGGCGTAATGGGTGGGGCACAGGTAGTCCGGCAGCCCGGCGCCCACCTCCGCGGCGACCGTCGCCAGGTCGGAGCCCTCCAGGACGAGGTACGCGGCCAGCCGGTACGCGCCGTCGACCCGCGGATCGGGCTGGGCCACCGCGGCGGCGAACCGTACCGCCGGGTGCGCCTCGAACGCGGCCTCGACCTCGCCCGGCTCGACCCGATGCCCCCGGATCTTGACCTGCTGGTCGGTGCGGCCCAGGTACATCAGATTCCCGTCCGGCCGCCGGAGCACGAGGTCCCCGGTGCGGTACATGCGCTCGCCCGGTTCGTCGAACGGGCACGCGACGAACCGGTCCGCGGTCTGGGCCGGCTGGCCGAGGTAGCCGCGCGCGATGCCGATGCCCGACACGTACAGCTCGCCGGGCACTCCGTCCGGCACGGGCCGCAGCCACGGGTCCAGCACGTACACGCCGGTGTTGTCGATCGCCACGCCCACCACCGGATCATGGCACTCGAACGTCCCGACGCCGAGGGTGTTGATGGTGTATTCAGTGGGTCCGTACAGGTTGTAGCCGACCGTTCCCTCGGTCTCGGCGAGCCGGTGCCACAACGTCGGGGTGACCGCCTCACCGCCCAGCAGCACCAGCGCCGGCCGCCGCGCGGGGTCGTCGAGCAGCCCCTCGGCCACGAGTTGCTGCGCGTAGGTGGGGGTCACGTTGATGACGTCGATCCCGTGCTCCAGGCAGTACTCGACCAGCCGGGGCGCGTCGCGCCGCAGCTCCTCGTCGCAGATGTGCACCTCGTGGCCGTCGGCGAGCCACAGGAGCTCCTCCCACGACATGTCGAACGCGAACGACACGGTGTGCGCGATCCGGAAGACCCGGTGGGCGTGCTCCGCCAGCACCGGCTCGAAGATGCGGCGCTGGTGGTTGATCAGCATGTTGGTGAGCCCGGCGTACTCGGTCACCACGCCCTTGGGCTTCCCGGTCGATCCGGAGGTGTAGATCGTGTACGCGGGGTGCCGCAGGCGGTCCGGGTCGTCCGGAGTGAACGACGCGAACGGCTCGGCCTCGGGCAGGGGGCGGTCCAGCTCGATCAGGGCACCGGTCAGCCGGGGGGAGACGGAGCTCACGGTGAGGATCACGTCCGGGCGGGCGTCGGCGACGATCGCGGCGATCCGCTCGTCCGGGTGGTCCAGCTCCAGCGGCACGTACGCGGCGCCGACGCGCAGCACGGCGAACAGCGCCACGATCGAGTCGACAGAACGCGGGATCGCCAGGCCCACGGTCATCTCGGGGCCGACGCCGCGCCGGGCGAGCAGCCCCGCCACCGCGCGGCTGCGCTCCTGAAGCCGGGCGAACGTCATGGTCCTGCCGTGGGCGACGAGCGCGACCCGCCGCGGGCTGCGCTCGGCCGCCTGGTCGAACCGGTCGACCACGGTGTCCGTGCCGACGTCCGTACGCTCGGCCGGCTCGGGCTCCGGCCCTAGGCCCCGCAGCGCGCCCACCGGCCCGGTCGAGCGGGCCACGTCGTCGAGCACGCGCAGGTAGTCGTCCAGGAGGCGACCGGCGCGCTCGGCGTCGTCGTCGCGATGCTCCAGCTTGACCGTGAGCCGGTCGCCGGGCGTGACGACCCAGGTGAACGGGTAGTGCGTGGAGTCGTCGGCCTGCACCGAGGTGATGCCGTGCCTGGCGTTCATCGTGGCGAGCGCGTCCATGTCCAGGAAGTTCTGGAGCACGAACAGGTTGTCGAACAGGGTGTCGTGCCCGCTGGCCCGCTGGATCTCGCCGAGCCCCAGGTGCTCGTGCTCCATCGCCGCGACCCTGGCCGCCTGGACGGCGCTCAGGTAGTCCCGCACCGTGTCGTCCGGCTGGGCTCGCGTCCACATGGGCACGGTGTTGAGCAGCACGCCGACGATGCCGGACAGGCCCTCGCCCTCCCGGCCGGAGACGGTCACGCCGAACACGGCGTCGCTCCGGCCGGTGTGCGCGCCCAGCAGCAGGCCGAACGCGCCGGTCAGCACCGAGTTCAGCGTGACACCGTGGGTCCTGGCCGCCTCGCGCAGCAGGGCGGACCGTTCGGCCGACAGCGTGCGCACGAGCGCGTTCGGCAGGTCGTCCGGAAGCGACGGTGACGGTCCGGCGAGCAGTGTCGGGCCGGGCAGACCGGTGAGGTGCTCGGCCCAGAAGCGTTCCGACACGGAGAGGTCCCTGGCGTCGAGCGCCCGGGCGTAGCTCTCGAAGCTCGGCGTGGCCGGCGCCGGGTCCAGCGGCTCTCCCGCGACGACGGCCTCATAGGCGTCGAACAGGTCCCGCAGCACGATCTCGCGTGACCAGCCGTCCCACAGCAGCAGGTGATAGCTCAGCAGCAGGCCGTCGCGGTCGCCGGGCAGGCGCACCACGGTCAACCGGATCAGCGGTGGAGCGCCCGGGTCGAAGCCCGTGTCGCGGTCCTGGAGGCGCAGGGCCTCGGCGTCCGCGTCCGTCGCCAGGACGACCGTGCGGACCTCGATCGGACGGGCCGCCGAGAGGACCTGGACCGGGTCGCCGGCCGCGTCGGTGGTGAAACCGGCGCCCACGACCGGGTGCCGCGCGATCACGTACGCCATCGCCTCGGCCAGGGCGCCGGTGTCCAGCCGCCGGTCGAAGGTGAAGTAGTTCTGGGCGACGTAGTGTCCGGCCGGGCCCGCGAGCTGGGCCTGGAAGAACAGGCCCTTCTGGAGCGGGGTCACCGGCGCCGTCCACTCGGCCGTCGCGGCGGCGTCCGCGACGCGCTCCAGGGCGCGCCGCCAGTGTCCGGTCAGCTCGTCGGGGACGCCGTCGGCGAGGGTGAAGGCCGCCCGCAGGCTTCCGGAGGCCGCGTCGATCCACGCGTTGACCTCGACGGCGTAGGGACTGCCGGGGTCGCCGCCGGTGATGTGCAGGGCCTGGGACTCGCTGCCCCGGCCGAGGTAGTTGAACAGCACCTGCGGGCGCGTGCTCAGCAGCGGCGCCGTCTGCGGATCGAGGTATCGGAGCTGACCGTAGGCGACGTGCGCGCCCTCGTCCGGCTGGCGTTCGGCGACCTCGCGCGCCGCCGCGACCGGGTCGGTGTGCGCCGTGAGCCGCACGGGCGCGATGGAGGTGAACCAGCCGACCGTGCGGGTGTAGTCGTGGTGTTCGAGCACCGGGACGCGGCCGTGCCGCTCCAGCTCGATCGCGAGATCGGTGGGCGACGGCTGGATGGAGGTCAGCGCGGCTCGCAGCGCGCCGCACAGCAACTCGGTGAGCCCGACGCCGAGCGCGGCCGGCGCGGTACGCGTCACGTGGGCGGTCACCTCGGGCGTGACGTCCACGGTGATCTCGCGCTGCCCTGCGATCGCGGGCAGCAGCGCGGGCGCCTCGAGCGTGGTGACCCAGTGCCCGAGGCCGTCGATCACGTGGGCGGACCGGGTCGTCAGCGCGTCGGCGTACTCGGCGTACGACGTGGTCGGCGGCGCCAGGGACGCCCCGCGCATGGCGGCGGCCAGGTCGTCCAGCAGGATCAGCCAGGACACCGAGTCGACGGCGAGGTGGTGCACGGCGACCACCAGGGTCCGGCTCGCCGCCAGCCACGAGAACGCGATCATCTCCCCGGCCTCGGGGTCGAGCCGGCCGGCGGCCTCGTTCGCCGCGGTCGTCGCGTCGGTCTCGTCCGTCAGGGCCACGGAGACCTCGCGGGCGGGTCCGGTGCTCAGCGCCCACACCCCGTGCTCGACGCGCAGCCGCAGCCGGAGGGCCGGGTGCGCGGCCACGACGGCGTTCGCGGCGCGACCGGCGTCGGCGAACCCGCTTCCCTCGGGTGCCACCAGCGTCCTGGCCTGGGCGAACCGGGCGAGGGAGCCGCCCAGCTCCCGTTGGCGCAGGATGATCGGGGTCGGTGCCAGCGGCCCGTCGGCGCGGGCGGGCGCGGCCCCCGTGGCTCCCGCGGCCGGCGGGGTGCGCGTCACCAGGTGCCCGGCGAGCGCGCGCGGCGTCCTGTGCAGGAACACGTCCCGTGGGGTGATCGGCAGGCCGAGGGCTCTGGCCCGGTTGACCACGGTGATGGCGATGATGCTGTCGCCCCCGGCCCCGAAGAAGTCGGTGTCGTCGTCCACCTCGCACCCGGGGAGCGCCTCGGCGAAAACGCCGGCCAGCGCGGCCAGCGCGGAGTCACTCGCGAGCGCCGGGACGTCGTCCCGCGCGGCGCGCTCGCTCAGGGCCTGGCGGTCCAGCTTGCCGTTGACCGTCAGCGGCAGGGCGTCGACCCGCAGCACCGAGGCCGGCACCATGTACGCGGGCAGCTTGGCCGACAGGAGGCCGGTGAAGTCGCCGGGCACCCGGCCCACGACGTGCGCGACCAGGTGATCGCCGCTGGTGGCCACGCTGGTGGACACGGTGACGGCCACGTCGATCACGCCGTCGAGCTCCCTGATCGCGGACTCCACCTCGCCGAGCTCGACGCGGAAGCCCTTGAGCTGCACCTGATCGTCCGCCCGGCCGGCGAACTCCAGCTCGCCGCCGAGCGTGCGGCGGGCCAGGTCGCCCGTGTGGTACATGCGGGAGCCGTCACCCGCGAACGGGTTCGCCACGAACCGGCCCGCGGTGAGCCCCGGCCTGCCCAGGTAGCCGAGCGACACCTGGTCGCCGGCGACGTAGATGCCGCCCACCCGGCCGGGCGGCACCGGCCGGAGCCGGTCGTCGAGCAGGTAGGTGACCAGGCCGGGGATCGGGCTGCCGATCGGGCTCACGTCGCCGTCGCCGGCGAAGTCCTCGTCGGTCAGCACCCGGTGGGTGACGTGGACGGTGGTCTCGGTGATGCCGTACATGTTGACCAGCTCGGGTGAGGCGGTGCCGTGCCGCTCGACCCAGCCGCGCAGCCGTCCGAGGTCCAGCTCCTCGCCGCCGAAGATGATCCGGCGGAGCGCGGTGACCGGCTCGCCGGCGTGCCGGTCGGCCTCGATGAACTGGTAGAACGCCGACGGGGTCTGGTTGAGCACGGTCACTCCGCGCTCGCGGACCAGCCGGTGGAAGTCGACCGGGGAGCGGGTCAGCCCGTACTCGGGCACCAGCAGCTCACCGCCGTGCGCCAGCGCGCCCCACAGCTCCCACACCGCGAAGTCGAAGGAGGAGGAGTGGAACTGGACCCACACGTCGTCCGGCCCGAAGCCCATGTCGGGCCGGGTGTTCGCGAGCAGCGTCACGACGCTGGAGTGCGGGACGACGACGCCCTTGGGCCTGCCGGTCGACCCGGAGGTGTAGATCACGTACGCCGGGTCGTGCGGGCCGACCTCGGGCGCGGTGGTGTCCAGCGGCAGGTCGTCCCCCTGGACGAGCACGCGGGCCGGCACACCGGCCCTGGCCGCCAGCCTGGTGAAGCGGTTCCGGTGTTCCCGGTCCACGAGCACGACCTGCGGGGCGGCGTCGGCGAGGATGTACTCCAGCCGTTCGTCCGGGTACGCCGGGTCCAGCGGCACGTACGCGCCGCCCGCGGTGACGATCGCGACGAGGGCGACGACCTGCTCAAGGGAGCGCGGGACGGCGACGGCGACCCGCCCGCCCGGTCCGGCCCCGGCCGCGCGCAGCGCCGCGGCCAGCTCGTTCTTCGCCTCCGCCAGTTCGCCGTAGGTCATCGACCGGGTGCCACCGCCGAGACCGCACTGGGTGACGGCGACGGCGGCCGGGTCGCGGGCCCTGGCGGCGTCGAACAGCCCGCCCAGGGTCGTCGGCGTGATCCGCGCGGGCGGCCGGGCGCGGCCGGGCACCGGCTCGTCCGGCCGGGTGAGCAGGCCGGTCAGGGCCCGGGTGAACGTGCGCAGGATCGCCCGGGCGGGCGTCTCCCGCAGCAGTTCGCCGTCGTAGATCAGGTTGAACCTCGGGCGGCCGTCGAGGGCGCGCTCCACCACGAGCGTCAACGGGTAGTGCGGGGCGCCCTCGTTCACGATGCCGGTGATGATGACCTCGTCGCCCGGCCTCCGCAGGCTCTCCACCTCGGTCGCGAGGTCGAACACCACCAGGGTGTCGAACAGGGGACCGCTACCGGCCCGGCGGCCGATCCTGGTCAGGGAGACGTGCTGGTGCGGCAGCACCGCGCTCTGGTGGTCCCGCACCGAGGCGAGCAGCTCGCGCGCCGTGGTGGCGCCGTCCCATCGGGCGCGCACGGGGATCGTGTTGATGAGCAGCCCCACCATGTCCTCGATGCCGGGCACCTCCGCGTCCCGCCCGGACACCGTGGAGCCGAACACCACGTCCTCGCCGTGCAGGATGCCGCCCAGCGTCACCGCCCACGCGCCGTGCACGGCGACGCTCAGCGGCACGCCCGCCGACCGGGCGGCCGCGTCGATGTCTTCGTCCGGCTCGACGGCGGTCTCGGCGAACCGGCCGGACGGGGTGTGGCCCTCGGCGACCAGCGAAGGGCCGGGCAGATCGGCGAGCTGATCGCGCCACACCCGGTCGCTCTCGTCGTCGTCGCGTGCGGCGAGCCAGCGTACGTAGTCGGAGAAGTCGCCCTTCGGGTGCACGGTGCCCGGCGCGTGATACTCGGCCAGCAGCGCGCGCAGCATCGGGGGCACCGACCAGCCGTCGGCGACGATGTGGTGCACGGTCTGCACCAGGACGCTCCGGCCGGCGCCCCTGCGGACGAGGGTGTAGCGCATCAGCGGGCCGGCGGCCAGGTCGAACCCGGCGCGGCGGTCCCGCTCGGCGAGGTCGCGGATCTCGTCGTCGGTGCTGCCGGGGCGCTCCAGCGTGGTGAACGGCGCCTCCACCCCGCTCTCCAGCACCGAGACCACGCGGCCGTCGGCGAGGGCCACGAACCGCGCGGCCAGGTTCGGGTACAGCGCGAGCAGCCGGGTGGCCGCCGCGGCGAGCCGCCCGGCGTCCACGTCGCCGTCCAGTGTCAGCACCTGCTGCTCGACGTAACTGCCCGCCGAGTCGTCGTCGAAGACCGAGTGGAAGTACAGGCCCTCCTGCAGCGGGGTCAGCGGCAGGATGTCCCGCAGCGCCGGGCCGTCCAGGGCGTCGACGTCGGCCTGCGCGAGGGACACCGCGCCGAAGTCGCTGGGGGAGTGGCCGCCCTGGTCGAGCGCGGCCAGCCCCGCCAGGGCCCCCCGGAAGTACGCCCCGATCGTCGCGACGTCCTCGCCGGTGAACATCCCCTCGGGCCACGAGATGGTGGTGACCAGCTCGTACGCGCCGGTCGGGCCGGGTTCGGCGATCGCGTTGAACTCCAGGACGCGTGGCAGGCGCATCCTGGGGTCGCGTCTCTCGCCCAACTGCCCGGTGGCGCCCGCGAGCCGCCAGTCCCCGGCCGCGCCCGCGTCGAACCGGCCCAGGTAGTTGAACAGCACCTGCGGGGCGGGCGTGTCGAACCCGGCGCCGGTCAGATACCGCAGGGCGCCATAGGACACGCCGTTGCCCGGCACCCGGGCGAGGTCCTCCTTGACCGACTTGAGCGCGCCGGCCAGGTAGGCGGGGGCGGTGAAGTCGGCCGTGGCGCCCGGGTCCACGGTCACCGGGAACAGCGTGGTGAACCAGCCCACGGTCCGCGACAGGTCCGGCTCGAAGCCGGCGGCGCCGGCCACGAACCGTCCTTCGCGGCCGTGGCCCTCGAGTTCGATGTGCGCGAACGTCTGATCCTGCCCGAGGTCGCGGCGCCACCGGGCGAGGGCGACGGCGAGCGCGGTCAGCAGCACGTCGTTGACGCCCGCGTGGAACCTCGCGGGAATCTCGCCCAGCAGCGCGGCGGTGACCTCGGGGCCGACCGAGACGGACCGGACCCTCTCCCGCGCGACGGTGTCGGACGCGGACAGGGGACGCCTGCCCAGCGGCAGGTCCGCTCCCGGCAGGGGACGCCGGAAGTGGTCGCGGTCGGTGTCGAACGCCGCGCGCTGCAGCAACTGCGTCCAGCGCCGGAACGACGTGCCCACCGGAGGCAGGTCGATCGGCGTGCCGGAGGTGAGCTGCCGCCACGCCGTGGCCAGGTCGTCCATCAGGACCCGCCACGACACGCCGTCGATCACCACGTGATGGGCGACCACGACCAGTTGCCGTGCCTCGCGCCGCCAGACGGCGCGGAGCATCACGCCGTCGTCCGGGTCCAGCCTGCCGATGGCGAGCTCGACGCACTCCTCGAGCGGCAGGTCGCTGCTCTGCCACCCCGCGACGACCTGGTCCGCCTCCGGGATGTCGAAGCCCCAGCGGGCGCCGCGCACCAGCCTGGCGCGCAGCATGTCGTGCCGCCTGACCACGGCGGTGAGCATCTCGTCGAGGGCGCCGGCGGTCAGGCCGGCCGGCGTGTTCAGCACCACGGACTGCATGAACCCGTCGATCGCGTCCGTGTGCTCGCCGAGCCACTGCACGATGGGCGCCCCCGCGACGGGACCGGTCGCGACGTCCTCACGGTCCACGGCGGAGACGTCGTCACGGCTCGCCACCGCCGCCAGCGCCCGCACGGTGCCGGTGGCGAAGATCTGCGCCGCCGTGACGTAGAGGCCCGCGTCGCGCAGCGCGCTCAGCAGCGAGATCGCCAGGATGCTGTCTCCGCCGAGCCTGAAGAAGTTCTCGTCGGCCCCGACGTCGTCCAGGCGTAGCACCGACGCGACCGCCGCGCTCACCAGGCGCTCGTTCTCGGTGGCGGGCGCGACGAACGGGCCCGCCCCGATCACCGGCTCCGGCAGCGCGCCGCGGTCCAGCTTGCCGTTCGGGGTGAGCGGGAACGCCGCCATCACGACGATGTGCGCGGGCACCATGTACTCGACCATGTGCTCGGCGGCCCACGCCTTGACCTCCTCGGCCCGCAGGTCCTCGCTCCCGGCCGCCGGGAGCACGTACCCCACCAGGTAGGTGCCGCCCGCCGCGTTCTTCTTCGCGATGACGCAGGTGTGCCGTACGCGGGGGTGCTCCGCGAGACCGACCTCGACATCCTCGATCTCCAGCCGCATGCCGCGGATCTTGATCTGGTTGTCGGCCCGGCCGAGGAAGTCCAGCGACCCGTCCGGGGCGAACCGCGCGAGGTCGCCGGTCCGGTACAGCCGGGACCCGTCCGCGGCGAACGGATTCGCCACGAACCGGGACGCCGTCAGGCCGGGGGCGTTGACGTACCCGCGTCCCAGGAGGAAGCCGCCCGCGTACAGCTCGCCGCCGACGCCGACCGGGACCGGGCGCAGCTCCTCGTCCAGCACGTACAACTCGGTGTTGGGGTTGGCCTTGCCGATCGACGTCGACAGGCGTTCGGCCGCGCCTCGGTAGATGACGTGCGAGATGCCGATCGTCGTCTCGGCCGGGCCGTAGCCGTGGTACATGGGGATGTCGAGCCGGGTGCGGAAGCGCTCGTACAGCTCGGGGGTCAGCACCTCGCCGCCGCACCACACGTGTTTCAGGCTGTCCAGCCGCCCGGAGTCGCCCGCGATCTCCAGCAGCACGTCCAGCATGGACGACACCAGGTAGGTGAAGGTGACGCGCTGTTCGGCGATCACGCTCAGCAGGTGGTGCGGGTCGCGTTCGCCGCCGGGCCGCAGGACCACCACCCTGCCGCCGCACACCAGCGGCAGGAAGATCTCGTTGATGGAGATGTCGAACGACAGCGGCGCCTTGAACAGCGACGCGTCGCCGTGACCGAAGCCCAGGATCTCGTTGACCTGCCACAGCAGGCGCTCGCTGATCGCCTCGTGCCGGATCATCGCGCCCTTGGGCCGCCCCGTCGAACCGGAGGTGAAGATCACATACGCCAGGGCGGGTCCGGGGACGGCGACCTCGGTGCCCTCGGTGGGATACGAGCCGAACCGCCAGTCGCCGAGGTCGACGGCCACGGCCTCCGGCTCACCCGCGTCGTGCTCGCCGGATTCGTTGAGCTGCACCACGACGCGGGCGTCGTCGATGACGACCGCGCGGCGCGCGGCGGGCCACTGCGGGTCGAGCGGCACGAACGCGCACTCCGCCTGGAGCACGCCGAGCAGGCCGATCACCATCTCGGCGGAGCGGTCGAGCGAGATGCCGACGATCTGCTCGGCGGTGAGCCCGCGCTCGATCAGGTGGTGGGCGAGCTGGTTGGACAGCCCGGCCGCCTCACGGTAGGTCAGCGACCGGTTCTCGTCGACGATGGCGACGGCGTCCGGCCTGGTCCGGACCTGCTCGCGGAACATCTCCACGATGGTCGGGCGGACCCGGTCGGCCCTGGTGTCGTTCCATCCGGCCAGGGCTTCGAGCCGTGCCGTCACGCTGGAAGGGCCGATGGTGCCGATGGGCCGGTCCGGGAACTCGGCCAGGTCGTCCAGCGCGAGCCGCGCGTCGGCCGGCACGACGCCCTCGGGGACGGTGATGCTCCGGCCGTCCGCGCCGACCTCCCAGCCGCGAACCCCGCCCCCGCCGTTGTCGACCCATCCGAGGACGTCGGCGAACATGGTGCCGGGGGTGAGGTCGAGGCTGTCGGGGCTCTGGCCCGTCGCCCAGTAGGCCAGCCCGATGGCGCACGCTTTGGTGATGGTGATGTCGGCATGTTCGCCGGTCCGCCGGCGCACGTCGGCCAGGCGCTCGGGAGAGAGCAGTATGTGACGAGTGCTCGGTTCCATCATCGAAGACTCAGCCGTCCCTTTCACGTTGTAGACCTAGCTGCCTTCCCGCCACGCACGCCAAAGCCGCGCGTACCGGCCGCCCAGAGCCACCAGCTCCTCGTGGGTTCCGTGCTCCACGACGCGTCCCGCGTCCAGCACGGCGATCCGGTCCGCCGCCATCGCCTGGGTCAGGCGGTGCGCCACGAACAGCGTGGTGCGCCCCAGGCAGGCGGCCGACACGGCGCGCTCCAACTCGGCGGCGCCCTGGCTGCCCGCCTCCGCGGTCGACTCGTCCAGCACCACCACCGGTGCACGGCCCAGCACCAGCCGGGCCAGGGCGATCTGGGCGTCCTTGGTGACGTCCAGGCGCTCACCGCCCTCGCCGACCACGGTGTCCAGCCCATCGGGCAGCGCCGTGACCCACGTGTCGGCGCCGACCCTGCGCAACGCCTCCATCAGCTCGGCGTCGGTCGCCTCCGGCGCGGCCAGCCGCAGGTCGTCGGCGAGCGGGCCGGAGAACACGTGCGTCTCCTGCGTCAGGATGCTCACCAGGGCCCGCGCCCCGGCCTCGTCCAGGGTGGCGAGATCGGTCGATCCGATGCGCACCGACCCGGCCTGCGGGGTCCCGATGCCCGCGATCAGCGCCGCCAGCGTCGTCTTGCCCGCGCCCGTCGCCCCCACCAGCGCGAGCGAACCGCCCGCCGGGATCACCAGGTCGACGTCGCGCAGGACCGGCTCCTCGGAGTCGGGATAGCCGAACGTCAGCCCCTCCACCGTCACCGGGTACGCCCCGGCGTCCGCCGGCGCGACGGCCGCCCGGCCCACCAGCCTCTCCTCCGTGGCCTCGCCCAGCACGCCGACCAGCCGGGTCAGGCTCGCGCCCGACTTCTGCGCCTCGTCGAAGGTGAACATGATGGAGCCCAGCGGGGTGAACAGCCGGTGGAAGAGCAGCGGGGCCACCGATGCCTCGCCCAAGGTGACCGCGTCGGCCTCCAGCAGGACGTACCCCACCGCGATGATCAGGACCAGCCCGATGAACTCGGCGCGGTTCTCCCTGCCGACGAACCGGCCGAAGAACCGGAACACCTCGACGCCGAGATCGCGCACCCGCCACGACTCGCTGGTGACCTTCTCGCGGAAGTCGCCTTCGAGGCGGTACGCCCGGACGGTGCCGATCCCGTTCAGGCCGCTGATCAACGCCTGCGCGCGGTCGGCCTGGGCCTCCCGCTGCCGCTGGTAGAGCGGGGCGGACCGGGGGAGATACCACCGCAGGGCCAGCCCGTACGCGGGCAGCGCGCCGGCGCCCGCCAGGCCGAGCCGCCAGTCCAGGCCGAACATGCCGGCCGTGGCGATGACGACCAGCACCCCCGCCGAGAACACCGTGGGGATGGCCGTCCGGATGCCCTTCGACACCACGGCCACGTCGTCACCGATCCTGGACAGCACGTCGCCCCGGCCGACCTGCTCGATCCGCGCGCTCGGCATGCCCAGCACCGCCTGGACGGCGCCCTCCCGCAACCGCGCGAGCAGGTCCGCGCCCAGCCGCCCGATCAGGTACGTCGACGCCGCGGTGGTCGCCGAGCCGAGCAGCACGGCGGCCACCATCAGCGCCCCGATCGTGACCAGGATCGAGCGCGGTTCGCCCTCGACCACCCCGTCGACCACCTGGCCGAGCAGGAACAGCGGCAGCACCTGCAGCGCCGCCCCGGCCACCGTGGTGAGCACGGTGGCGGTCGTCAGCAGGGGCACCTCGCGCGAGTGCGCCGCGACCCATCGGGTGGCCTCGCGCCCGGTCGCCGTGCGCAGGATGGCCGGAGTGACGTGTGTGCCGGTGGCGCTCACGCCCGTCCCACGCCGCTCGGCTCGTCCGCCGGGGCGGAGCCGCGTCCCGTGACGAGGGCCGCAGCGGTAGGTATCGCCGCGAGCCGCCGCAAGGTCCTCGTACTTATTGTTCGTTGGAGGAACATCCGGATTCCCTTGCTTCCGCCGCAACCCTGACAAGGAGCAAGGAAACCGTAACATGCGAGATTTAGGTTAGCCTAACCTTGCTTTTCAGCCGGATGGGATGGAGGAGGACCGCGTATGGAGAGCACCTTCGCCAAGTTCGGGCTGCCGGGCGAACCCGGCGGCGCCGCGTTCTGGGCGGCGGCGGGGACGCCCGCGTCCGTACCCGCCGACGGCGGCTGGGCGACCCTGTTCCTGTGGCGGGGGTCCCCGGCGACCATCGCCTTCGAGAGCTGGTCGGAGCCGGTCCCGCTACGCCGGTGGGGCGACACGGACTGCTGGTACGCCGAGGTGGCCATGCCCGCGCGGCTGCGGGTGACCTACCAGTTCCGCACGGACGACGCGGCGTACGCCGACCCGTTCAACCCCGTCGGGGCGGGCGGCGACCGGTCCATCGCCGCGACCCCGGACGCCCCCGCCCAGCCGCACTGGCCGGCCGTCGGGGCCGCCGACGTCCTGCCGCTCCCGCGCTCCCGTTTCCGCTGGACCAGCGCGCGGCTCGGCGGACGGCGCACCGTGCGGGTCCACCCGGCGGGCGGTGGGGGGCCGATGGTGCTGCTGCTCGACGGGGACGACTGGCTGTACCTGCACCCGGCCATGACCGCGTTCGACTCGGCCGTCGCCCAGGGCGAGATGCCCGCCGTCACGCTCGTCTTCCTGCCGGCCCAGGCCAGGGACGCCGAACTCGGGTGCAGGCCCGAGCTGTGGGAGGCGATCCGGGACGAACTGCTGCCGCTGGTGGCCGGGAGCGGCGTACCCGCCGACCTGGACCGGCTGGTGGTCGCCGGGCAGAGCCTCGGCGGGCTGAGCGCGATGTACGCGGCCCTGGAGTTCCCGGGCCTGGTGTCCGGCATCGCCTGCCAGTCGGCGTCGTTCTGGTGGACACCCGGCGCCGGGGACCTGGCCGACCCCATGGGCGGTCCGGTCGGCGGCACCATCGCCGCGCGCCTGCGGGAGCGGCCCGATCTGTCCGGCCTGCGGGTCGCGTTCGACGTGGGGGAGCACGAGACGCGGATGCTGCCGCACTGCGAGCTGGTCGAGACCCTGGCCGAGCAGGCCGGCGCGACCGTGCGGGTGTCACGGTCGGCCTCGGGCCACGACCGGGCCGGCTGGCGGCACGCCCTGCTCAGGGACGTCGCCTGGGTGCTCGCCTAGATCGGCCTGGTGCGGGGACGCCGTGGTGACGGCCGCCGTAAGAGCGGCCGTCACCACGGCGGACGTCAGCGCGAGTGCGAGAACGCGTAAGAGCCGCGCCCGCTGTCGCTCAGCCGCTCGGCCACCGCGTCGGCGATCTCCCCGGCCCGCACGGCGGTGTTGGACAGCAGGGTCGAGGTCAGGCCGTGGGTGTGCTCGGTGGCTCCTTGCACGTAGATGCCGCAGCGCAGGCCGGCGGAGGTGGCGATCCGGTAGTCGCGTTCGATGCGCAGGGCGCCCGAGGGCAGCCGCTCGCAGTGCTCGCCGGTGGCGCCCAGTAAGGTCAGCGGGTCGCCGGGCCGGTAGCCGGTGGCGTAGATGAGCACATCGGCCTCCAGGACGGTCCGCTCCCCGGTGGGCAGGAACTCGACGGTGGCGCGCACGCTCTCGGCGCCCCGGTCGACCTCGACGAGCCGGGAGGCGTTGAGGATGCGCAGCCGCTGCCTGCCCTGCACCTTCTCCTGGTAGTGCCGGCGGTACAGCTCGTCGATGAGGTCGAGGTCGACCACGGAGTAGTTGGTGGAGGCGTGGTAGGCGAGCAGGCGCTCCTTGACCGCCTCGGGCGCGTTGAAGTAGTCGTCGACCGCGACGGGGTCGAAGATGCGGTTGGCGAAGGAGCTGTCGTCGGCCGGGGTGTAGCCGTACTTGGAGAACACCGCGCACACCTCGGCGTCGGGGAAGCCGCCGTGCAGGTACTCGGTCACCTCGGCGGCGCTCTGACCGGCGCCGACCACCACGAACCGGCGGGGGTCCGTGACCGAGGGGAGCCGGTCCAGGAGCTCTTCGCTGTGCCAGATGCGCTCGTCGCCGACCATCCCGTCGGGCAGCACCGGGACCAGGCCGACGGCGATGATCAGGTTGCGGGTGCGGCGCGTGCTGAGCTCGCCCTCACCCTGGCGGACCACCACGTCGAGGTACTCCACCGCGCCGTCGACGGTGACGGGAGTGACGGCGACCACCTCCGAGCCGTATTCGACCTGGTCGGCGAAGGGTGCCGCGGCCCACTCCAGGTAGTCGTGGAATTCCGTGCGGGAGGGGAACATCGTCTTGTGGTTGATGAAATCCAGCATCCGGCCGCGCGCCTTGAGATAGGACAGGAAGCCGAACTCGCTGGTGGGGTTGCGCATGGTGACCAGGTCCTTGAGGAAGGAGACCTGCATCGTGGTGTCCTCAAGGAGCATGCCGCGGTGCCATCCGAACGAGAGCTGCTTCTCCAGGAACACCGCGTCGATCTGCTCGCCGGTGCGCGCCTGGCGCTCGCGCAGCGCGATGGCCAGGGCGAGGTTGGACGGTCCGAATCCGATGCCGACGAGGTCGTGGACGGGCTGCTCGGCAATGGGCATGGAAGGCCTTTCGAGTGAGCGGTCCAGGTTGGGTTCCATGGGTGGAATAGACATCTGATTTAGGTTAGGCTTGCCTAACTATATGAGCCTAATCTCTATCCACTCACCTCACAAGGAGAGCGCTGATGCGGGTCGTGATGTTCGGCTATCAGACCTGGGGGCATCGCACGCTCCAGGCCCTACTGAACTCCGGGCACGACGTGGTGCTGGCGGTCACGCATCCCCAGAGCGACCACGCCTACGAGAGGATTTGGAGCGACTCGGTGGCCGAGCTGGCGCAGGCCCACGGTGTGCCGGTGCAGCTTCGCAACCGCCCCGACGACGAACTGCTGCTCACCCTCAAGGAAGTCGAGCCTGACCTCATCGTCGCCAACAACTGGCGCACGTGGATACCGCCGCAGATCTTCACCCTCCCTCGGCACGGCGTCCTCAACGTGCACGACTCGCTGCTTCCGGCCTACGCCGGCTTCTCCCCGCTCATCTGGGCGCTCATCAACGGTGAGAAGGAGGTCGGCGTCACCGCCCACATGATGAACGCCGAACTGGACGCCGGGGACATCGTGGTGCAGCGCGCGATCCCGGTCGGCCCGGCCGACACCACCACCGACCTGTTCCACCGGACGGTCGACCTCATCGAGCCCATCGTCGCCGAGGCCCTCGACCTCATCGCCTCCGGCCGTACCGACTGGACGCCCCAGGACCGCTCGAAGGCCAGCTTCTTCCACAAGCGTTCGATCGAGGACGGCAACATCGACTGGACCTGGCCCGCCGAGGACATCGAACGGCTGGTACGCGCCCAGTCCGACCCCTACCCCAATGCCTTCACCTACTACAAGGGCGAGCGCGTCCGCGTCCTGAGGGCCTCGATCTCCAAGGGCGTCTACGGCGGCACTCCGGGCCGGGTCTTCATCCGCGAGGGCGACGGCGTCGTCATCGTCGCCGGGGCCGAGGCCCGCCGCGGCCGCAGCCACGGTCTGGTGATCGAACGGGTCCGCACCCAGGACGGCACGGACCTGCCGGCCGAGGAGGTGTTCAAGACCATGGGCGGCTACCTCGCCCGCCACCCGTGACCTGATCACCGGTCTCGGGCGCCCCCGGGGTTCAGAGGCGTACCACCGCGGTGTGGGCGTGACCGCGGCTGCCACCGACCTTCACCTTGATCGCCTTCTTGGCCCTGCGCACGCCGCGGTCGTTCTCCTTGACCGATTTCACCGGCCAGGGCAGCGTGATCCGCACCTCGTCGGCGGTCCTGGACGGGTCGGAGACGGCGAGGCGTACCCGCTTGTGGTCGCGGCGGATGACCAGCGTGCACGGGCCGTCGGCGGCGAGCGGCCCGTGCTCGGTCTCGACGGTCCCCGCGCGCCAGAAGACGGCGGCGAGCACGTCGCCGTGGGACACGGCCTGCACCGCCCTGGAGTTGGCGAGGATCTCGATCCGCCGGCCGTACGCGGCGGTCTGCGCGACGGAGGCGCCGGGCAGCACCGCATAGGCGTAGCGGGCCCTGCGCGGATCCACGCCGTGGTCGATGACGAGCGTCGTGTAGTGCCTGGTGACGGGGGTTCTGTCGCCTCCGGTGGTGGCGCCCTTGTCGATGTCCCGCCAGCGGCCGGTGCGCTTCTTGCGGATCACCTTCACGTCGGCGCCGTCGAGCAGCGCGTAACCGGCCACATCGCACAGGTGGACCCAGTCGTCGCCCCGGGTCAGCGGTGGATGCCGGTCGTGGGTGTTGCGGTTCTCCACGATGGTCTCGATGCGGCGGCCGTCGGAGGCGGTGATGCCGGCGCCGAGGGCGATCACCGCGTCATCGAGGAGGAACCACGCCTTCCTGGCCCGCAGCGAGGAGCCGTCGGCGATCAGCCTCATGGCGGCCACGCCGTACTCGCCGTCGAGTGCCACGCCACCCGCCCACGGGGTGGGCGGCAGGCGACGCTTGCCGTGCGGGAGATCGGCCCGTCCGCGGGTGTCGACCGTCGTGCCCGGCAGCCGGTACGGGTCGATCGTGGGCCACAGGTCGTCGTTCCAGTGGGTCAGGTCGCCGGTGTAGAGGTAGGTCATGCCGTCGCCGGTGTACCAGCCGTGCAGGTTCTCCCGGTTCATGGCCTCGGCCGCGCCGATGCGCTCCGAGCTCATCGCGATCGCGTAGGCCCAGGTGGGACGGCGGTGCACGACCCGGTCCATGTCGGCGAAGACGTACGTGCCCGTCGTGCGCGGGCCCACCGGCACCGACGGGTCGGCCAGCAGGGCCTTGGCCTTCGCGATGCTCGCCGGTGGTGCGAGCGTGTCGTAGGGGATGGCCTGGTTGCGGGCGAGCCAGCCCTTCACCAGCGGTCGCCAGCGCCGGGCATGGCGCTCGGGTGCCACCTCCAGCAGGGTCAGGATGGCCTCGACCGCCTTCTGCCCCGAGTGGTGGTCACGGTGGCCCTGCACCGAGATCTGCCGGCCGCGTACGCAGTCCATCATCAGCCCGTCGAAGACGAACGGCGCGAACGAGCGATCCACCAGGTCGTAGACGCCGCCGATCCCCGTGATCTCCCACGGTGACCTCGCGAGCATGGCGATCAGCCTGGCCACGCTCTCCAGGTAGTCCACGCCGTAGCTGCCGGTGTAGGGGTACACGCCGTGCTGGATGAACGACCCGTCGCGGTAGAAGCCGTCGCCCGGGCCCCTGGTCGGCCGCAGCAGGTCGGAGACCGCGTCCCTGGCCCGCTTGATGAGACGGGCGTCGTGGGTGAGCAGCCCGCGCATCGCCACCGCCATGGCCTTGCCCGCGCGGTTGGCGCCGGTCTCGACGACGCCGGGATGGCTGACGCGGCGCTCGGGGTCGGGGCACCAGCGGCGCAAGGGGCGCAGCCAGCGATCGAGGCGGTCCTTGGGCAGGCCGTCGTACATGAGGGCGCAGGTGTCGGTCAGCGAGCGGGGGACGCCGATCTCCCACCAGAACCAGTTGCTGCCCCGCGGGTCGAGCCCCTCGTGGTAGGCGTGCTCGTACAGGAAGTCGAGAGCCCTGGCCGCGGTCTCGGCGACCTGGCCGTCGCGGTGCATGGCGGTGCCGGGTGTCGCCCAGCCCAGCGCCAGCGTGCGCATGCGGTTGTAGGCACGGTTGAAGTTGCCCGTCCGGGGGTCGTCGAGCGGCAGGTCGGGCCAGAGGCTCGGGCGATCGGGGGCGGGATTCAGCTTGCGCAGCACCGCGTTGGCCGAGCCTTCGACCGCCTGCGTCCTGTCGGCGTGGGCGGAGTCGTACGTGTCGCCGGCCAGCAGGTTCACCCATCGCTCACGCGCGGCGTCGAACGCGGCGGCGCCGGCCGCCTCGGCCGGTCTGTCCCACAGGGCGAGCCCGGCCACGGCCGCGGCGCTCAGCAGGGCGGACCGCCGACTGAGGGGGTGGGTCATGAAGGCCTTTCCGACAATCGGGCAAATATCAGATTAAGAGATCATAGGTTGACATCCGGGCGGATCAATTCGGCTCCTGCGACGGTGAGCGAGCACCCGGACGTCGCCGTACCCGCCCTCAGCGGTGATAGCCCGCACCGATCGGCCGGCACGTACGCCAAGGTAGCGGCCCACGCCGTATCACCGTTTCGGTGATAGAGGCATCACGTTGGGTAACAGCATGGCGGGGGAGATCGCCGGACGTCCGGTGGGGGCCGCGCCGGCCCGTCGAAGGGGGAGGTCCGATGAAGGGGTACGACTTCGAGGGACCGGCACTGGAACTCGGGGCCTTGGTGCGGGAAGGCGGCACCGCCGACCCCTCGAAGCCGATCCGGATCCCGGTGAGCATGCTGAACCGGCACGGGCTGGTGGCCGGGGCCACCGGGACGGGGAAGACCAAGACCCTGCAGCTCATGGCGGAGCAGCTCGCGGCCCAGGGCGTGCCGGTCTTCCTCGCCGACGTCAAGGGCGACCTGTCAGGGCTCGCCTCGCCGGGCACGCCCTCCGAGCGCGTCACCCGGCGCGCCGCCGAAGTGGGGCAGACGTGGCGGCCCGCGGCCTGCCCGGTGGAGTTCTTCTCCCTGGGCGGTCTCGGGTCCGGTGTCCCGATCCGCGCCACCATGACCGCCTTCGGGCCGACCCTGCTCGCCAAGGTCCTCGAGCTCAACGACACGCAGGAGTCGTCGCTCGGCCTGATCTTCTATTTCGCCGACAAGCACGGCATGCCCCTGCTGGACCTCAAGGACCTGATCGCGGTCATCCGGTATCTCACCGCCACGCCGGAGGCGCTGAGCGGGATCGGCGGGTTGTCGGTGGCGACGGCGGGGGTGATCCTCCGTGCGCTGACCAATTTCGAGGCGCAGGGGGCGGAGGCGTTCTTCGGCGAGCCGGAGTTCGACGTCCGCGACCTGCTCCGGGTGACGGCGGACGGCCAGGGGACGATCTCCGTTCTCGAGCTGCCCGCCGTGCAGGACCGGCCGCGGCTCTTCTCCACCTTCCTGATGTGGCTGCTGGCCGACCTCTTCCAGGAGCTGCCCGAGGTGGGCGACGCCGACAGGCCGAAGCTCGTGTTCTTCTTCGACGAGGCGCACCTGCTGTTCGACGGCGCGTCCAAGGCGTTCCTGCGGTCGATCGCCCAGACCGTGCGGCTGATCCGGTCGAAGGGCGTGGGCGTGTTCTTCGTCACCCAGACGCCGAAGGACGTGCCGGCCGACGTGCTGGCCCAGCTCGGTGCGCGTGTGCAGCACGCCCTGCGCGCCTTCACCCCCCAGGACGCCAAGGCGCTCAAGGCCACCGTGTCGACCTTCCCGGAGTCCTCCTACGATCTGGAGCGGCTGCTCACCGAGCTCGGCATCGGCGAGGCCGTCGTCACGGTCCTGTCGGAGACGGGCGCGCCGACCCCCGTGGCCTGGACGCGCCTGCGCGCCCCTCAGACGCTCATGGCGCCGTCGAGCCCCGACCTGGTCCAGAGCGTGCTGGAGTCGAAGGAGTTCCGCTCCATGGCGCGGTCGGCGGCGTCCGCCCTCGGCCGGGAGATCACCAGGTCCATCTTCGGCACCCTCCGCCGCGGGCGACGCTGAGCCGGGCGGCTGAGATGTCGTTCATGAATTAGTTCCATGGCCGTAATTGCCTATTGACGGCTTGCATGGCGAGTTCTTAGGTTCCGGTCATGACCTTAATTAGGCACATGCTGGCGTGCGGCATGGCTGCGGCCCTTGCCGTGCTCGGCGCCGCCCCGGCGGCCGCGGCCGCGCCCCGCCTGCAAGATCTCGGAGTTCCCCTGGAGGACGTGCTGCTGATCGGCGGCGCGGTGGCCCCGGGCCCCGGCGGCAAGACCGTGCTGTGGGGAGCCTCCTCGGGCGCCCCCGCCCGCCTCAACGCCGTCGACCCCGCCACCGGCGCGGAGGTGGCCAGGTACGACCTGCCCGGCGCCGGCGGCTCCTGGGCCGTGGACGCCGCCCCAGACGGCAGCGTGTACGTCGGCGCGTACAACGACGGCCGCCTCTATCGCTGGACGGACCAGGGCGGTGTCCAGGACCTCGGCAGGCCGCTGTCCTCGGAGAACTTCATCTGGACCGTGGCCGCGGGCGAGGGCGCCACCGTCTACGGCGGCACCTCCCCGGGCGGCCGCCTGTTCGCCTACGACCCCGCGACCGGCGTACGCGACTACGGCAGGCTCTCACCCGCCCACGCCTACGTCCGCAGCGTCTCCTACGCCGGCGGGAAGATCTACGCGGGCACCGAGGCCCCCGCCGCCGTCTTCGAGATCGACGCCGCCTCGGGCGCGACCCGGCAACTCCCCACACCCGACGGCCTCGACCCGGCGGGCAAGTGGGCCTATGACGTCAACGTCGCGGCAGGCTTCCTCTACGTCCGCTTCGGCGGGGCGAGCCCCGGCCCGCTGCACGTGTGGGACATCGCCGCCGGCCGGTGGAGCGACACCCTCGACGCCGCGCACGGCCTGGACGTCTCACCCCCGGACGACGAAGGGGCGGTCTACCTGGTCAAGGGCGGTGAGCTGGTCCGCTACGACCCCCGGACCAAGGCCACGACGCCGACCGGGGTGCCCGTCACGGGCCGGGTGGCCAACACGCGCGGCATCGGCTGGGCCGAGCTGGGCCTGCCGGACTACCCGGGCAAGAGCGTCGTCGGCCTGCTCTGGCGCGGGCTGATGTTCCGCTACAACCCGCAGACCCACGCCAAGTCGTTCGTGCAGACGGCGGTCAAGGGCGAGCCCATCGACGTGACCGCGCTCGCGGAAGGCCCCGACCACCGCATGTACGCCGGCGGCTTCCTCAACGGCGGCTTCGCCGCCCTGGACCCGAAGACGGGCGACACGACCGAGTTCCACACGTTCTCCCAGAGCGAGGACATGACCGCCCACGACGGCAAGCTCTACATCGGCGCCTATCCCGAGGCCAGGGTCTACGCCTACGACCCGGCGCTGCCGTGGAACAGCACCGAGTACTCGCCCAGCCCCGAGCCGGGCCCGGCGGCGAACCCGGAGCGGTTGTTCGACCTGGCCGCCGACAAGCAGATCAGGCCGCGGGCGCTGGTGTCGGCGGGCCGCTACCTCGCCGCCGGCACCATGCCGGACCTCGGCCAGCTCGGCGGCGTCCTGGCCGTGTGGGATCCGCGGACCGGGACGCTCAAGCACGCCCAGCGCGACGTGGTCAAGGACCAGAGCATCGTCTCGCTCGCCTACCGCGACGGCGTGCTCTACGGCGGCACGTCGATCTACAGCGGCCAGTCGGCCACGCCGCCGACGCAGCCGGAGGCCACGCTGTTCGCGTGGTCGGTGAAGCAGAACCGGCTGCTGTGGGAGATCGTCCCCGCCCCGGGCAAGCCCGCGGTGCCCGCGCTGGCGTTCGACGACCGGGGACGGTTGTGGGGGATCGCGGGCGGCGAGGTGTTCACGGTCGACACCGCGGCCCGCAAGGTGGTCGGACGCGTCACGCTGTCGGACAGCAGGAGCGCCGGCGGGCAACTCGCCTTCAACCGGCGGGACCGCCTGCTGTACGGCGCGCACGCGGGCCAGTCCGTCTTCTCGCTCGACCCGCGGACCGGGCGGCACACCGCGCTGCGGCAGGGACCCGTGCACCAGCTCGCGGTGCACGGGTCCGGGGACGTCTACTTCGCCGAGGGGCCGCGCCTGTTCCGGCTGGCCCGTCAGCAGACGCGATAGGTGTAGAAGTTCTCGAAGCGTGACAGGTAGAGGTGACCGTCGGGGCCGAGGAGCAGGTTCGAGATCGGGCGGGCGATGAGCGCGAGCGCCATCGTCCCCGGGTCGATCCGGTACGCCTTGCCCTGTACCTTGCCCCACAGGTAGCCCTTGTGGAAGACGAGGTTGGTGTCCAGCCAGACCTGCGTGGCGCTGGACCAGGGGTAGGTCTGGTGCTGCACGGCCCTGACGGTCCGCCCGGTGGCCGGGTCCAGCTCGAACAGGCTGTCCGGCGTCAGCCCCCACAGCCGCCCGGCGCCGTCGAAGGCGATCGAGCCGAGCGCGAGGTCGCCGGGGACGGGAGTGGTCTGCCAGAGGAGCGAGTCCGTGGCGATGTCGTACGCGAACGCCACGGCCTCGCCCCGTGGCGTGCTGGTGCCGCCGAAGGCCGAGGTGGCGCCGTAGACGATCCCGTCGCGGTAGGCCAGGCCGATGATGCTGTGGCCGGGAATGAGGTCCCGCCTGATCACCGTGCGCCCGGTGGCGGGGTCGAGCAGGCCGAGCGCGCCGCCGTGGGTGCCGGACTTGGGCACCGTGCCGAAGGCCAGCCAGTCGCCCGCGGAGATCATCGCGAAGGGCCGGTCCTGCTCCTGGCCGCCGAGGTCGAGGAGGAGCCTGGGCGCGGTCCCGTCGAACTCGTAGATCCGGGCGCCGGGGTAGACGCCGAGGTAGAGCTTGCCCTTGTGCGTGACGATGCCCTCGCTCTGGCCGACGTTCTGCCAGCTCTGGGTCTCGCCCGTGGCCGGGTCGTAGGCGGCCAGGCCGCCGGTGAAGAAGCCGCCCGCATAGACGCGGCCGTCGGGGCCCGTGCCGAGCGAGCGGATGCTGACGGGCTGGCCGGTCAGCGTGCCGTCGAGCAGCCGGCCCTGTCCGGTCTTGCGGTCGAAGTGCCAGATGCGGCCGGTGGAGCTGGTGCCGACCAGGGTGTGGCCGAGCCAGCCGAGCGGGCGGGCGGCGCCTTCGCCGTACCCGGTGAAGCCCAGTTTGGTGATCTTCCGGGTCTTGAGGTGGTATTTGACGAGCTCGTCGTCCTGGAACAGGTAGAGGTCGTCACCGTGCCTGCCGCCGCCGACGGTCAGGCTGTCGACGTCCTCCACGACGTCCATCCACCTGCGCGTGCCCAGGTCGTACACGCCCATGGGGTTGGCGCCGGTGGAGGTGACGAAGCGGACCAGCAGGTAGCGGCCGACCACGTCCACGTCGTAGGCGTAGCCGGTGCCCTCGATGGGCGGCTCGATCACCCGCTGGACGGCGCCGCCGGGGGAGAGGATCGCGACCTTCATGCTGCTCGCCCCGACGCCCGCGTACACGGTGCCGTTCTCGCCCACGGCCAGGTCTCTGACGAACTGGTCGCCCGGGACGGGACTGCCCAGATCGGTGTACCCGCCGGTCGCGGTGTCGTAGCGGAAGAGCTTGCCCGTGGGCGAGGTGCCGCCGTAGACGGCCGAGCCGTCGGGGCTGGCGGCGACGGTCCAGACGAACGTCTCGGTCGAGATGGGGATGCCGAGCTCGCTCACCTGGTCGGTCGACGGGGTGTAGCGGAAGAGGCGGCCCATCGCCCCGGCGGTGGCGTTGTAGCTGCCCACGTACACCGAGTGGTCCGGTGCGACGGTGACGGCCCAGGAGCCGAGCGCGAGCGGAAGCGGCCGCTCGCCGATCAGGCGGCCGTCGCGGGCGTTCCTGATCCCGAGCATCGCCGGGCCGGAGGCGCTGGAGGTGACGGAGTAGACGCGCGGGCCCTGCGGGTGGCGGGCGTCCAGCGCGGTGCCGGCGGTGGTGGCACCGGTCAGGGGGAGTGTGCCGAGGTTCTGGAAACCGCACCCGGTGGGTGGGGCTGCTGCCGTTTCGGCCTGGGCCGGAACGGTGAGGGATAAGGCGGTAAGGAGTGCGACTGCGATGACGCGCACGGGAGACCTCCCAGGGAGTTGCATAACGGCCTTGACCGTAATATGCCGGCGCAGTCGTGACAAGGGCGGCGCGGGGCTTGGCGTGAACGGGCGGGGCTCCCTCATCGGTCCGGCAGGCCGAACGGGGCCGGCACCTTCCTGCCGTTCGCCATGACGACCTCGAAGCTGCGGTCGCCGCCGCCGGCGAAGCCGAGCTCGTCGTCCCCGTCGCCGTCGAAGTCCCCCGCCGAAACGGCTCCGCCCGGTTCGGCCCGTCGATCCCGCCACCGGAGACGAGGTCGTCGAGGCCGTCTGGGGCTCGGGCCGGGGCTGGGGCCGGAGTTCGCCGCCGCATCCCGCGAGCAAGAGGGTCGACGCCGGCCAGATCGGCACCCTTCGCGGCACAGGCACAGAGGCTAGTGCGTCGCCTCCCGCGCTGTCTGCGCCGAGCGAACGGGCCGGATCGCGCGGACCCGCCGTCGGCCCGCCGGCCGGCGCCTGTGCTACCTGCTGTGGTCGATGACGTTGCCGTTGGAGCAGTTGTTCACGTGATCGCCCACCCAGTCTCCCAGGACCGGGACCACCGCCACCTGGTGCATGCAGACGGCCGCTGCGGTGAAGTTCCAGTTGTTCGCCGCGTTCACCCCTGCGCCGAAGTTCGAGTCGTGGTCGGCATGCGCGGGGGCGGCGATCCCCGCCGCGCCCAGTGCGAGCAGGGTCGTCGCGAAAGCCTTCTTCATGCGGTCACTCTCCGTTGTGGTGCCGGACAAATTCATTACCAAGCGTAGTCAAAAGAATACTGGCCGTGAAGCGCCGAGCTGCACGACACGCGTTGTCACAGATCGGGGTGCCGGCCGGTCTGAGCTGGTGCACGGCCGGATCGAGCCGGCCACCGTTTCGTGAGGGAACCCTGATGAGCACCGATCATGCGCACGCTCACCATCTCGACAACCCGGACAAGAGCGGGCCGCCACCGAAGATCGACGTGGTCGCCACCGTGCCGGGCGCGCCGCCCGCGCCGGAGGGGGCCGAGGCGATGACGATCCTGGTCACGTTGCCGCCGAACAGCCCGGGCGCGCCGCCGCACCGCCACTCCGGGCCCGCGTACGGGTACGTGATCAAGGGGGCCATCAACTTCGAGCTCGAAGGCGAGCCCGTACGGGTCGTCCGGGCCGGTGAGGCGTTCTGGGAGCCCGGCGGGGACGTCATCCACTACCAGGACGGCAACCATCTCGCGGACGAGGAGTCGGCGTTCACGGTGACGATGTTCTGCGCGCCCGGACAGCCGATGCTGACCGTGGTCAGCCCGGAGGAGCTGGAGGCCCGGCGCGACCGTCGGGCGCCGCGGTCATGACCAAGGTCTCGCTGACCGAGGTCGTCGGCGATCTGCTCAGGCTCGCCCGTGAGGCGGGCAGCGGTCGCGGCGCCACCACCGTCCACGGCGGACACGATCGTTCGCTGCGGCAGACCGTGATGGCGTTGCGGCAGGGCGAGCACATGCACGAACACGAGCATCCCGGCGAGGTCACGGTGCAGGTGCTGCGGGGGCGGGTGCGGCTGGTCGCCGGGCCCGACTCGTGGGACGGGGAGCCCGGCGACCTGCTGGTCATGCCCGAACGCCGGCACCGCGTGGAGGCCGTGGAGGACTGCGCGTTCCTGTTCACCACCGCACGCTGACGACGCCGAAGGCGGGAACCGAACCCGGTTCCCGCCTTCGGCCCTGCGGGTGCGGCCTTGCGGGAACGGCATCGCGAGTCGGCGGAGCCGGAGAGCCCGGCCAGGTGGCGCCGGGGTCCGCTTCGAGATCCGGCGGTCTTGGCGACCCCGGCCCGCACCGACTCCTGGTCGGTCACGTCCAGTTCGAGGGCCAGCATCTCGCCGGGTGCCTTGCGCACCAGGGCCTCCAGCCGGTCGGCGCGCCGGGCCCCGACCGCGACCCGGGCCCCCTCCGCCGAGAAGGCCAGCGCGGCGGCCTCGCCGATGCCCGACGACGCTCCGGTGACGAGGATGACCTTGCCCGTCAACGTGTCGCTCATGTGCTTCCTTTCCACCCCGGGCTCTCCTGTCCCCACCTAGGACCGGACAGCCGCCAGGCGTGTGACAGCCGGGCGGAATCCCTTCCGGGCCGCGGACGACCCGTCGGACGTGCAGGGTCAGCTCCGCCCTTGGCGGGCAACCCGCGACTTGGCCCGGTATGCGTCTTGGGTGTCTGCAGAGTCGTGCGATAGGGGACGAAAGGCGGGGGCGTGGAGCAACGTAAGCGGGCGCCCGCCGCGAGCTTCTCGCCACGGGCCAGACCGTCCGCAAGCGCAAGAACGACGCCTCGACGAGCGACGAGCTGACCGCGCAGGAGAAACAGATGGCCCTGCGCGTACGGGACGGCCTGTCCAACCCGGAGATCGGGGCCCGGCTCTTCCTGAGCTCCCGGACGGTCGAATGGCACCTCCGTAAGATCTTCAATAAACTCGGGATCAGCTCGCGAAGGCGGCTCGGCGACGCCCTGTCCCGCGGCGGGCAGCCCTGACGCGGTGTGGCCGCTCGTGACCGTGGCCTTCCCTGGCCCCGGTCGGCCAGTGAGACTCCCTGGTGCGACCCGGCGGTCGGCCGCGCGAGTCTCGTCGTGCCGGCGACGCCCGCTTCCGCGTCGTCCTCGACCCGAGAGAGTGAGGCAGCCATGTACGATCAGCCGCTCGACGGAGCCGTCGCGCTCGTCACCGGCGCCAGCAGCGGAATCGGCGCCGCGACCGCGCGCCGCCTCGCCCGCGAGGGCGCGGCGGTGGCCCTGGCCGCCCGCCGCCGCGACCGCCTCGACCAGGTCGTGAGCGACATCGCGAAGCTGGGCGGAGCGGCGGTCGCGCTGGAGGCCGACATCACCGATCCCGCACGCGCCGACGCCATGGTGCAGGACACGCTGGACCGGTTCGGGCGCCTGGACATCCTGGTCAACAACGCCGGGATCATGCTGCTCAACTCGGCGCTGCACACCACCATCGAGGAGTGGGATCGGATGGTCTCGCTCAACGTGGCGGCGCTGCTGCACGTCACGCACGCCGCCGTCCCGCACCTGATCTACGCGGCGTCCACCTCCCCACGGCAGGTGGCGGATCTGGTGAACGTCAGCTCGACGGCCGGGCGCGTCGCCCGGCCGGGGAGCAGCGTCTACAACCTGACCAAGTTCGGGATGAACGCGTTCGCCGAATCGCTTCGCCAGGAACTGCTCGGCGAACGCGTCCGGGTCAGCGTGGTGGAGCCCGGCACCGTGGACACCGAACTGGTGGACCACCTCAGCGACACCACCCGCGACGCGGCCCGCCGGCAGATCGACGGCATCGAAGCGCTGCGGCCGGAGGACATCGCGGACGCGATCGCCTACATCGTCACGCGGGAGCGGCGGGTCGCCGTCAACGAGATGCTGGTCCGTGCCGGCGACCAGACCTGGTAGGCCGGAGCCCGTCCACAGCAGCCCTGCCGTCAGCCCTGCCGTCAGCCCTGCCGTCAGCCCTGCCGTCAGCCCTGCCGTCAGTCCTGCCGTCAGCTCCGCCGTCAGTCCTGCCGTCAGTCCGCCGACAGCGCCTCGGCGAGGTGCCGATGGCCCACCGTCTCGAAGCCGACCACCGTCACGGCCGGTCCTGACATCAGCACGACCAGGCACCACGACATGCTCATGCCCAGCTCGGCGCAGACCACCGCGGCCACGAGCACGCCGGCGGTTCCCGCCAGGAGGAGCAGGTGGAACGGGTCGCGGTGCCGAATGAAGATCATGTAGAGGACGTACAGCACGAGTACGTACAGCGACACCGGCACCGCGACGGTCAGCACCGTGGCCGTGCTTCCCAGGGCGGTCTCGCCCTCCAGGAAGTACGCCGCGACGTGGAGGCCGGCGCCCGTGGCGGCCACGGAGCCGAACAGGAGGATGTGACCGGCGCTCCACACGTACGCGCGCTCCCGGTGCCGCTCCAGCACCTCACCCCACGGCACGGCGAAGTACGTCCACCAGATGCCGAACGTGAGGCCGATGCCGGCCACGGCGAGGAGCGCGGCGTCGACGGTCCAGCCGTGCGCGGTGTGCACGAGCGCGTTGAGGGCCGCGACAGTGCCGAAGATCCCCTCGCCCAGGGTGATCAGCATGAGCAGGCCGTGCCGCTCCGCGATGTGGCGGGCGTGCCATGGTGTGGGGCCGCGGCGCTCGGCCAGCACGGGACCGGCCAGTTCGAGGGCGAACAACACGCAGCCTCCCAGCAGGAATCCCGGGAGCGGCGGTCTCAGCAGGGCGAGCACCACCCAGCCGGCCTGGGCGAAGCCGATCGTCCACAGGTATTTGCGCGCGGCCGGCGCGCGGTCGCGGTCGTGCCGGGCGACCAGGGACCACAGGAAGACCATGGACACCCGCATCACGACGTACCCGAGGACCATCACGCCGAGGTTCAGGGCCGTCCCCCGGTCGAGGGACGCGAACATCTCCTCGATCCCGAGCGTCAGCACGATCACGCCGACCATCTGCATCATCGTGGCGACCCGGAACACCCAGTCGTCGTTGTCGTAGGCCGAGGCGAACCAGGAGTAGTTCATCCAGGCCCAGGCGACGGCGAGGACCGCGAAGCCGAAGCCCCCGATCGCCGTGCCGAGGTGGCCCTCCGCCAGGTAGTGCGCCAGCTCGTTCGCGGCGGTCCCGAACGCGACCACGAAGGTCAGGTCGTAGAGCAGCTCCAGCGGGGTCGCGCCGCGGTGCGCCTGCTTCGGGTCGCGGCCGGAGAGCGGCCGGTGCCGATGGTCCCTGCGCTGACCGGCCTCGGTCATGACGTGGCCGCGCCGTTGACGGAGCCGGGACGGCGACATCGATTCATGTCCACGATCTGACTCCTCACCCTCAGGGGAGCCGGCAGGGGGCGGCTTCCGCCCCGGACATACTCGCACGGCCCTTTCGACCCGAGGAGACCCATCGGACCCGCTTCGCCCCCATCCAGGAGGAACGTCACCTCGGATCGGCCCGGGGGGTGAGCCGTGGCACGGGACGCGCTGGGCCTCGAATACGTCCGGCCCCGGCTGTACGTCCGCGACGACTGGACCTGGCACCACGACACCGCCACGTCAAAGACCGCGGCATGACCGCCCCGAAGGGACGTCGGCACCGCCCCGGCCGTCGCAGGGTTGGCCGAGATCTTCCACCCCACCCGCTCGAACCAGCACATCGCTCGCCGTCGCGTGGCGAGGTCCATGCGGAGAAGGTGCGGGTGTTCGGCGGAGCTGGGTATTGGCGCTCACCGGGCAGTAAAGGCATACAGATCAAATGTTAATGGTGATATCGATGTCCATAGGGGATGAAATAGCAGGAAGGACGAGGCTGCGGGCAGCACACGGGCGGGGGATGAGATGGCACTGATTCTGGTCACCGGGGCATCCACCGGGCTCGGGCACAGCACGGTGAACGCGCTGGCCGACGAGGGGCATGACGTGGTCGTCCACGTCCGTAACCAGGCCCGTCTCACGGAGGAGGACGGCACCGCCCGGTGGAAAGGCGTCGTCCTCGGGGATCTCACCGAGCTGGACGAGATCCGCGGCGTGGCCCGGCAAGCGTCCAGGTTCGGCCGTTTCGACGCCGTCATCCACAACGCCGGGACCATGCGCACCCCCGAGGCGGCCACCGTCAACACCGTCGCGCCCTACCTGCTGACGGCCCTGATGGACAAACCGGCCAGGCTCATCTACCTCAGCAGCTCCATGCACCGAGGCGGCTCCACCGACCTGCGCGGGCTGAGCGCCGGCACCGCCTCCTACAGCGACAGCAAGCTGTGGGTCACCGCCCTCGCGCTCGCGCTCGCGTCCCGGTGGGAGGGAACCGCCAGCCATGCGGTCGACCCCGGCTGGGTCCCCACCCGGATGGGCGGCGCCGGCGCACCGGACGACCTGACCGCCGGGCACGAGACACAGGTGTGGCTGGCCACCCACCCTGACGTGACCCCGGGCACCGGCGGCTACTGGTACCACCGGCAGGCGCAGACCCCACACCCGGCGGCGCGGGACGAGGAGTTCCAGGCTCGCCTCATCGAGGTCCTGGAGAGCCGCACAGGCGTCCCGCTCGACTGACCCACCCCGGCCGGCCGGCGGGATCGTCTCCGCGATGGCCGCGAGGAGGCGACCAAGCCGGGCGGGCCGGTCTACATCCCGTCCGCGTCCAACCCGTTCGTGATCACGAGCATGGACCCGCCCCGGCACGCCCGGGTCCGCAAGCTCATGTCGCAGACGTTCACCCCGCGCATGGTGGAGCGGCTCCAGCCCCGGGTGCAGGCCATCGTCGATGACCTGCTCGATCCGCTGGAGCCGCCCGCCGACCTGGTACGGGACTTCACCGGGCCGCTGCCGGTCATGGTGATCTGCGAGCTGCTCGGCGCCCCGTACGAAGACCGCGCCCAGATCGAAGGCTGGTCCCGCACACTGACGTCCAACACGTTGCCCCTGGAGGAGATCAGGGTCGCCGAGCGGGAGATCCAGGCGTACCTGCGTGGGCTCGTCGAGCTCAAACGCCGCGAACCCGACGAGGCGCTGATCGCGGAGCTGGTCCGCGTCAACGACGCCGAACACCACCTGTCGGCGGACGAGCTGGTGTCGAACCTGCAGGTGCTGCTGACCGCCGGCCACGAGACGACGGTCAACCAGCTCGGCAACTTCACGGTCACCCTGCTGCGCAACCCCGACCAGCTCGCGCTGCTCCGCGACGACCCGAGCCGCATGCCCCAGGCGCTGGAGGAGCTGTTCCGCTACAGCAGGCTCAGCAGCTCCGCGCTGCCCAGGGTGACGACGGAGGACATCCTGCTGGAGGGCGTGCTCATCCCGAAGGGCGCCGCGGTGATGCCCATCGTCTCCGCGGCCAACCGCGACCCGTCCGTCTATCCGGAGCCGCACCGGTTCGACATCACGCGGCCGGAGCCCGCCCCGCACACCGCGCTCGGCCACGGGACCCATTTCTGCCTCGGCGCCCACCTGACGCGGCTGGAGCTGCGCGTCGCGCTCACGTCGTTGTTCGAGCGCTTCCCGAAGCTCACGCTCGTCACCGACGACCTGTCCTACGACCCGATCTCGCCGGGCCGCCGGCTCATGTCGTTGCGGGTGACCTGGTAGCACCCTCTTCCCTTCCGGGTTTCATCCCAGGGCGCGAATACGAAGGTCGAGGGCGTCGATTTCCTTGGATTCGTACGTCCGCCCGGGTCTGATCCTTCGCTTCGCCATTCTCCGAAATGACGGGCCGGCCGAGAATGACGTCACGCCGCTCACCGGCCCTCGTGCCGTCTCCTCCAGCGCGGTGAAGAGCACGCTCGCACAGGAAGGCTCGACGGGATGCGATACATGAGGCTGGGCTCGTCCGGACTGCGGGTCTCCCGGATCTGCCTGGGCATGATGACGTACGGCGACCCGGACTCCTGGGAGTGGCTGCTGCGTGAGGACGCGGCCGAGCCGATCGTACGGCGCGCGGTCGAGGCCGGTGTGACGTTCTTCGACACCGCCGACATGTACTCCGGCGGCGTGAGCGAGGAGATCACCGGGCGGCTGCTCGGCAAGCTCTTCGCGCGCCGCGACGACTACGTCCTGGCCACGAAGGTCTACTTCCCGACGGGGCCGGGCCCGAACGACCGGGGGCTGTCCCGCAAACACGTGCTGTCCGCCATCGACGCCTCGCTGACCCGGCTCGGAACCGACCACGTCGATCTGTACCAGATCCACCGGTGGGACCACGAGACGCCGATCGAGGAGACCATGGAGGCCCTGCACGACGTGGTACGCGCCGGCAAGGCCCGCTACATCGGGGCCTCCAGCATGTACGCCTGGCAGTTCGCCAAGGCGCAGCACACCGCTGAGACGGCCGGCTGGACCAGGTTCGTGTCGATGCAGGGCCACTACAACCTCGTGTACCGCGAGGAGGAACTGGAGATGATCCCGCTCTGCCTGGACCAGGGGGTGGGCGTCATCCCGTGGAGCCCGCTGGCCCGCGGACTGCTCACCGGCAGCCGCCACCGCGACGGCCGGCCGCGCACGGCCCGATCCGGCAGCGACTCGCTGGCCGACGGCATGTACGAGGACGCGGACTTCGACGTCGTCGACGTGGTGCGCGCGGTCGCCGGCGAACGAGGCCTGCCACCGGCGCAGGTCGCGCTCGCCTGGCTGCTCGGAAGGCCCGGGGTGAACGCGCCGATCGTCGGGGCGAGCAAGGTGGGCCACCTGGACGACGCGATCGCGGCGGTGGAGGTGTCCCTGAGCGAGGAGGAGACGGCCCGGCTGGAGGCCCCCTACCGGCCCCACCAGATCATCGGGCACTCGTGAACGTACAGGCCAGAGAGGGCTTGTCCGGGCCGTAGGCGGTGGTGGCCGCCTCGCCGGCCCAGCGCGTTCCCAGGCCGTAGGCGGCGGTCGCCTCGCGCGGCCCGGCCCGTCAGATCCAGCCGCGTTCCCGGGCCGCCAGGCCCGCCTGGAAGCGGGTGATGGCGTTCAGGTCCTGCATGACGGCGTGGATGCGGCGTTGCACCGTGCGCAGCCCGAGCCCCAGCGCCCGCGCGATGGCCTCGTCCGTCAGCCCGCCCGCGAGCAGCGCCAACAGGTCTCTGGTCAGCTCGTCCGGCCCCTCCCCGGAAGGCTCCGCTCCGGAAGATCCCTCCCCGGAAGGCCCTTCTCCCGAGGGCCACGCCGCGCCCGGCCGCGGCGCCGCGCGTAACGGGAACCCCCGCTGCCACTCGTGCTCGAACAGCGCGATCAGCGCGTCGAGCAGCGCGGAGGAGTGCAGGATGAACGCCGCGTCGATCGAGTAGGCCCCGTTGCGGATGGGGATCAGCGCGAGCGCGTCGTCGGCGATCCACATCTTGGCCGCCGCCCCGGCCACCACCCGCGACTTCTCGCCGTGGGCCGCCGCGTCCTGGATGAGCCGCAGCCTGCCGGGCAGTGCCAGCACCTCCAGGTCGTACACGCTGCGGTAGGTGATGCCGTCCCTGAGCATCCGGCGCTCGCGCTCGACGTTGTCGGCGTGGCCGCGCATCACGTACGGGGGCTTGTCGATGTTGCGGAACATGGTCTGGGCGCTGTCCTGCAGCGCGTACGCCCGGCTGATGATGTTGTCGGTGCCCGTGACGACCTCGACCTGCTCGGCCGGGTGCGCGGCGTACCGCGAGGCCAGGTTGAAGGACGTGGTCAGCTCGTGGATGGCCGTGCGCACCTGGTGGAGCTCCTCTTCCTGGCGGGCGAGCAGCGGCCGGACGGCGATGTCGGGGGCGACGGCGACGTAGCGGGCGCGGCGGCCCGGCAGCCTGCTGGCCAGGCCGCGCCGGGCGAAGGCGGCCAGCGTGCGGGCGGCCAGGGGGGTGGAGACGCCGCAGTGGGTGGCGAGTTCGGCGGCGGAGGATCGCGGGTTCTCGACGAGCGTCGCGTACAGACGGCTCTCGGCCGGTGACAGGCCGATCGCTTCGAGCATTGGCGCCCTCTCTCCCGATGGCGGGTTACCGCCATCTGGCGGGTTTTGGCCCGTTCGGCGGACTTGTGCCCTGACAGATTCCCAGATTAGGTCAGCGAAGAAACGATCTCTATCGCGCGCGGGCCTCGATGCCCGGTGTTTCTCATGTCTGGAGCTTGTCGTGCGCATGCTGTCCACCCTCCGGCGCCGCAGACTCGGGGCCTTACTCGCGGCGGTCCTCGCCGTGCCTCTCGTCGTCGCCCCCCAACCGGCCGCCGCCGCCACACCGGCGAAGGCCGCCACACCCGCGAAAGCGGCCGTACCCACGAAAGCAGCCGTACAGGCGCCGGTCCGGATCACGCTGATCACCGGGGACACGGTCACCTACGCGAAGGACGCCGAGGGACGCGCGTCGGTCACCCTGGACCCCCGCGAGGGCGCCGAGGCGCGGAGGTACCAGGCGCAGCAGGACGATCACGGCTACTACGTGATCCCCGCTGACGCCGGGCCTTACGTCAACAGCGGCCTGCTTGACAAGGAGCTGTTCAACGTCGACTACCTGGCCGCCAACGGGTACGGCGACGCCAAGTCCGCCCAGCTCCCGCTCATCGTCCAGTACCAGCCGCAGACCAGGGCGAGCGACCTGGCGCCCCGGGCCCGCACGCTGAAGGGCGGCACGGAGCCGCTGGTCCTGAAGAGCATCGACGGCGCCGCGATCAAGGTGGACAAGAAGCAGGCCACCGCGTTCTGGCAGTCACTGGGACAGGCCAGATCGCAGGCCGCGTCGGCGGCGAGCGCCCCGAGCAAGGTGTGGCTCGACGGCAAGGTGAAGGCGCTCGACGACGTCAGCAACCCGCAGATCGGCGCCCCCGCCGCCTGGGCGGCCGGGTTCGACGGCACCGGCGCCACGGTCGGCGTCATCGACACCGGCTTCGACCCCACGCACCCCGACCTCCAGGGGAAGGTGGACGCGGCCCGCAACTTCGTCCCGGCGGGCATGCCGGGCGGCGGCAACCCCGACGACGCCACCGACCGGCAGGGTCACGGCACCCACGTCGCGTCCACCATCGCCGGCAGCGGCGCGGCCTCGAACGGCAGGTACAAGGGCGTCGCGCCCGGCACCCGGCTGACCATCGCCAAGGCGCTGGACGACAACGGCAGCGGCAACAACTCGGAGATCATCGCCGCGATGGAGTGGCAGGCGGCCACCGCGCGCGTCCGGGTGGTGAACATGAGCCTGGGCAGCAGGAACCCGACCGACGGCACCGACCCGCTGAGCCAGGCCGCCAACGACCTGACCGCCGAGTACGGCACGCTGTTCGTGGTCGCGGCGGGCAACGCGGGCCCCGGCCGCTACACCGTGGCCTCGCCCGGCGCGGCGGAGTCCGCGCTGACCGTCGGCGCGGTGGACTCCTCCGACAAGATCGCCTCGTTCTCCAGCCGCGGCCCGCGCCTGGGCGACGACTTCGCGATCAAGCCGGAGATCACCGCGCCCGGCGTGAACATCATCGCGGCCCGCGCGAAGGGCACCTCACTCGGCGAGGGCAGCAGCGTCCCCGGCGGCGGCCCGATCGACGACCACTACACCGCGGCGTCCGGCACCTCGATGGCCACCCCGCACGTGGCGGCCGCGGCGGGCATCCTGGCCGCCCAGCACCCCGACTGGACGGCCGGCCGGCTCAAGACCGCGCTGACGGCCACCGCCAAGCCGGGGGAGGCGACCGTCTACGATCAGGGCGCCGGGCGGCTCGACATCGGGCAGGCCGTCACCCAGCAGGTGTTCGACGACCTCGCGACGGTGTACGCCGGATTCACCGACCCGTACACCGGGCAGACGCTGACCAGGAAGGTCACCTTCCGCAACACCGGCAAGGACGCCGTCACGCTGGACCTGAGGCTGGCGCTGAAGCGCGACGACGCCGACCCGCCCGCCGGGATGGCCACGCTCACCCCGTCGTCGCTGACCGTCCCCGCCGGCGGCACCGCGACCGCCGACCTGACCATCGAGCCGTCGCTCGGCGACCCCGGCTGGTACGAGGGCCGCCTGACGGCCACCGCCGGGACGGCCAGGCTGACCGCGCCGATCGCGTTCCGCAAGCAGGCCAGGATGAACACCGTCCGCGTCCGGATGGTCGGCAGGCCCGAGTGGACGCTGAACCCGGACACCGCCACCGCCCTGCGGGTCAGCGACACCGACCCGCTGCTCGAAGGCGAGCCGATGTCGGTGTACGGGCCCGCCTGGCGGACCACGGACACGCCCGGCACGGTGGAGACCGAGTTCAAGCTGGCCCACGGCGGCGTGTACTCCATCTCCGCCATGCCCTGGTGGTTCACCAAGCCCGACCGGGACCTCCAGTACGCCCTGCTGCAAGCCCCCGAGGTCAAACTGGACGCCGACACCACGGTGACCCTGGACGCGACCGACGTGGAGCCGATCCAGATCACCACGCCGCGCCCGTCGGAGCCGGTGTTCCTGAACGTGATGCCCACCCGCACGACGGCCTCGGGCAAGCTGTACGCGGGCGCGGCACTGCTCAGCTACGAGCCGGTCAGCAGGGGTTCCTTCTGGGTCACGCGGCTCAGGAAGGCGCCCACGGTGGGCTCGTCCATGCTGCTGTTCGACCAGGTCCACCGCACCCCGGAGGTCGAGCTGGCCGTGCCGGGCGTCAAGCTGCGGCCCGTCTACGTCAGCGAGCACGACGCGCGGGTGCCCAAGTTCGCGGCGGACCGGCGGCTGAGCCTGGCCACCGGCGACGACCTGCGCGGCGGCGCGGACGTGCGCGGCAGGCTCCTCTACCTCCCGGCCCGGGACTCGCTCCAGTCGCTGCTGGCGGACCTGGACCTGGCCATCAAGGGGCAGGCGGCGGGGGTGGTGACCAGCGACCGGTTCGCCTGGCTGCTGTCCTCCGAGGTGTACGCGGCGCAGAGCAAGCTGCCGATCCTGTGGATCGACAGCGCGGAGGCGGATCGGCTCGGCAAGGTGCTGGCCCGCCGGCCGTACCCGAGCGCCGCCCTGCGGGTGACGCCGACGGCCCCGTACGAGTACAAGATGGCCTACTACGTGAAGGGTGCCACGGCGGGGCGGCTGAGCTTCGCGCCGAAGGCCCGCGACCTCGTCGAGATCGACACCACCTACCACGCGCGGTTCGCCCCGAAGCAGGGCAGGTTCGGCCCGTTCGCGGACTTCACCGAGGTCAACCACACCTACACCGGCGAGCAGCGCCTGAGCGTCCGGGGCTCGCACGCCTTCTCGGGGCCGACGGCCAGGACCGAGTACTACAGCGTGACGGGGCGGGACGTGCTGTGGGAGCGCGGCTACTCCTTCTACGACCCCGCCTCGGGCGACGGGCGCGTGCCCACGTCCTACCGCGGCTTCGTCCGCGGCGGCCAGGAGCGGGAGGACTGGAACGAGGTCATCCTGCCCACGCAGATCACGCCGGGGCCCGACCTGCCCGGCTGGAGGTTCGACCCGGGCATCTACTGCGACGGCTGCCGCCAGGGCGACCGGCTGCGGCTGCGGGCGCTCAGCCCGGTGGGCTTCGGCTACTACGCCGACGCCTCCGACCCGAGCCGTACCTACCAGGGCGCTCGCGGCACGGAGGAGGTCCACCTGTTCAGCGGGGACACCGAGGTCCCGGCGCAGTACGACGACCTTGGCGTGCCGTACTACACCGTGCCCGCCGGGCCGGGCACGTACCGGCTGACGGACTCGTGGAAGGACGGGTTCACCGGGCAGCACGGCGGGACCAGCGTCGAGACGACGTGGACGTTCCGCTCCGCGCGGCCGGCCGCCGGCAACGCGACGTTCCCCTGCCTGGACACCGTGCTGTGGGGCGACGGGCAGCCGTGCGCCCAGGTGCCACTGATCAGGCTCGCGTACGAGCTGAAGCTGCCCGCGGACGACACCGTGAAGGGAGGCAGGCCGTTCACCTTCACCGTCAGGGCCGAGGGCGGCCGGTCGCCGTCCGTCCGGAACGTCTGGATCTCCCATGACCAGGGCGCGCACTGGTCCGAGGCCACGGTGCTGCCCGGCGGCAAGGTGCTCGCGCTCAACCCGAAGGGACCCGGCAGCGTCTCGATCAAGGTCGGGGCGAGGGACAGGGACGGCAACTCGGTCGAGCAGGTGATCGCCGACGCCTACCTGGTCAGGTAGTCCCGCCGGCCTCGGCGCAGGTCCGGCCGCCCGACGGCTTTGGGCGGCCGGACCCGCGGTCGAGCTATTCGACCTTGCGGAGCACCACGCCGAACAGGCGGTCCGCGGTCAGGTACCCGGTGTGACGGGAGTCGTGGGAGCGGGCCGGGTTGTCCCCCAGGACGACCAGGCGTCCGGCCGGCACCAGCGTGCCCGGCGCCGTCCGCAGCGCGGGGACGGTGTCGCGGGGTATCGCGTCACCCGGCACGGCGGCGACCCGTTTGATGATCCACTGCGGGCGCGGCTCCTCCACCCGGTCGCCGTCAGGCCGGGCGGCGGCGAACTCCCTGAGCACCACGACCTGCCCGGCACGCAGCGCGCCGGGCGCGGTCCGGCGCACCAGCACCCGCTCACCCGGCAGGTACGCCGGCACCATGCTCTCCCCGTGCACGGTCACCACCAGGTACCGCCGGCGCACCCACCAGACGACCGGCACACCCGCGATCAGACCGGCGAGCCCCATGACCACCAGGGGCGTCACCGGGATACCTCCGTCATGTCGTCCCGGTAACCGGCGGCCTGCCGGGTGAACAGCCGCGCGTACGTGCCGCCGTCCGCCAGCAGGCCGGCATGTGTGCCCTCTTCGACGACGGCGCCGTCGGCCAGCACCACGATCCGGTCGGCGTCACGGACCGCGCCCAGACGGTGGGAGATGACCACGCTGGTCCGCCCGGCCCGCAACCGCGCGAGCCGGCGGTGCACCTCGTACTCGGCCTCGGGATCCAGCCCCGCGCTGGGCTCATCGAAGATCATCAGGTCGCGGTCGTGGCGCAGGAACGCCCTGGCGAGGGCCAGCCGCTGCCACTGCCCGCCGGACAGCAGCACGCCGTCCTCCTCCTCGTCCTGTTCGGGGGAGAACGACCGGCTCAGCAGCGTGCGACAGCCGTGCGGCAGGGCCGCCACGACGTCGTGCACCCCGGCCTCGCGGGCCGCCCGCTCGATCCGCGCCTCGTCCTCGGCGGCGGACAGGTCGCCCACCGCGATGTTGTCCGCGGCCGTCAGCTCGTACGACACGAAGTCCTGGAACACCGCGCCGATCCGGGAGCGCAGCGTCTCCGGCCGCACGTCGCGCAGGTCGACGCCGTCCCACAGGATCGTGCCTCTGGTGGGGTCGTAGAACCGGCACAGCAGCTTGACCAGCGTGCTCTTGCCGGCGCCGTTGTGCCCGACGAGCGCGACCGTCTCGCCGTGCGGGATGAGCAGGTCGACGCCGCGCAGGATCCACGGGTGGCTCGCGCTGTAGCGGAACCAGACGTCGCGCAGCTCGACGCCCCGGCGCAGGGGCGGCAGCGACCTGGGGCGGGCCGGAGCCGGCAGGTCGGTTCCGGCGGTCACGACGGCGACGTGGTGGTGGAAGGTCAGCAGATGCTCGTACGCCATCACCCCCGCCGACACCGTGCCGTTCAGCGCCGCCTGCACCCCGGCGACGGCGGCCACGAACATCGACACGTCGCCGACGCTGAGCCGCCCCTGCCCGGCCGCCAGGATCCCCCAGATCAGCCCCGCGCCGGCCACGATCGCCGAGGCTCCCGACAGGCTCGCGTGGATGCGGAACTCCCGCCGGTCCAGCCGGCGGCGGGCGGCGTTCGCGGTGCGCAGTTCGGTCAGCATCCGAAGGCGCAGGAAGGAGCCGAGGTCGAACAGGCGGATCTCCTTGGCCGCGTCCGCCGTGGACATCAGCTCCGCGTAGAACATCTCGCGGCGCTCGGCCGGTCCGATCCGCCACAGCATCGCGTTGCGCTGCCGCGACATCCGCAACTCGATGAGCAGCGCCGGCAGCGCCGACAGCACGACCAGGACGGTGAACGAGACATTGATCAGTGCCAGGGACCCGACGAAGCCGACGGTGGTCACCGCGCCGCGGGCGGCCGACAGCGCGGAGTCCACGAGCCTGCCGGGATTGCTCGCGCTCTGCTGGGCCAGCCGCAGCCGGTCCAGGAACGCCGGGCTCTCGAACCGGGCCAGGCCCGTGAACCGGGACACCGCAGCGAACAGCTCGTCCTTCGCGCGAAGCGCCGTCCGGCGGTCCACCTCGGCGCGCAGATAGTCGCCGGCGTGCGCCGCCGCGGCGGCGGCCGTGGTGACGACGGCTATGGTGACCGCGAGGGCGAGCAGCGTACCGCTCTGCCGTCGCGCCACCCCGTCCAGCACCGCCTTGGTCAGCCAGGCCACGGCGATCGGCGTGACGGAGCCCACCAGCGTGATCGGCAGGTAGCCGAGGACGTGGATCGGGGCCGAGCGCCACACCAGCGCGGCGGCTCGCGCCGAGCTGCGTGCCAGCCCTCGCGGCGCCGGTGCCGGTTCGGTCACGCCGGCGCCCCGGCCGGCAGCCGGGAGATCTCGGGTGCGGACGCCAGCAGCCTGCCGCCCGCGGCCACCTGGAGAAAGGTCGGGTACGCCTGCACGCCGAACGCGCCGCTCATCGCGCCGTCCACGATCACCTGCGCCACGGGCCGCAGCGTGGCGATCATCTCCGTGGGGTCGCCCGCTCGGTCGTCGACCACCGCCAGCACCCGGGACCGGTTCTGGCCCGCGGCCCACGAGGCGAACGCGGGAAGCCTCTCGTGGCAACCGCGGCAGTCGGGCGACAGGAACGCGACCACGGTCCCCTCCGGCAGGAGATCTCGGGTGAGCCGGGCGCCGTCCGCGGTCGTCACCTCGAAATCGCCGGCGACGTCGCCCACGCCCAGGCGCCCGCCCGCCGCGGGAGGGCCGCCCATCAGGTCGACGGCCTCGTACAGCGCGTCCAGCAGCTTGGTGTGCTCACGGAGCCGCCGGACCACGCCGAGGGTCAGCACCAGATCCACCACGCACAGGGCGCCGACGAGTGCCACGACGGCGATCAAATAGGACATGGGACACCTCCGTGTAAAGGGGCCCGGCCGGTCCGCCGGCCGGGCACCCGGTCATGAGCAGTAGATGTAGGTCTGGCAGGAGCCGCACGAGAACTTGCCGTTGGGGTAGTAGCAGCACCACCTGCCGGCGTTGATCGGACCGCAGCACTCCCAGCCGCAGTCGGCCGCCTGGGCCACGGTGCGTGGCGCGACGAGCTCCAGGAGACGGTCGGCCATCCTGGTCATGAGACGCATCGAACCTCCCTTTCGGTCGGACGGGCGGGCCGGTGCCCGCCGCTCGTCGCAGCCTGTGCCAGAGGTTTCAGCGATTTCTCAACGAAGTCTTAACGACCTCAGACGTGGGCGGAGACGCGGTCGCGCACCTCGTCGGCGCGGGGGTCGCCGACGGCGTCGTACAGCTCCGCCGCCTGCTTCCACGCGTTGAGCGCCGGTGTGACGTCGCCCGCCCGCAGGTGCGTCTCGCCCAGGCGGACCAGGGTGTCCGCGGCGGCGTGCAGGTCGTCGCAGCCCTGCAGCAGCTCCGCCGCCCGCTCGAAGCCGGCCACCGCGCCCGGGACGTCGCCCTTGAGGTCCAGGACGTGGGCGACGCTGTCCCAGGCGTGTCCCTCGCCCTGCGCGTAGCCGGCGTCGGCCAGGATGCGCTGGGCCCGGCGGCAGTCGGCCAGCGCCTCGTCGTACGCGCCGGACTCGGCACGCAGCCAGCCCGCGTTGTTCAGCGCCCGCGCCTGCCCGACGATGTCGCCGGCCCGCCGGAACAGCTCCAGCGCGCGCACCGTGTGGCTCAGGGCCACGCCGGGCTCGTCCTTGCCCCGCAGGAGGCTCAGCCCCAGGTGGACGTGCGCCTCCAGGCCCAGCTCGCCGAGATCGCGGTGCAGCTCGGCCGCCTGCTCGAAATGCTCGACCGCCTCGCGGTGGTGGCCGAGCCGGGCGTGCGCGCGGGCGATGCTGTTGTGGCAGCGCGCCCGGGCCAGCCTGTCGCCGAGCCGGCCGGCCGCGTCCAGGGCCACCGCGTGCGCGCGCAGGGTCTCCTCCCACAGGCCGCGGCGCTGCATGAACTCCGCGAACGCCCACGTGAGCCGCCAGACGTGCCCGTCCAGCCCGGCCGCGGTCGCCTCCGCGAGCAACGTGGGCAGTGCCGCCGACTCGTCGGCGTACCAGCGCAGGGCCTCGGCCTGGCCGGCGAACCGCTGCACCGCCGTGCCCCGGGCCGGCGGATCCAGGGTCAGGCTGTCGCGGTGCGGGTAACACAGGTCGTTGGCGGCGCACGCCGTATGCACGTAGTGGTCCAGCAACCGTCGTGTGGCCGCCCGTCGTACCGCCCGGCTGTCGGCGGCGCGTGCCTGCTCGGCCGCGTACACGCGAAGCAGGTCGTGCAGGCGCAGGCGGCCGGGCCCGCGGAGCTCCGCCAGGTTGGCGTGTTCGAGCTGCGTGGCCAGCTCCCGCGTGCGGTCCGGCGGCAGCGCGGCCAGGCTCGCCGCCGCGAGCAGCGACAGGTGCGGGCCGGGATGCCGCCCGAGACGCCGGAACAGCCGGGCCACGGGCGCGGGCAGGCTCTGGTAGGAGCGCCCGAACACGCGGCGCAGGTCGATCGCGGGGTCGCTGTGGGCGAACGGCTCCAGGTCCGCGCCGGCCCGCTCCAGCTCGGCGGCGACCTCGGCCAGCGGCAGCTCGGTACGCCCTGCCAGCCGCGCCGCGACGATCGCCAGCGCCAGCGGCAGCCGGCCGCACCGCCGGACGATCAGCGCGGCGGCCTCGGGCTCCACCGCCGGCCGCTGCTCACCCAGCCACGCCGCCAGCAGCCGGTACGCTTCCGCGTCGGGCAGGACGTCCAGCCGCAGCAGGTACGCGCCCTCGGTCACCGCGAGACCGGACAGCTCGGAACGGCTGGTGACCAGCGTCAGGCTCCCCGGCGCGGTGGCCAGCAGCGGGCGGACCTGCTCGGCGTCGCGGGCGTCGTCGAGCACGACGAGGACCCGCCGGCAGGCCAGCAGGCTGCGGTAGTGCCCGATCTGCGCCGCCACTCCCGACGGCATCCGGGACTCCGGCACGCCGAGCGCGCTGAGGAACCCGGGCAGGATCGTCGCCGCGTCGGCCGTGCCCAGATCGGCGTACAACTGCCCGTCGGGGAACCGGTCGCGGTACAGGTGGGCCCAGCGCAGCGCGAGCGACGACTTGCCCACCCCGGGCGGCCCGGAGATCGCGCACGCGGCGGCGGGGGCCTGCCGCCTGGCGATCATGGCCTCCAGGCGTTCGAGCTCCGCCTCCCGCCCGACGAAGCACCGCAGGGCCATCGGGAGCTGCGCCGGGACCAGGCGGGCGGTCTCGGTGACGTCGCCGGGGCGCAGCAGCGTCCCGTGCAGGTGCCGCAACGCCGCGCCCGGCTCGACGCCCAGCTCCTCGGCCAGCGTCCGCCGTACGCGGGCGAAGCGCGCCAGCGCCTCGGCGGTCCGGCCCCAGGCGTGCAGCGCCTCGATCAGCGCGGCCGCCACCAGTTCGTCCAGCGGGTACTCCTCGGCCAGCGGCGACAGCGCGGTCACCGCCGCCCCGGCGTCGCGGCCGGTCATCGCCCGCGCCCAGCGCAGCACGATCTCCTTACGCTCGTCACGCAACCGGTGGCCGGCCCGTTCCACCCATTCACCGGGCAGCCCGGTGAGGGGATCGCCGCGCCACAGCGCCAGCGCCTCACCCAGCAGCGGCACCGGATCCGGCGCCGCCGTCGCGCGGTCGGCCAGGCCGCGGAAGCGCGCCACATCCACGGCCGACTCGTCGACGTCGAGCAGGTAGCCGCCGAGCCGGCGGACGACGGCGCCCTCGTCGGCCAGCACGTCGCGCCGGATGCGCGTGATGATCGTGTACAGGGTGCGCCGGGCGCCCTGCGGAGCCCCGTCGCCCCAGACCCGGGCGAGCAGCGACTCGACCGGCACCACCCGGCCGGCCTCCCACGCGAGCGCGGCGAGCGCGAGCGCCACCTGCGGCGGGCGCACGGGCCGGGTCAGCCCCGAGCGCTCCACCTCGACCGGTCCGAGTAACCGAATCAGCACGCCGCCTCACTCTTCGCCCGAAGATCTTCGAGCGTAACGAGAACGCACGCCTCGCCGGGCGCTCTTGCCGGATTCGCCCGGCGATGGCTAGGTTGCGCTGGTGCAATACGTCGATGTGGCGGGCAGAGCGCTGCTGATCACCGTGTTCGTCCTCGCCCTGGTGAGCAAGGTCTCCAGCCGCGGGGCCTGGAGCGCGTTCGTCCGGTCGACCAGGGCGATGGCGGTGATCCCCGACAAGCTGGCGCCTCCGGCCGCCGCTGCGACGGCGGCGGCCGAAGCGGGCGTCATCGTCCTGGCCGCCGTTCCCGTGCGCTGGACCGGCTCGGCGGCGTTCGTCCTGGCGACCGGGCTGCTCGGCTGCCTCACCGTCGCGGTCGTCCTGGTCGTCGGAAGGGGCGCCGCGGTGCCCTGCCGCTGCTTCGGGGCCACCGAGACGCCCATGGGCGCGCCGCACGTGATCCGCAACCTGATCCTCCTCGCCACCGCCCTGCTCGGGCTGGCCGGATCACTCGTCAGCGGTTCCTTCGACCCGGCTTTCACCGTGGTGGTCGGCCTCTTCGGCGCCGTCCTGGGGCTCCTCATGGCCCGATGGGACGATCTCGCCTCACTCCTCCGCCCGTGAGGGCGCGCCGTCAACGCGGCATCAGGATTTCCGGGGTCCCGCGTCGGGAATGCGTAGCGATCGCGGGATGTGTCCGTTTGCGGCTCTAGCGTCTGCCTTGTACGGCTTTTCGCTGGAAGGAAGCAGATGTCAGAGCCCCGATTGTTCGTCCCCGTCACGGCCGGCGCGTGCGCCACGGCCCTGCGGTTGTTCCGCACCACCGCGGGCAAGCGGACGGCGGTCGCCTTCTCCTCACCGCTCAGGCTCACCCAGGTGCTCGGGACCGGCCAGCGGTGGGTCGTGCTCACGGCCCCCGCGCTGCGCACCATGATCGCCGAGCTGGACGTCACCGGCATCGTCATCGACCCGGCGGGCACGATGACCAGGCCCGCCGAGCAGGTGGCCTGATGTGCGTCCTGCGGCAGGACCAGGCCGCGCACGAGCCGCCGCCCGCGGCGGAGCCCTGGTCGCTCACCACCCGTTTCCGGCCGGTCGCGGCCACCGGGGGAGTGCCGCTGATGGACATCGCCGAGCGCTACGGCACGCCCGCCTACGTGGTGGACGAGGCCGACGTGCGCGGGCGCTGCCGGGCCTTTCGCGCCGCCCTGCCGGACGCCGACATCCTGTACGCGGCCAAGGCCTTCCTGTGCCGGGCGATGGCCACCTGGATCAGGCAGGAGGGCCTCGGGCTGGACGTCTGCTCCGGCGGCGAGCTGGCCATCGCGCGCTCCGTCGGCTTCCCGGCCGACCGGATCGTCTTCCACGGCAACGCCAAGACCCCGCAGGAGCTGGCGGAGGCGGTGGACTACGGAGTCGGCCGGATCGTCGTGGACAACCTCGCCGAGATCCCCCGGCTGACGGCGCTGGTCCCGCCGGGGCGACGGCAGCAGGTGCTGCTGCGGATCGTCCCGGACATCGAGGCGGGCGCCCACACGGCGATCCGCACCGGGGGCGAGGACCAGAAGTTCGGGCTGTCCATCGTCGCGGGTGACGCCGCGGCGGCCGTGGCCAGGGTGCTGCGGCAGCCGGAGCTGCACCTGGTGGGCCTGCACTGCCACCTGGGCTCCCAGATCTTCGCGGCGGAGCCGTACGAGCGGGCGGTGAGGGTCATGGTGGAGCAGATCGCCCGCGTCCGCGACACGTACGGGATCGTGCTGCCCCAGCTCGACCTGGGCGGCGGTCAGGGCATCGCGTACCTGGGGACCGAGCACGGGCTGAGCCCCGGCGACTACGCCAGGACGGTCGTCAAGGCGATGCGGGAGCGCTGCGCGGCACTGAACCTGCCGGTGCCGCGGCTGACCATCGAGCCGGGCCGCTCGATCAGCGGGCCGGCCGGGCTCACCCTGTACCGGGTCATCGCGGTCAAGCGCACGCTCGCCCGTACCTTCGTCGCCGTGGACGGCGGCATGAGCGACAACCCGCGCCCGCCCCTGTACGGCGCCCGCTACACCGCCCGCCTGGTCGGCCGCCGCTCGGCCATGTCCGCTTGTGAGGTCACCCTGGTCGGGCACCACTGCGAGGCGGGCGACGTGATCGCCGAGCAGGTGCCGCTGCCCTCGGACATCAGGCCGGGCGACGTCATCGCCGTGCCGGCCACCGGCGCCTACCACCACTCGATGGCCTCCACCTACAACCTCACCCGGCGCCCACCGGTCATCGCGGTCGCCGACGGGGCCGCGCGGGTGGTGGTGCGCCGTGAGGAGCTCGACGACCTGCTGCGCCGGGACGTGGGGCTGTGACCAGGATCCGGCCCGAGACCATCGCCCTCCTGGCCCTGATCGCCGTCGCCGCCCTGCTCACCCTGACCCAGCCTCATCGCCGTCGGCCGGGTGGCGGGATCAGGGGCGCGGCAGGGCCCCACCGTCACCGCCGTGTCCCGGCCTCTCCCTGGGCCGGGTCCACGCGCTCAAGTTTGGTCCAGCCGGTCCAGCCTCGCTCCTTCAGCAGCTCGGTCAGCCGGCGGGCGGGCGGCACGGTGTCGAACGCCAGCGTGTCCATCAGCTTGGCGAACGGTGGCGCGACGTCGACATCGCCGACGTAGTCCTCGCCCCGCTCGTCGGCCATCCGTGTGAGGTAGGCGGCCAGTTTGTCGGCCAGCTCGACCAGCCGTGACTCGACCAGCCGTGACTCGACCGGCTGTGAGTCGTCGTCGGCCGGGTCGAGTGCCTGGCCCAGAGTGAGATAGAGATCGATGAGCTGCCGATCGGCGACCTGTTCCCGCTTGCGTGCCATCCACTCCGCGACCCGCTCGGGTGAGTGCGCGGCCAGCGGGATCCAGCCGTCGCGTTCGACCCGGACGATCCGCTCGTCGACCCCGAGCGCGCGCAACCGGTCGAGAAACTCGACCACCTCCGCGGGCAGCGCCAGGCTGTCGCCGGCGGTGAGGCGGGCGATCCGCTCCCGGTGCCGCCGCCGCTCCCGGATCTCCGCCCGCAGCCGCCTGTCGATGTCCGAGATCGCCGCGGCGAACTCCTCCTCGCCGGCCCGCAGCAGCTCCCGCACCCGCGCCAGCGGGACCCCGGCCTCGGCGAGGGTCCGGATCTTGATCAGCTCGATGACGGCGCCGGCGTCGTACCTCCGATAGCCGGAGTGGTCCCGCTCCGGCTCCGGCAGCAGCCCCTTGGCGTGGTAGTGCCGGACCGCGCGCACCGTCACTCCTGCGTACGACGCCAGCTCGCCGATGGTCAGCATCAGACCAGTCTCCTACCGCAGGAGATGGTCAGGAAGCCGGCCCGGCCGCAGGGTCCAGCGCGCTTCGGATGATCCGGGCGATTTCCGGGGCGTGGGTGAAGACCAGCCGGTGATCGGCGTCGAGCCAGGACGTGGAGATGTGCGGCTGCTCGCGGACCAGCCGCTCCACACCGGCACACCAGTTCTGGTTGAACCGAGGCGCATGCCCTTCGCCGCCGTCGCCGGCCATCGAGGTCGACATGATCATGCTGATGGGCCGGTCGACCTTCCGGTACCGGTCGAGGATGCCGGACCGGATCAGATCGATCTCGACGTTCAGCTCGAGAATCTCCTGGGCGGTGAGCAGCACCTGACGCGCGCTGCCGCGCAGGGCTTCCTGCCGTGCCGCCATGTCCTGCCACATCGCGCGGAACTCCGGCAGGTCGGCCTCGGTGATGAACGGTTCGGGCACGGGGTTCGCCCCGTCGATGAGAACCAGCCCGGCGACGGCGCCCGGATGCTCGGAGGCATGGTGCACGGCCAGGTCCGCGCCCAGCGAGTAGCCCACGAGCACGGGCGCCGAGGGCGGGCCGAGGCGTTCCAGCTCCGCCAGCACGGCGCCGAGATCGCCGCGGAACGCCTCGAAGGAGTACCGGTCGGCGGCCGACGCGAGACCATGGCCCCGGAGGTCGAAGGTCACCACGTCGTGGTCGCGCCGCAGCAGCCCGGCCAGCTCGTGCAGGTCGGCCTGTGTCGAGCTCAGCCCAGGGCACAGGACCAGCGGCCGTCCCCGGCCGCCGCGGGACACCGGGATCGTGACACCGTCGTGGTGCACCGTGAAGTGCCTGGTTTCCGTAGTCATGCCGACCATGCTGAGGGGTTGCCCCTGCGTCAGGGTCAACCCCTTGTGTGTCGGTGTCAGTCGTCGAGGGCCTGGCAGAGGGTGGTCCAGAAGTCGTGGATGAGGTGGGCGGAGTTGGGGACGGCCATGCCGTAGCCCCAGCCGCCGTGCCGGCCTTGGCCGAAGGAGAGGTGGACGTTGTCGGTGGCCATGGTGTGGCGGGCGGCTCGCTGGTCGGGGGTGAGGCGGTTGGTGGTCATCAGGTCGACGGCGGTTGCCGGGGGAGAACCCTCAGGTAACATCCGTCGTACGAGACGAGCGGCATTTCTACTGGTCACGAGGGGTCTGACGGGTGAACAGCGCAAGCGATCCCGAAGCCGAGATCCGGGCCCGGCTCCAGGAGCACTGGGAGGCGTCCGAGCGCGGAGACGTCGACGCCGAGCACTCCATCTACGCTGCGGACGCGATCCTGGACTACCCGCAGTCGGGCGAGCGTTTCAGAGGCCGGTCAAGGATCCAGGCGCAACGCGGCGGGCACCCGGCCGAACGCCACTTCACCATCCGCCGGATCCTGGGCGGCGGCGACCTCTGGGTGAGCGAGTGCGTGATCACCTATGACGGCGTGCCCACACACTCGCTCAGCGTCATGGAGTTCACCGATGGTCTCGTGACGCACGAGACCCAATACTTCGCCGACCCTTTCCCCGCGCCTCCCGGCCGGGCCGCGCTCGCTGAGCCGATCCCGGCCCGCGACCGATAAGAAACGTACGCCGGACTTGGGCGTGCCGGGCACGGCCGAGGTTGGATACTGGGTTGCTCCGAAACCCCGCCAACGGGGCCGTCGCGCCCGAAGCGGTGCGAGCGGTGTGTCGAGGGGCCTTCCGCGCCCACGGCCTGGAACTGATCGAGTGGCGCGCTGGAGTCGGCGACCTGGCGTGACCCACATGAGGAGGAATCGATGGCGTCCGAAGCCGAAAAGCGTATAGACCACGCGTTGCACACCGGTGCTCCCGTCCTGGACCTCTCCGCACTCGAGCTGCGCACCCTACCGGACTCGCTGGCCGGCCTTCACTCCCTCGCCGAGCTCGACCTGACCGACACGTATCTGAGCGAGCTGCCCACATGGCTGAAGAAGCTCTCCTCGCTCGAACGGATCGACTTGAACGGGGACGACTTCGACGACATCCCCAAGTGGGCCTCTCACCTGGTCGTGGATTGCGCCGATCCCTCCTAGCGGCACGCGATCCTTGAGAAAATTAAGATCAACTTCTTGAAAGTTGAAGATGGACCGGCTATACCTTAAATATGACAGAGCAGGCGATGGACTGGCAGGAGCTCACGAACCTGACCCGGGGCCGGTCGTTCGTCGTCGAGCGGGTGCGTCTGACAGGCAACGGCGTCGCGATCGAGGGCGAGTTCGAGCTGCCGCAACTGGCTCAGCTCAGCGTCGAGGATCAGATCTTCGTCACCGCGTTCGTGCGGTGCCACGGTTCCATCAAGCAGATGGAACGGATCTTCGGGGTGAGCTATCCGACGATCAAGGCACGACTCAACCGCATCGCCCAGATGCTCGACTTCGTCGAGACCGATCCGGCGCCCCCGGCGGCCGACGTCATCGATCGGTTGCGCCGCGGCGAGATCACCGCCCAGCAGGCCTTGTCCGAACTGGAGGGCCGGACATGATGCCGCAGTCGCTGACCGTACGCGTCGAACGTCCGGACCGTCGTCCCATCCGGGTCTGGGTCCCGGTGCTCCCGGTGGCGCTCGTGCTCTCACCGGTCGTGCTCCTGGCCGTCCTGGCGGCCGTCGTGGCCTGCCACCTGTACCACGTCGACGCGATGCGGGCACTCGGCGCCGCCCGGCGCATCGTCTCCGCGTTGCCCGGCACCCGCTTCGACATCGAGTACAGCCGTACGGCCGTGCTCGTGGCCATCCGATAGCAGAGGTTGCGATGAACGAACAGCGCAAGGACATCCTGGACCTGCTGGCCGAGGGCAGGATCACCGCTGAGGAGGCGGAGCGGCTCATCGTCGCGCTCGAAAGGGACCAGTCGCCGGCGGCGCCGAGTCCCGGCGCACGGCCGAAGGGCAGGGCGAAGTACCTGCGGGTGGTGATGGAGTTCGTCGAGGACGGCGAGTCGGGCGAGGCGGGGCGGCTCAACATGCGGATACCGCTGCAACTGCTGCGGGCCGGCGTACAACTGGCGGCCCTGATCCCGCCGCAGGCACTGGGTAAGGCCAACGCCGCACTCGACAAGTCGGGTGTGCCATTGGATTTGACGCAGCTCAAGCCCGAACAGCTCGAGGCGCTCGTGGACCACCTCGACGAGACGATCGTGGAGCTCGAGCAGCCCGACGGGCACTTGCGCGTCTTCTGCGAGTAGGCGCCGTCCCGTTGCACGGACTCCGGTAAGCCCGATTCACGAGAGATTGGACATTCGTATGGCAGCCGATCAGGCCCAGGGCGGCGACGCCTCCGCGAGCGGTGGTGGCGACGATGCCGGGCAGCAGGTCGAGCACGGCTGGGGCAAGGTCGCCGACGCGTTCCGCGCGAACTTCGAGGGCGACCCCGGCGAGGTCGGCGCGGCGTGCAGCGTCTACGTGGCCGGCCGCCCCGTCGTCAACCTGTGGGGCGGCCTCGCCGATCGCGAGACGAACCGGCCGTGGCGCGACGACACGATCCTCCAGGTCGCGTCCACGACGAAGGGCGCTACCGCGATCTGTGCCCACATGCTGGCCCAGCGCGGCGAGTTGGACCTGGACGCCCCGGTGGCCCACTACTGGCCGGAGTTCGGCGCGGCCGGCAAGGACCGGATCCTGGTGCGCTGGCTGCTGTCACACCAGGCCGGTCTGCCGATCGTCGACGGGCCGCTGACGTTCGAGCAGGCGTGCGCATGGCACCCGGTCATCCGCGCGCTCGAGGCGCAGAAGCCGCTGTGGCGGCCGGGCACCGAGCACGTCTACCACAGCATCACGTTCGGGTTCCTGGTCGGGGAGGTCGTACGCCGGATCTCCGGCAGGTCGCTCGGCAGGTTCTTCGCCGAGGAGGTGGCCGCCCCTCTCGGACTGAGCGCCTGGATCGGGCTGCCCGAGGAACACGAGGAGCGGGTGGCCCGGATCCACTACGCCGCTCCGTTCAGCGTGGAGGAGCTGACGGCCGGGCTGATCGCGATCTCCGGCCTCGACGCCGGCACGGTCACCGCGTGGGTCGACGCCGTGTGGAGCGCGGACTCGGTCCAGGCCCGCGCCGGTGGGCTCGGCGGCGCCCTGGACAACACGTCCCCGTACCACACCACGCGGGCCTGGCGCGCGGCCGAGTTCCCGGCCGCGAACATGCTCGCGGACGCGCGATCGGTGGCGCGGATGTACGCCGCCACGGTCAGCGACGTCGACGGGGTACGGCTGCTCGATCCGTCGACGGTCGAGACAATGACGGCCGTCCAGACCGACAGGACGCCGATGCACGGGCTGCCGCCGGGGCTGAACCTCCCGGCCGACCGCTCCTTCTACATGTCACTCGGATTCTGGCGAGCCTCCCAGCCACTGCCGATGGCGGGGCCGGGGTCGTTCGGCCATCCGGGCTCCGGCGGATCGATCGGCTTCGCCGACCCCGACGCCGGTGTCGGCTTCGGCTACGTCACGAACCTCTGGAACTTCCGGCCCGACGACCGGCGGGCGCTGAACCTGGCCAAGGCCGTCCGCTCCTGCCTCGGATGACGGGGACGCCGCGGCGGAACAGGCCGGGTGCTCCACCACCGGATCGGCCACCACGCCACGGGAAGTGACCGGATGCGGCCGGCTACGAGCCCACGGCCGGCGGTGCCTCGACGACGAAGACCAGATAGCTGAGCTTGGTCGAGAGGTCATCGAAGTCGTCGGGGACCAGCTCACGGGCGGCCGGGTCGAGCTGCGGCTCGTGGATGACGGCGATGCGGAATCCGGCGGCGGTGAAGGCGGCGGTCATCGCGTGCAACGGCCTGCGCCAGAAGACCATCGGGAAGGCCTGCCCGTCGAACGTCCATTCGTCGGTGAAACTGGTGGTCGCGAAATAGTTGTGCCGAGGACTCTGGGTCACGTGGTCGACGAAAGGGTGGTTGACCGACGCGATCAGCCGGCCGCCGGGCCTGAGCACCCGCCGCATCTCGGCCAGCGCCGGCCCCCAGTCCTCCAGGTAGTGCAGCACCAGCGACGCGACCACGTCGTCGAACGCGCCATCGGCGAACGGCAGGCGGCTGCTCACGTCGGCCACGTGCAGGTCCGCGTCGTCACCGAGCCGCCGCCTGGCCACCGCCAGCATCCCGGCGCTGGAGTCGATGCCGGTGACGGCGGCATCGCGGTCGCGCAGTGCGGCGATGACGGGGCCCGAGCCGCAGCCGGCGTCCAGGATCCGGCGGCCCGCCACGTCTCCGGCGAGGGTGATGATCGCGGGCCGCGCGAAGTACGCGTTCTGGAGGCTGTTCTCGGTTTCGGCCGAGTACGCCTCGGCGAAGCCGTCGTAGTCGTTCGCCTGGGCCGGGTCCGCAGGCTGGGCTGCGGCGGAAACCCAGGCAGGCCGCCGTATGTCGATGTCTTCGGGCCCGTCGGTCACGCGTTCCATCATCGCACCCCCGCCGATGGCGTCAGAAACTCATCGACATCACTTCTCGGCATGAGGTGGCGCCATACCTGACCGGCCATTGTCACTGAAGGTTGATGACTTCTAGCTTCGGACCAGACCGTACACAGACGAACCATTGTGGGCTTAAATGAAGACATCACCAGCGTTCGACCCCGCATCTGATGCCCTCTCGGTCCAGGTAGCAAGGTCATGCCGGGTGGTTATGGTGTGAGGGTGCTCGGCGCCTAGAACGCGCTCGCAGATGGGGAGCAGAGCGGCGAACTGGTCGCGAGCGGCAGCCGCGTCCCCCGCCCGCCCCGTCCAACGGGCGAGTTGGCTCCGGGTGATCAGCGTGGCGGGGTGGTCGGCGCCCTGGACGCGCTCGTAGATGGGCAGCAGGGCGGCGAACTGGTCGCGAGCGCCGGCCGCGTCCCCCGCCCGCCCCGTCCAACGGGCGACTTGATTCCGGGTGATCAGGGTGTGAGGGTGCTCGGCACCCAGAACGCGTCCACGGATGGGGAGTAGAGCGGCGAACTGGTCGCGGGCGGCAGCCGCATCTCCTGCTTCCCCCGCCCAACGAGCGAGGTTGAGCCGGGTGGTCAGAGTGTCGGGGTGCTCGGCGCCTAGAACGCGTTCGTAGATGGGCAGTAGAGCGGCGAATTGGTCTCGGGCGGAAGATACGTCCCCCGCTTGCCCAGTCCAGGCGGCGAGGTTGAGTCGGGTGTGCAGGGTGTCGGGGTGCTCAGCGCCCAAAATACGCTCGTAGGTGGGCAGCAGAGCGGCGAACTGGTCGCGGGCCGCCACCGCATCTCCCGCTACCCCCATCCAATAGGCCAGGTCGTGCCCCGTAGCGAGGGTGTGGGGATGCTCGGCGCCGAGCGTCGCCATCGCCTGGTTGTGGATTTGTCGCTGGAGTTGGAAGGCGGTCGTGTAGTCGCCGCTGGCACCGAGGTAAGCGACCAGAAGATGCAGGCCGGACGAATTCAGCGGCAGCACGTTTCGAGCGTGCGGGAGGAGCGCTCGATAGGCGGGCCAGTTGTGCATCGAGCCCGGATCATCGGGAAGCGCAGCCAAGAGCAGGTCTGCGGCGATGCCGCGGATGTGGTCGCGTTGGTCAGGGGTGAGCCGGTGCAGGGTGACGGCCTGGATGAGTCGGTGCATGCTGATCATGTCCTCGGTCTGGCCGGTCGCGGGATCGACAGGGCTGGAGGTGAGGGTGATCAGGCTGTAGGAGGCCAATAGCGCCAGCGCCTCATCGATCTGCAGTTCGTCGGCTTCCGGCAAGCCGTCCAGGACCGTGCAGAGCAGCTTGTCAGGGGCATAGCAGGCCAGCAGATTGAGCACATGGCCGGCCAGCGGGTTGACAGCGTCGATGTGGGAGTGGCTGAGCGTGAGCACCTTGGCCATCACCCGCTCGGCGTCGCCGCCGGCTGTTGCGGCGGTGGCATACATGCGGGCCGGGGTGCGCTTCAGCAGCTCCAGGTACTTGCTCAAGGTCATTCGGGGGGTGCGGACGATGTAGGCGGCAGCTTGAGTCAGCGCCAGAGGCAGGTCCCCCAGGTGGTCGGCCAGCCGATCCGACAGCTCGATCTGGCCCGCCGCGTTCGGTCCCAGCAGCCCGCTCAGTAAGGCGAGAGATGCCTGCCGTTCGAGCATGTCCAACCGCAGTGGAGCGATGCCCATCTGCTGCCAGCCGATGTCACGGCGAGTGGTGATCAGGACGTGGCCGTGGGCCAGCCGGGCCAGGTACGGCTCGACGTGGGCGGCTTCCTCGAGGTTGTCAAAGATGACCAGCCAGCCCGGGTGGGCGGTCAGCCAGCTCAGCGTCCAGGCGGCGGCCTCCTGCACGGTGGCCTGCTCGGCGGCCATCGAATCGATACCGGAGGTCAGCGCCCGGGCCAGGGCAGCCAGCCCGGCGCGGATCTGTTCTGGGCCGTCGGCGTCGATCCACCACACCAGCGGGTGCTGGCCACGGTGCCGGTGGGCGTATTGCAGCGCCAGTTCGCTCTTGCCGACGCCCCCCAGCCCTAACACAGCCTGGTTGATCACCCCAGACTCGGATCTGTCCTGCAGCGCCTGACGTAAGGCGGTCAAGGCTCCATCGCGGCCGACGAATGTCGCGGCCGGACGGCGCGGCAGCCCGGCCAGCCCGACAGGGACCTGCACGGTGCCGGCCTCAGGCAGCGGCCGCCGCGGACTGTGCTGCGTGACTTGGTTGATGGTCTGGTCGCGGGCCGCCTGGTACACACGGCTCTGCTCACCGGCGCTGCCCTGTAGCCGGACGCTCGGCGGCGGCTCAAGCGGATCGCCCGGTGGGGCGGCCATCATCGCTGGTTGACGGCTTGGCCGTCGCCGCCCCGATGCACCCGGCGCAGGCTTGAGGCCTGCGCCGAAATCTGCATGTTTCCCATGCTTTCAGCGGTCGAAACGATGCCGGAGTCATCGCCGCTCATGATGACCGACCGCGCGTTCTCGGCCGACACCCGGGGCGGCGTCTGGTCGGCGGCGGGCGTGCCGGAAGCGGTGGTAGCAGTCAGCGAGGTTCGGGCGGTGCGCTTCTGGGCGCGCAACCTCAGTACGGCGATCGCCAGCGCGGCCACGCCGAGCGTCATGCCGGTGAACATGGCCACCACGCTGATCCGTTGATCCACAGTCTTCAGCACATCCACAGGCAAGGTCAGCGAATCGGCGAGGAACCGCTGCGGCCCCGCCACCAGCGACACCACCAGCGCGGCGAGCGCCACGACCCGCCACAGCCGCGAACCCGCCGTTCGCTCTGCCCTTGGCGTCGTCTTCGACATGCTTCCAGAGTCCTCCCGAACCAGCGCGAGCGAGACTGAAAGTAGCGAAGGCCTTACTTCTCAGCATGGTGCGCGGATCGGTCGTGAGCGGGACGGATGCACGTCCTGCTGGTCGAGGGAGTTCGGCATGTGGGGGAGGAAAACGCCGTCCTCCAGGTCGGCCGAGGTGAAGCCGCCGCAACCGCCGCCCCGGGTCTTCGGACCGGGCCGCCAGCAGGTCGGCCACGAAGGCGTCGAAGCCCTCCCCGGCGTGGGCCGGCTCGGCGCGCAGCAGGTGGGTGAGGTCGTCGAGGGTGACGTCGTCGAGGGTGACGGCGCCGCGTTCACGGTGCAGGGTGGCCACCCGCTCGGCGGTCAGATGCCGTGGCCGGTGATCGAGGGGGCGCTGCCAGACATGCGGCAGCAAGCCGCCGCGCGAGAGCAGTTTGATCGGCCCCGTGTGCCCGCGCGCGGCGAGAGAGACGACGACGTCGACCGCGGTCAGGCCGCTGCCGATGACCGCCACGGCGCTCTCGGCCGCCACCTGCGGCAGCGTGCGGGCCAGCGGGTACGGATCGGCCACGAAGCCGGGGGCTCCGCCGAGGTCGTAGTGGTCCTGGGGCGTCCCCGCTCCCACGCACAGGGCCGCGTGATCGGCTTCGTACTCCTGCCCGTTCTCGGTGCGCAGCACCAGCCGGTCACGGGAGCCGGTCATCGCGGTGACGCGGGCGGCGAGCACACGTACGTGCCGGCTCCGCTCGCGCAGCACCGCCAACGCCGCTTCGGCGGTGTGCTCCAGATAGTCGCCGTAGAGCGCGCGGGGAACCAGCGGCTGCCCCAGCAGGCGGTCGAGGTGGGCGGGGCCACGCTCGCCCAGCCAGGCCGCGTAGTGCCCGGGATCCAGGTGGCGGATCGACATGAGGGCGGGTGGGGCGTTGACCAGCACCGTGCCCCAGCCGCCGTCCGCGACCGGAAAGGAGCGCCTACTCGAACATGTCGGTGTCGGAGCGGACGATCTGGTCGTACAGCGGCTGGAAGTTGATCCAGCCGACGAGGTCGTTGCCGATCTGGCCGTGGGTGAGTTTGGCCTGGTCGTGGTCGATGGCCACGGTCGGGCCCGCCGCCTTGGCCAGGAGTTGGGCCTGGCAGGAGCGCTCCATCGTGATGAACCACCAGGCGGCGGCGTCGACGGAGTCGCCCACGGTCAGCAGGCCGTGATTGCGCAGGATGACGGCCTTGTGCGAGCCCAGCGCGGCGGCGATGCGGCGGCCCTCCTCGGTCTCCAGGACCACGCCGGTGTAGTCGTCGAACAGGCCGTGATCCTCGTAGAAGGCGCAGGCGTCCTGGGTCAGCGGTTCCAGCCAGGTGCCGAGCGACGACAGCGCCTTGCCGTACACCGAGTGGGAGTGCGCGGCGGCGACCGCGTCCGGGCGGGCCTGGTGGATCATCGAATGGATGGCGAAGGCGGCCTGATTGACGTGATATTCGCCGTGGACGACCTGGCCCTCGTGGTTGACCAGGATCAGGTCGCTGACCTTGATGTGCTTGAAGCTCATGCCGAACGGATTGACCCAGAAGTGGTCGGGGTGCTCGGGGTCGCGGGCGGTGATGTGCCCGGCCACGCCCTCCTCGAAGCCGAACCTGCCGAACAACCGCAGCGCGGCGACCAGGCGCTGCTGCCGGTGCCGCCGCTCCTCCTCGACGTCGTCGAACTTCTGCGGCAGGCGGAAGGTCAGCCGGTCGGTGGGGATGGGATCGAGATTCATGTCTTCTCCGGAATCGTGGTGCCGTCGTGCGTGCGCACAGCCGACCGTGCCCGACCGTATCGGTGCCGGCCGGCGGCGGCTGTGGCTCCAGGGTCTCCCCGGACTCAGGGGCCGGGCAACGCGATAGATGGCGGTCGCGGCCATGAGGGCGGCGCCAGGGGTGCCGAATCGCGGATCGAAGATCACACTGGTCGCATGATCGGCATCTGTTCCCCGGCCCGGAGGTAGCCCGCCCTATGACCCGCTCCCGCGAACCGCACAACGCCGCCACCGTCTTACCCCGCCGCTGGCGGCCGTTCCTGACGGCGATCGCCGTCCTGCTCACGGTACTCGCCACCGCGTTCGTCTCCCCATCCGGCGCGGCGGCCGGCACACCCTCGCCGTCGCCGTCGCCGTCGGTGCCCGCCCCGCTCGACGGCCCGGCCGCGCAGGCCCTTGAACGGTTGATCGGAACGTCGCGCGCCGAGCAGGTCACCCTGCGCACGATCGACAAGGGCACGGGCCAGGACCGGTTCGAGGTGACGGCCGAGAACGGCCGCATCGTCGTCGCCGGTACGACGCCCGCCGTGCAACTGACCGGCTTCGGATACTACCTGCGCCACGTGGCACACGCCGACGTCGCGATCAACGGCTCCCAGATCGGGCTGCCGGAGCGGCTCCCGCTGCCCGCGGCGCCCATCGCCAAGGACTCCTCGGTCGATCACCGCTTCGCGCTCAACGACACCAACCAGGGCTACGCGGGGCCCTACCTGAGCTGGGAGGAGTGGCAGCGGCGGATCGACGTCCTGGCGCTGCGCGGTATCAACGAGGTGCTCGTCTACGAGGGCCAGGAGGCGGTCTACCAGCGTACGTTCACGCAGTTCGGCTACTCGGAGCAGGACATGCGCGCGTGGATTCCGCAGCCGGGCCACCAGGCCTGGTGGCTGCTGCAGAACATGTGCTGCACCGACGGCCCGATCTCCCAGCAGCTCATCGACCAGCGGGCCGAGCTCGGCCGCAAGATGACCGACCGCCTGCGTTCGCTGGGCATGGTCCCGGTGCTGCCCGGCTACTTCGGCACCGTGCCGACGGACTTCACGTCCCGCAACCCGACGGCCAACACGGTCCCGCAGGGCACCTGGAACAGGCTGGAGCGCCCCCACTGGCTCGACCCGACGAACCCCCTGTTCGCGCGGGTGGCGGCGAAGTTCTACCAGGTGCAGGCCGAGCTGTTCGGCTCCAGCACGATGTACAAGATGGACCTGCTGCACGAGGGCGGCACGGCCGGGACGGTCGACGTCGCGAAGGCCTCACAGGCGGTGCAGCGGGCCTTGAACACCGCCCACCCTCAGGCGCTCTGGGCGATCCTGGGCTGGCAGAAGAACCCGCTGCCGGCGACGCTCCAGGCCATCGACCGCAGCAAGATGTTCATCGTCGACGGCATCAGTGAGGAGCCCGGCATCACCGACCGGGACAAGGACTTCCTCGGCACCGGGTACGCGTTCGGCACCATCTGGAACTTCGGCGGGCACTTCAACCTCGGCGCCAGGCTGACGGTGTGGAACGAGAAGTTCCACGCCTGGCGCGGCAAGCCCGGCACGGCGATGAACGGCATCGCGCTGATGCCCGAGGCCATCGACAACAACCCGGCCGCGGTCGCGTTCTTCGCCGACATGCCGTGGCGGGACGGCCCGGCCGAGATGCGCACGTGGTTCGACGACTACGCCACCGCCCGGTACGGCGGCGAGGACCCGCACGCCAAGGCGGCATGGCGCATTCTCCTCGACACCGTCTACAGCTGGCCCGCCGGCGCCGACAGCCGGCACGTGACCGGCCTGTACGACGACGAGCCCGGCCTGTCGAACACCGGCTACCCGCTCCCGTACGACCCCGCCGCCTTCGACGCGGCGCTCGACGAGTTGCTCCAGGTGGACCAGGGCCTGCGCGGTTCCGGCGCCTACCGCTACGACCTGGTCGACGTTGCCCGGCAGGTGCTGGCCAACCGCAGCCGGCTGCTGCTGCCCAGGATCCGCGCGGCGTACCGCACCAAGGATCTCCAACGGTTCGAGCGCCTCACCGGCCAATGGCTGGACTGGACGCGGCTGCTCGACCGGCTGCTCGGCACCGACGAGAACTTCCTGCTCGGAGCCTGGCAGGCCGAGGCCCACCGGCAGGCCGCCACGCCGGCCGAGGCGGCGACCCTGGACTACAACCTGAAGTCGCTGGTCACGCTCTGGGCCACCGGCACCGATCTGCAGGACTACGCGCGCAGGGAGATGAACGGCCTCGTCGGGCAGTACTACGCCAAGCGGTGGAAACTGTTCTTCGACAGCCTGAAGACCGCGCTGCGCTCGGGCAAGGAGTATCCCGATCCGATCGACTGGCAGGCCGTCGCCCAGGACTGGGCCAGAGCCGGCACCAAGCTGGCCGCCGAGCCCAGCGGCGACGCCCACGTCGAGGCGAGCCAGGTGGCCGGGCTGCCGTACGGCTCGGTGAGCGTCGGAGCCGACCGCAAGGGCGTCAAGCCGGGCGGCACGGTGCGGGTCACCGCCGCCTTCGCCAACGACAACAGGCTGCGACCCGCCGACGACGTCGTACTCCGGCTCGACGCCCCGGACGGATACCAGGTGCGGCCGACCGCCCCGACCGGGGCCGACCAGGTGGTCCCGGGCGGCACCTTCAGCACGACCTGGACGGTGACCGTACCCGCCGGCGCGACCCCGGGCCACACCCCGGCGCTGAACGCCACCGCCTCCTGGGGATCCGGCATCGACGCCCAGCAGGACAGGGCCTCCACCCACCTGCTGGTCGCCGGAGCCGCGCCCGCGTCGTACCGGACCATGGCCAGCACGCAGGCCGAGTTCGCCCCCGTCAGCGGCGGGATCGCGATCGCGGCGGGCGGCGCGGACCTGTGGCGGGCGACCAACGAACTGGCCACGGCCTACCGCAAGGACGCCCTGGCCGGCGGACGGCAGCTCACGAGCACGGTGCTGCGGCAGGACGGCGCGGCGGACTGGACCAGGACCGGGCTGGTGGTGAGCGACAACCTGGCCGCCGCCGGGTCCACCGGCTACGCGAACATCGCCGTCACCCCCGGCCGCGGCTGTGTCTTCAGCTGGGATTCGGACAGCGACGGGCAGCTCGACTCCTACACCGAGGTGGGCGGGTTCGCACCACCCGTACGGGTGCGCATCGGCAAGTCCGGCGACCGGCTCACCGGCTCCTGCAGCAGCGACGGCAAGAACTGGTCGCTGGTCGGATCGGCCCGTGTCCCGGGCGCGGAGGCCACGCTCGACGTGGGCCTGTTCGTCAGCGCGGCCAACCGCCACACCGGTCAGGAGGCGATCGCGACGCTGACCGACCCCGTGTCGGCCCCGTCGACCGCACGCGACAGCGCGGGGGACACACTGCGCAGCCTCCGCAGACCGGTCAAGGCGCTGAGCTGGGAACCGAACCGGAACCCCGAACACGCCAACGACGGCGACCGGGACAACTCGCCGTACTTCGCCGGCCAGATGGACTGGGACACCACCTGGTGGCAGGTCGACCTGGGGGCGGTCAACGACCTCTCACGCGTCACCGTACGCAACTACGTCGGGGGTGAGCGCTACTACGAGTACCGGCTGGAGGGGAGTCTCGACGGCGTCACCTGGTACACCCTCGGCGGACGGCGGGGCACCCGGGCCGCGACCGACGCCGGGGACACGCTGACCATGGAGGCCAGGGCCCGCCACGTCCGGGTGGTCGGCACGTACAACAGCGCGAACTTGTCGTTCCACCTCACAGAGGTCAGTGCGTACGGCACACCGAGAGCATGACCCGCCTTCCCCCGGAGCCCGCCGGTTCCGGGGGAAGAGTTCACCTATCAAAGATCTCGATTCCCTTTGTTGGAGAATATATCGAACGATCGATATGTTTATAGGTGAATCCACTGTCCGCCACAGAAAGGGCGCGATCATGCGTATGCGCCGCCATCAGGGCCTGTCACTTCGAACCCGATCGAGGCCCGGCATGAGTGCCACGGATCCCGCGAACGCCACGCCCGTCCGGACGGACCACGTGGGGGCGGTGTCCTGGACGTTGCCGGACGACGTCGTCTCCGTGCCCGTGGCCCGCTCGCTCCTGCGGGCACAACTGGCCGACGCGAGCCTGCGCGACCTCGCCGAAGACGCCGAACTCCTGGTCAGCGAGCTGATCACCAATGCCGTACGCCACGCGCCCGGACCGGTGCGACTCACCGTTTGGCTGGTCGACGGGTTCCTGCGCTGCGAGGTCGAGGACCGGCATCCCGCCGCCCCCTGCTGCCGGCCCGGCCCGGACACGACGAGGGCGGCTACGGGCTGCGACTGCTCGACGCGCTCGCCTGCTGCTGGGGCAGTGACGTCGGCTCGGCGAGCAAGTCCGCGTGGTTCGAACTCCCGGCCGCCGCCATTCATCGCTGAACATATCGATCGATCGATATGTTCAGGACTCGACATACTGGAGATCCCATGGGCACATGTCCTTCGGAGAGCGACGATGAACAGCAGCGAAAAAGCCGCCGCCCGCGTACGGGGAGACCTGCCGGTAGTCGAGCTGGGCCACGTCCGGGATGCCGCCGCCCGCGGCCTGCGTGGCCAGCTTCTGCAGGTACGAGCCGAAGTCCGCGTTCGACGTGCGGACGGTGACACCGGGATGTTCCTTCTCGAAGAGCCGCACGGCCTGCTCGGTGCGCGCGGCACGGTCGTCGTTGCCCCACCAGGAGAAGGTGAGGGTGACTCCGGTGGAGGTTCCGCCGTCCGCGGCGGAGCAGGCGGAGAGGGTGGACGCCGAGGCGATGGTGAGACCGGCGGTGGCCGCGGCCAGGACGGCCCGGCGGCACGGGAGCCGGCGCCGGCCACTTCGGGGATCGGGCATGACAGCCTTCCAGGGATGGGAGCGGCGCAGAAGGACGGGTGCGCGATGACGGGCGCGTGATGACGGGCGCGCGATGACGGGCGCGCCGTCAGAGGTCCGGGTAGACGTCCAGACGGCCGCACATGCCGGAGCGTCCGCGTGCGCCGGGACCGGTCGCGGCGACCCGGGCCTCGGCCAGATACCGCTCCTCACGGTCGCGCAGAGCGCCGAACTGGGCCTGTGTCGCCGTCGCGGCGGCGTGCGCGCCGTCGCGCCAGCGCCGCTCCCACGCGTCCAGCCGGGACCGCACCAGCTCGGCCGCCGCCCGGTGGAAGGCGGCCAGTGGTTCCGGGTCGCCGCTTTCGGTGGCCTCACGCAGCTCCAGGAAGCGGTGGGTCGCCAGGTCGCCGTCGCTGGTCAGGCGGTGGATCGTGCCGGGCGTGAACCACGCCACGACACCCGGTTCCAGGGGCGTCTCCTGGTGGCCTGAGGCGGTGAGGGTCTGCACGGTTCCCCGGCCAGCCGTCACCATGTACCCCTCGCTGCACGTGAGGTGCAGGTGCGGGGTGCCGCCGCCGGGCCGGCCGTCGACGGTGGGCCAGTCGTACACGCGCAGCCGGGACACGCCGACCGCCGCCGGGAACCCGTCGTACGTCGCGCTCACCATGCGCGCCCCGCCACGTGCGCGGCGACCCGCTCACGGTCCCAGGCGCCGTCGGCGACGAGGATGCGGTGGCCGCGGGTGAGCGTGTCGCCGGGGGCGAGGACCAGCTCCTCGTGGAACGCCCAGGACGGGGCGACCGCGGCGAACGGGTCGCTGCGCACGAACCAGTGCGCCGGGTGCGCGCCCTTCTCGCCCGCGTGGTCGTTGGCCGGGGCGTGTTCGAAGACGAGCGTGGCGTGGCCGTCGCGCCCGTCGTGCTCACCGACGTACGCCAGCCAGCAAGCCTGGCTGCCCATCAGGTCGACGTCGCACACCTCGACGCGGCGCTCCTCCTCGGCCCACGGCTCGCCCTCGTACGGGTGCCAGGTCAGGCGCTCGGCGATGACGGCGCGGTCGCCCGCCGCGTGGACCTCGTCGAAGGCGACGTGGGCCATCGAGCCGACCTTCTCCGGCAGTGCCAGATATCCCTCGCCGTGCACGTAGGTGTTGCCGCCCCACAGGTTCTGGCCCGACAGGTGGGAGGCCGTCAACTGCAGTCCCTTGTGCCAGCGGTGGTCGTTGGGGCGGTAGTCGGTGACGAGGCCGCCGGACAGGGTCCGGATCGGGTGCAGGTAGGGCTTGGGCGCCTCCCATGCGGCTTCGGGCCGGTAGACGTAGGCGAACAGCTCTGTCCCGGTCGCCTCGTACGCGACGGTGACGCGGTCGCCGTGGGCGTGGGTCAGTGCCAGGGTCATGCGTGGTCCTTCCTGGCGGGCGCCCAGCCCGGGGCGCCGCCGTGCAGCTCGGTGTAGTAGGGGTCGCCGGGGCCGATGTCGCCCGCGCGGACCAGGGTGTCGGTGAACGCCGACTTGTACAGGGCGGTGATGAACTCGAGCGTCTGCCGGCCGCTGTCGCCGTGAGCGGCCGTGCCGATCAACTGAAATGAGTGAGCCCAGCAGGTTTTCCTGTCACTAGTTGACGGGATGCTCCGTTTCGGTTTACCGTGACGCCGTCTTCATCAACTGAGATGAATAGCTGTTCGCGTCAGGGGAATGGAGCGACGGCAATGAACGGTTTATCCGCGGCCGGGTGGCCGAGGCGGCTCGCGATCGTCATGGCCACGTCGTTGGCCTGCGCCGCCCTCGTGGCCGCGCGCCCGGCCGGCACGATGAGCGAGGCGGCGGGGGCGCCGCCGGAGGAGAAGGCCGCGCTCGTCTCGGCACGCGCCTCGAACGCGCCGGTCGAGTTGCCGTCCCAGCGCACCGACCGGTCGAGGACGCTGGTCAACCCGGACGGCACCCGCACCCTGGAGCAGTACGCGGAGCCGGTGCGGGTGCGGCTCCCGTCCGGCGCCTGGGCGGAGCCGGACACCACGCTGCGGCGGCAAGGAAACGCGGTCCGGCCGGCGGCGGCGGCGGACGTCCGCTTCTCGGCGGGCGGGGACGGCCCGTTCGCGGTGTTCGCGACGGAGGAGGGCACGTTCGCGCTCTCGTGGCCCGGGACGCTCCCCGCGCCGGTGCTGAGGGGCGACACGGCGGTCTACCGGGACGTGCGGCCCGGCGTGGACCTGGAGGCGCGCGCCACGGCCGGCGGGTTCGCCCATGTGCTGGTGGTCAAGGACCGCGAGGCCGCCGCCGACCCGGCGCTGCGCGCGATCCGGTTCGGTGTGTCGGGCGATCTCGTTCCGCGCGCGGCAGGGGGCGGGATCGAGGCGTCCCGGCCCGTTGGCCCGGTGGCGCTGAGCGCGGGAGAGCCCCTCATGTGGGACTCCGGCCGATCAGGTGAGCACGCCCGGACGACGCGACCCGGTGAGGACGCCGGTTCGACGTCCGTCCAGCCGGGCGAGGGCGCCCGGCGCGCCCGCCTCGGGCTGGCCGTGTCGCCGGCGGCGCTGGAGCTGAAGCCCGACGAGGACCTCCTGAACGGCCCCGGCACGGTCTACCCGGTCTACATCGACCCCTCCTACGCCAAGGGCAACAAGCGCTGGGGCTTCGCCAACAGCGCCAACGAGAACAACGACAACAGCGCGGCCCGGGTCGGCAGAAGCCCCGACAGCGGCGCCCTGTACCGCTCCTCCTTCGCCTTCGACGTCTCCGGCATCCGGGGCAAGCACGTGATCAGGGCGACGTTCGGGATCACGCTGACGCACTCGTGGTCGTGCGGCGCGACCCCGGTCAACCTGTACCGGGGCACGGGCCAGGCGGCGGGACGGGCGGCGTGGCCGGGGTCGGCGCTGTCCAAGTGGCTCGACCAGCGCAGCGGTCACGCCCACAAGGGCAGCGGGAGTTGCTCCGGCGACCCGCAGCCGGACATGCCGATGGAGTTCGGCAACGGGCTCACCGCCGACGTGCAGGCCGGCGCCACCGCCAACTGGACGGAGTACACGCTGGTCCTGTCGGCCCGCCAGTCCGACGGTACCGACGAGGGCGTCGAGTCCTGGTGGAAGAAGTTCGCGCCGGGCTCCAGCAGGCTCGTGGTCGTCTACAACTCCAGGCCGGGGGTGCCGACCGGCCTGAGCACCGACGGGCGCGGCTGCGCGTCGGGGACCGGGCGGCCCGTGCTGTCGACGGCGACGCCGACCCTGCGCGGCGTCGTCGCCGACGCCGACACCGCCGAAACGGACCTGCGGGCCTCCTTCGCCTGGGAGCGCCTGACCTCGGGCACCTGGTCGGCGCTCGGGTCCGGGACGCAGTCGAGCCTGCGTCCCGGCGCCACCGGCCAGGTACGGATCGGCTCGGGACTGGTGAGCGGGGGCGTCTACCGCTGGCGCGCGCAGACCCTCGACCCGTGGTCCTACAGCGGCTCCTCGGGCACGGACGCGTCGGCGTGGTCGGGCTACTGCGAGTTCGAGGTGGACACCGCCGGCCCGCAACTCGAGCCGAAGGTCACCTCACCGGTGTACGGGGACGACCTCGACCAGTTCTACGGTTCGGTCGGGCTCACCGCGCCGTTCACCCTCGCCGTGGCCGACCCGGCCAAGGATCCCGACGTCACCGGCTACCGGTGGGGCTGGGAGGACCCGCCCACCACGGCCGTGACGGCGCCGGCCGTCGGCGCGCCGGTCACGCTCCAGCTCACGCCGCCGCCCCCCAAGCAGGACGATCCCACCTCCGGCGGGCAGATCACCCTGTACGCGGTCGCCGTGGACCGGGCCGGACACCTCGGGCCGCTGGCGGCGTACACGTTCAACGTCGGCTCGGCCACGGCGCCCGCCGGGAGCTGGCGGCTCGACGAGCCCGCGGGCGCGACGACGCTGGCCGACCGCAACGAGCGCGGCGACCTCCACGACGCGGCGCCGAGCGCGGTGGTGACCGGAGTGCCGGGGCGGCTGCTGGACGGCCCGGCCGCCACGGCGCCCACGGCGGCCCGCTTCGACGGCGCGGGATCGTACGCGATCACCCGGACGCCGGTGCTGAACACCGCGAAGAGCTTCAGCGTGGCCGCCTGGGTGCGGCTGGCCGACGCCGCCCCCACCTTCCAGACGGCGGTCAGCCAGGAGGGCGCCCACACCAGCCCGTTCTTCCTGCAGAAGAACGGCAGCAGGTGGACGTTCGCGACCCACAGGACCGACACCGCGCCGGCGACGACCGACAAGGTGATCTCCACGGCCGTCGTCGTGCCGAACGTCTGGACGCATCTGCTGGGCGTCTACGACGCGCAGTCCGGGCTGATCCACCTGTACGTCAACGGCGTGCACAACGGCAGCACCGCCCGGCCGCAGCCCTGGAACGCGACGGGCCCGCTGGCGATCGGCCGCGCCCTGGCCGCGGACGTGCGGCAGAACTACTGGTCGGGCGAGATCTCCGACGTACGCGTCTGGGACCGGGTCGTGGCAGCAGCGGAGGCCGCCCCGATGGCCGCCACACCGGTGGGCCGCTGGTCCCTGGACGGCGACGGGTCGGACGGCGGCCCGTACGGCCGCGACGCCACCGCGACGCCGGCCACGACCTGGGACGCCGACCACCGGCAGGAGACCGACCCCGGGGCCGCCCTGCTGAACGGCTCCGGCTGGCTGGTCACCGGCGGCCCCGCGATCCGCACCGACCAGTCCTACAGCGTCGCCGCCTGGGTCCGGCTCGACCAGGCCGTGACCTGGAACGTCAACGCCGTCGGTCAGGACGGCGCCAAGGTCAGCGGCTTCTACCTCGGCTACAGCGGCAAGTCGCCGCCGCGCTGGCGGCTGGCGGTGAAGACCGCCGACTCCTTCGAGGGCGCGCCCGACCAGGGCTCGTGGCAGACCGCGGGCGCCGCCGCGCTCCCCGAGGACGTCGGCGAATGGGTCCACCTGGTGGGGGTGCACGACGCGACCACGGGGGAGCTGCGGCTGTACGTCAACGCCGTGGACGGCGTGGCCGACGCCGTCGCGCCCGTGCGGATGTACTGGAACGCGGCCGGGCCGCTGACGCTCGGGCGCGGCCTGTACGCCGGCACCGACGGCGTGGCGAACATCTCCGACCGCTGGAACGGCGCGCTCGACGACGTGCGCGTGTACGCGGGGATCCTGTCCCCGGCCCAGATCGCCAGGCTGGCCGAGCCCTGAGCCCTCCGGACTCCGGACCCACGGCCCCGAACCCCCTGCTTGCGAACTCCCTGCTTGCGAACTCCCTGCTTGCGAACTCCCTGAGACATGAGGTGCGCGTGATGTTGTCCGTTCATGCCGTACGCGTCGGCCAGCGGGTCATGGCGCTGGGTACGGGGCTCGTCCTACTGGCGCAACTGCTGTCGGTGCCGCCCGCCGCCGCGTCGAGTGCCGCGTACGAGCGGCTGCGCCCCCAGGACGACCCGTCGGTGCCGGTGGCGGCCGTGCCCCTGACCAGCGGTGACCACCGCAGGGCGACGGGGAGGCCGTTCACCGCGGCCGAGGCGGTCTGGCCGAAGGCGGCCACCGCCGACGCGGTCCCCACCGCCGGCCAGGGGCAGCGGGCGGGCGACCTGCCCGTGTGGGTGGCCGCCTCCGCGGGCGCCCAGCCGGTCCGGGTCGAGCTGATGGGCCGCGCCGAGGGCGGCAACGGCTTGCTGCTGCGCGTGTCCGGGGCGCCGGACACCGGCAAGGTCCGCCTCACGGTCGACTACTCCGGCTTCCGCCATGCCTACGGCGCCGACTGGGCGTCCAGGCTGCGCGTCCTGGCCCTGCCGCAGTGCGAGGGCTGCCGCACGCGCACGCTCGCCACCGACAACGATCCCGCGGCGGGCACCGTGTCCGCCGCGCTCGACGAGCCGCTGGGCCAGGCGGGCACCCTGCTCGCGCTGGCCGCCGAGCCGTCCGGACCGGCGGGCGACTACGCGGCGACCTCGCTGCAGCCGTCCTGGGCGTGGTCGGCGGGCGGCAACTCCGGCTCGTTCTCCTGGTCCTATCCGATGCGCACCCCGCCGTCCCTGGGCGGCCCGGCGCCGCGGATCGAGCTGGGCTACTCGTCGGCCTCCGTGGACGGCCGCATGCCCGCCTCCAACAACCAGCCGTCGTGGGCGGGCGAGGGCTTCGACTGGGCGCCGGGGTTCGTCGAGCGGCGCTACCAGCCGTGCGCCGCCGACATGGGGACGGGCGCGAACAACACGGCCAGGACCGGCGACCTGTGCTGGGCGCGCGACAACGCCGTCCTGTCGCTGAACGGCTCCTCGACGGAGCTGCTCAAGGCCGCAGACGGCACCTGGCACGCCCGCTCGGAGGACGGCTCGCGCGTCGAACACCGTACGGGCGCGGCCAACGGCGACGGCGGCGGCGACGAAGACCGCGGAGAGCACTGGGTGGTCACCACGCCGGACGGGACCCAGTACTGGTTCGGCCGCAACCGGCTGCCCGGCTGGAGCAGCGGCAAGGCGGAGACGGCGGCGGCCTGGACGGTCCCGGTGCACGGCAACCACGCCGGCGAGCCGTGCCACGCCGCCGGATTCGCCGCGTCCTCGTGCGCGCAGGCGTGGCGCTGGAACCTCGACCACGTGGTGGACCCCTTCGGCAACACCATGTCGTACTGGTACGCCAAGGAGACCAACGCCTACGCCGCCAACGCCACGCCCACCGCGCTGAGCGCGTACGTGCGCGGCGGCCACCTGACCAGGATCGACTACGGCACCCGCTCCGACACCGCGTACGGCACCGCGCCCATGCAGGTGGCCGTGACCACGGCGGACCGGTGCCTGTCGGGCTGCTCGGCCCGCGACGCCGCGCACTGGCCGGACACGCCCTGGGACCAGGAGTGCAAGGCGAGCCCGTGCTACGTCGGCTCGCCCACGTTCTGGACCGCCAAGCGGCTGGCCAAGGTCACGACCAGGGTGCGGACCGGCACCGCCTACCGGGACGTGGAGTCCTGGACGCTCACCCACTCCTTCCCCGACCCGGGCGACGGCACCAGGGCCGGGCTCTGGCTGGACCGGATCGGTCACAGCGGCGGCGGCGCCAGCGTGCCCGACGTCGGCTTCGTCGGCACGCAGCTCCCCAACCGGGTGGACGCCACCGAGGGCCACCCCGCGATGAACTGGTGGCGCGTCGCCCACATCGACACCGAGACCGGCGGCAGCGTCGACGTCACCTACTCGCCGCAGAACTGCGTGCGCGGCTCGCGCATGCCGTCGGCGCCGGAGTCGAACGGGCTGCGCTGCTACCCGGCGCGCTGGACGCCGCAGGGCGCCACCGCCCCGATCCTCGACTACTTCCACAAGTACGTGGTGACCACGGTCACCGAGACGGACCTGGCGCTGCCCTCGAACGGGCGCTCGCCGCGCTCGATCACCTCCTACGAGTACGTGGGCGCCCCGGCCTGGCACTACACCGACGACGACGGGCTGATCGAGGACAGGTACAAGACCTGGTCGGTGTGGCGCGGCTACTCCAGGGTGCGGGTGACGAAGGGCGACCCGGGCGAGCAGACCCGCACCGAGACCCTGTACTTCCGGGGCATGCACGGCGACAGGCTGCCGTCCGGCACCCGTACGGTGTCGGTGCAGGCCTCCGAGGGGGCGGCCGTCGCCGACCTGGACGCCTACGCGGGCATGCCGCGCGAGGAGCTCACCCACAACGGGCCGGGCGGCGCGGTGACGGAGGCGGTGATCAAGGACCCCTGGCAGTCGGCGCCCACGGCCACGCGGACCATCGACGGCTCAACGGTGCACGCCCGCTTCACCGGCGTCCAGGCCGAGAACGCCCGCGCGGCGCTCGACGGCGGCCGGGGATGGCGGCGCACCGGCACCAGGACCTCGTTCGACGCGCTGGGCATGGCGGTCAAGGAGGAGGACCTGGGCGACCTGGCCTCCGACGGGGACGAGCGGTGCACGCTGACGACGTACGCGCCGCGCAACACCACGGCCTGGCTGGTGTCCTACGTGCAGCGCGGCCAGGAGTTCGCCGCCGGCTGCGCCGCCGTGGCCGCAGGCGGCATGGGCGAGGACGACGTCATCTCCGACGGGTACACCCGCTACGACCAGCAGGACCGCCTGACCGCGCCGGTGAAGGGCGCGGTCAGCGCGACCGAGGAGCTCAAGGCCCACAGCGGTGGGACACCCCAGTACGTCACCACCTCCACGGCCACCCACGACACGCACGGACGGCCGCTGACCGGCACGGACGTCCGAGGCAACACGACCACCACCGCCTACACCCCGGCCACCGGCGGTCCGGTCACCGCCACGACGGAGACGAACGGGCTCGGCTGGGTCACCGCCACGACCCTGGACCCGGCGTGGGGGACGCGCACCTCGGCCGTCGACCCCAACGGGCGCCGCACCGACCTGACCTACGACGGCCTCGGCAGGCTCACCGCGGTGTGGCGGCCCGGCCGCGACAAGGCCGGCGGCGACCCGGCCTCCACCACCTACGCCTACCAGGTCCGCGACAACGGTCCCGGCGTGGTGACCACCTCCACGGTCAACGCCTCGGGCGCCTACACGACCTCGTACGAGCTGTTCGACGGGCTGCTGCGCCACCGGCAGACCCAGCGTCCCGAGGCCGGCTCGGGCGGAGGCAAGATCCTCACCGACACCCTGTACGACACCGCGGGCAGGGTGGTGCGGGTCAACGACGACTACGTCACGGACGGAGCCCCGGCGACGAACCTGTTCCTGCCGCTGCCCGACGCGCAGATCCCGTCCTGGACCCGTACCGTCTACGACGGGGCGAGCCGCGTGACGGCCGAGATCACCTACGCCAAGTCGGCCGAGAAGTGGCGGACCACGACCGCGTACGCCGGTGACCGGGTGGACACCACGCCGCCGGCGGGCGGCACCGCCACCTCCACGGTCACCGACGCGCAGGGCCACACGGTGGCGCTGCGCCAGTACCGGGCCGCGACGCCGACCGGCGCGTTCGACACCACGACCTACACCTACGACCGCAAGGGCCGGCTCACGGCCGTCATCGACCCCGCGGGCAACCGCTGGGAGCGCGGCTACGACCTGCGCGGCCGTCAGACCATGACCGACGACCCGGACAAGGGCCGGACCACCACCGTCCACGACGACGCGGGTGACGTGATCTCGCAGACCGACGCCCGCGGCGAGGTCGTCGCCTACACCTACGACCTCCTGGGCCGCAGGACCACCGTCCGCGACGACGGACCGGCCGGGGCCAAGCGGGCCGAGTGGACGTACGACTCGCTGGCCAAGGGGCAGCCGGACGCCGCGATCCGCCACGAGGCGGGCGCCGCCTACACCGACGAGGTCACCGGGTACGACGACGAGTACCGCCCCACCGGGCGGGCCATCACCGTCCCCGGCGCGGAGGGCGGGCTGGCGGGCACCTACACGTACAGGTACACCTACCGGCCCGACGGATCCCCGGCGAGCACCACGCTGCCCGCCGCCGGCGGGCTTCCCGCGGAGCGGCTCACCATCGGCTACAACGCGCTCGGCCTGCCCGTCACCCTGCGTACGAACCTGTCCGGCGACGGCGAGGACGTCTCCCTCGTGGACGGCACGCAGTACACCCGTTACGGCGAGCCCGCCGTGGTCGGCCGCCGCCACGACTCGGGCAAGATCCTGGACACCGGCCGCTACTACGAGGAGGGGACGCGCCGCCTGGCGAGCATCCGCACCACCCGCGAGACCGCGCCGTCGCTGGTGTCCGACTGGCGCTACTCCTACGACCCGATGGGCAACGTCACCAGGCTGGCCGACGCCGCCGCCGGCGACACCCAGTGCTTCGCCTACGACCACCTGCGCCAGCTCACCGAGGCGTGGACGCCCGCGGCGGGCGACTGCGCGGCGGGCCGTTCCGTCTCCGCGCTCGGCGGGCCCGCGCCGTACTGGCAGAGCTTCACCCACGACCCCAGGACCGGTAACCGGCTCACCGCCGTCTCCCACGCCGCCGCCGGGGACACCACACAGACCTACGCCTACCCGCCGAGCGGCGCGGACTCCGACCGGCCGCACACCCTGCGGTCGCTGACCACCCGCCCGCCGACCGGCACCGCCACCACCGGCACGTACGGCTACGACGCGACCGGCAACACGACCACCCAGCCGGCCGCGGCCGGCACGCGCACGCTGACCTGGGACGCCGAGAGCCACCTTGCCACCAGCAAGGACGCCACCGGCACCACCGAGTACGTCTACGACGCGGGCGGGCAGCGGCTGCTGCGCCGCGACCCCGGCGGCAGGACGCTCTACCTGCCCGGACAGGACCTGCGCCTGACCGGCGGCGACGTCAAGGCCGCCACCCGCTACTACGCGCACGCCGGGGAGATCGTCGGCTCGCGCGCCCCCGCGAGCGGCCTGACCTGGCTCGCCGGCGACCGGCAGGCCACCGCGCAGGCGGCGGTCACCGCCACCACCCAGGCGATCACCGTCCGCCGCCAGACCCCCTTCGGCGCGCTGCGCGGCGCGCCCGTCACCTGGCCCAACGAGCGGGGCTTCCTCGGCGGCACGGTGGACGGCACCGGGACCACGCATCTGGGGGCGCGCGAGTACGACCCGGCGACGGGCCGGTTCCTGTCCGACGACCCCGTCACCGACGAGGGCGACCCGCTGCAGATCAACGGGTACGCGTACGCGCACAACGCCCCCGTCACCCGCAGCGACCCGACCGGCCTGTTCGACCCCGACGAGCGCGACTACTGCCGGCGCAACCCGGGCGACTGCAACGGCGGCACGCTCAAGCCGAACCCGCCGAGCCAGGTCAAGAAGCCCACGTGCGGCTCCGCGAACGCCTGCGAGCGCCGCATCCACCGGGAGCGGCCCAGGTCGACCTGCGGTTCGGCCAGCGCCTGCGACCACCGGATCAGCCGGCGCGGGCCGGCGTGCGGCTCGGCGAACGCCTGTGAGCGCAGGCGGGAGGAGGCGGCCGAGGTCGTGGTGATCGACCTGGACCGGCAACCCGCGGACAAGCCCGGCAAGAAAGAGGAGGGCGACTGCCCGTGGTGGGCCGGCATGGGCTGCGTGATCATGCAGAAGGTCGGCAGGGGCACGGTCGCCGGGTGCGTGAACTGGGGAGTCGCCCTCGTCGGCAACGCCAGCGTCGAGCACTGCGTCGGCATGGACAAGAAGGGCATCTTCTGGGAGGCCACCGACGCGACCCCCAGGGGCAGCTTCGGCGCCGGCGTCGGTCTCGGGGGAGGGATCCAGGTGTCGAACGCCAGGACCGCCGAACAGGATCTGGCGGGTCCCTTCGACTTCGTCTCCACCGGGGAGGGCGCGGTCGCGTGGGGCAACGGCACGTACGTCGGCTCCTACGGCGGCGGCCCGGGCTTCCTCGTCAACGCCGGCAGGTCGAACACCGAGGTGGTACGCATCTACAACTGGTGAACGGACGCGCGGCGGGCGACCCGGGCAGCCACTCGGCTACGGTGAGCGGTCCGGGTCGCCGATGAGTTTCCGGCGCCACCGGAGTCGGTACCGGCGTCACATCGGCTACGCGTGGAGGACGACATGGAGGACGACATGGCCCTGGATCTGTTCGCCGGCATCCCCGTCGCCGACTACGCCGCGGCGTTGCCATGGTACGAGCGGCTCTTCGGCAGGCCGCCCTCGTTCCTGCCGAACGACGTCGAGGCGGTCTGGGAGGTGGCCGAGCACCGGTACGTCTACATCGTGCAGGAGCCGGAACGGGCGGGAAACGCCCTGGTGATGTCCTTCGTCGGCGACCTGGACGACCGGGTCGCCGAGATCGCCCGGCGGGGCATCGAGCCCGCCAGGCGCGAGACGTACGAAGGCGGGGTGACCAAGGTGACCTACCGGGACGCGGAAGGCAACGAGATCAGCTTCGGCGGCGGCCCGGGGTGAGGCCGGAACGGGCCGGCCGCCATCCGGCTACTGTTGTCGCGCATGACGCACACCGAGATCGAGATCACCGCGGAGCTGGTGCGGGACCTGCTGCGTGACCAGCACCCCGACCTGGCCGACCAGCCGGTGCGACTCGGCGCACGGGGCTGGGACAACCAACTGTGGCGGCTCGGCGACGACCTCGCCGTCCGCCTGCCCTGGGCGACGGAGTCCGCGGACGAGCTGCTGCGCAAGGAGCACACCTGGCTGCCCGCGCTGGCCCCGCGCCTCCCGCTGCCGGTCCCCGTCCCGCAGCGCCTCGGCCGGCCCTCCCCACGGTTCCCGCGACCTTGGCTCGTCACCACCTGGGTGCCGGGCACGCCCGCCGACCGGGCCCCCGTCACCCGCCCCGCGCAGGCGGCCGGCGCCCTGGCCGCCTTCCTGACCGCCCTGCACCGGCCCGCCCCCGAGCAGGCGCCCACCGGCCGGGGCCGCGGAGGGCCGCTGGCCGGCTACTCCGAAGGTTTCGCCAGGCAGCTCGCCGAGGCCACCGAGATGGGGCTGATCCCCGACCCGGACGCCGTCCGCGCGGTATGGGACGACGCCACCGCCGCGCCCGGCTGGGCCGGCCCGCCCCTCTGGCTCCACGGCGACCTGCACCCGGCCAACGTCCTCACCACGGACGGCACCATCTGCGGCGTCATCGACTTCGGCGACCTGTTCGCCGGCGACCCCGCCTACGACCTCGCCGCCGCGTGGACCCTGCTGCCCGGCGACGCCACCGACCACTTCCATGCCGCCTACCGGCCCGCCCCCGACACCGCCACCCTGCGGCGCGCCCGCGGCTGGGCGGCGGGACGCGCCCTCAGCGCCATCCTCATCGGCGAAGCCGGCCTCCGTGGCCGCCCGGGCGGCAAACCCACCTGGGGCCCACCCGGCCACGCCGCGCTACGACGCCTCACCGCCGGCCGACCGCTTCCGCACTCCTCAGAAGAACCGTCGCGCCCGGTCATCTGAGCGTGCGGGTGACCAGTTCGTCGAACTCGCGGTCGGGCAGGGTCCGGTTGAGTTCCAGGAGCTTGTCCGCCATCCAGCCCACCGCGTACCGGGTCTGCGGCCGATCGGACTCGATCGCCTGCCGGATGGCCTGTGCGACGACGTCGGTGTCGGAGCCGTCGCTGAGGCCGGTCTCGCTTTGCCGGGCCATGGCCTCCGCCATGGCCTCGTAGGCCCCGGCGCCGGAGTACTCCCGCAACTGGGCGGCGGTGTGGTCCTCGAACTCGGTCCTGATGATGCCGGGCTGGACGATCACGACGTCGATCCCGAACGGACCGACCTCCATGCGCAGCGTGTCCGAGAATGCCTCGAGCGCGTGCTTGGCGGCGTAGTACCAGGCGCCGAGCGGGAGCGCGATCTCGCCGCCGATCGAGGAGACGTTGACGATCGTGCCGGACCGCCGCGCGCGCATGTGCGGCAGGACGAGCTGGACGAGCCGGGCCGGCGCGAAGAGGTTGACCTCGAACTGGTCGCGCGCCTGGTCCAGCGGCACGTCCTCGACGGCGCCGTGCAGGACCGTACCGGCGTTGTTGATCAGGACGTCGATCCGCCCCTGCTGGGTGAGGACGGTGTCGACCACCCGGTCGAGGTCCTCATGAGAGCGCGCGTCCATCGAGAGCGCGTGGCCACCGGCGGCGCGGACGGCCTCCATCCTGTGCACGCGCCGCGCGGCGCCGTAGACCACGTGGCCCGCGCGCAGCAGGTCGAGCGCGGTCGTCATCCCGATCCCGGACGAGGCTCCGGTGACCAGACATACCTTCATCGTTGACACCCTTCTGGTGTGATGTGCTCGGTGCCGATGCGACCGGGACGCGGCCCGGCGATGCGGTGCGGCGACATGGGCCGGGTGGAGGTCGTGCCCGTGGTCGCCACTACCAGGTGACCGGCAGGGCGGCCACACCGTAGACGGTGGCCCGCTGCCGCAGTGGCACCTCCTCGGCGGGTACGGCCAGCCGCAGCGCGGGAAAGCGGCGCAGCAGCGCCGGGAAGGCCAGCCGCATCTCCAGCCGGGCCAGTTGCTGGCCCAGGCACTGGTGGATGCCGTGGCCGAAGCCCAGTTGCTGCCCGGCCTGGCGGGTGACGTCGAAGCGGTCGGGGTCCGGGAAGCGGGTCGCGTCCCGGTTGACGACCGGGAGGCAGATCGTCACGGTCTGCCCGGCTTTGATCGTCTGCCCGGCGAGCGGCACGTCGGCCCTGGCGACCCGGATCGGGCCGATGTGGATGATGCTGAGGTAGCGCATCAGCTCCTCGACCGCGCTCTCCGCCGCGCCGGGATCGGTGCGTACGAGGTCGGCCTGCTCGGGGCGGCACAGCAGCAGGAGCGTGCCCAGGCCGAGCATGTTCGCGGTCGTCTCGTGCCCGGCGGTCAGCAGCAGCGTGGCGACCCCGGTGAGCTCCTCGTGGTCGAGTTCGCCACCGGCGACCAGCCCGCTGAGCAGGTCGTCGCCGGGTTCGGACCGCTTGCTCCCGACCAGCTCGGAGAGGTAGGCCATCAGCTCGGCGGCCGCGGCGCCCCGCTGTTCGATGGAGTTGTCGAAGTCCATCGCCCGCGCGGTGGTGTCCTGGAAGCGCGCGCGCTCGCCGTACGGCACGCCGAGCAGCTCGCAGATCACCAGCGAGGGGATCGGCAGCGCGAACGCGCGGACGAGGTCCGTGGGAGCGCCCGCGCGGGCCATCTCGTCGAGCCGGTCGTCGATGACCTCCTGGATCCTGGGCTCCAGCCTGCGCATCTTCCGCATGCTGAAGTGCCCGGTCAGCAGCCTGCGGTAGCGCGAGTGCTCGGGGTCGTCCATCGCGATGAAGAAGCCCGGCGGGATCACCAGATCCGCCAGCCCCTCGGGGGGCGTCAGCTCCTTGATCGGCGGCGCGGCCCCCTGCGAGGTGTTGCTGAAGCGCGGGTCGTCGAGCACCGCGCGTGCCTCGGCGTAGCCGGTGACCAGCCAGCCGGGCCGCCCGTCGGCGTAGGTCATCGGGTGCAGCGGTCCGTGGAGCTCTTTCAGTACGGCAGGCGGCTCGAACGGGTCCTCCCGCTCGAGCGGCAGCGCATCGATGGTGTCCATGCCTCCCAGAAAAGCGCACAGGATGCGAAATTGCAACCTGTGCATAAACACAGGGCATGCGGTACGGTGGCGTCGTGGAAGGGCATCGCGAACGCAAGAAGGTCCGCACCCGTCGTGCGCTGCTGGAGGCCGCGGTGCGGCTGTTCAGCGAGCAGGGCTTCGAGCAGACCACCATCGCCGAGATCGCCGCGGCGGCCGACGTGGCGCCCCGGACGTTCTTCGCGTATTTCGCCAGCAAGGAGGATGTGATCTTCCTCCAGGTCCAGGATCGCTGGCGGGTCATGATCGACGTGATCGCCGGGCGGAAACCGGGAGAGCCCCTGGGGGAGTTGCTGAGCCGGATGTTCGAGGCCCTGGTGGGCAGCCTGGCCGAGGACGACGAGCTGGACTTCTCGCTGTCGCCGCTGCGGGCTCGGCTGATGTTCACCGAGCCCGCGCTGCGGGCGCGCGGGATGACGCTCATGCTCGAGGGGCAGCCTCTGCTGGCCGAGGCCCTGTGCGAGGTCTACCCCGAGCTGGATCCTGTGTCGGCCGGCGCCGCGGTCGGCGGCTTCCTGGGCGCGCTGACCGTGGCGGGGCTGGTCGTCCAGCAGCGGGGCGGCTCCAACGAGGACGTCCTGGCCGCCGGCCGGCGCGGGATCGAGGTCGCGGTCAACGGGCTGTCGAGCCTCGACGGTTCCTGACCGCCGGGCCCTGCCGCGTGTGGAGACGGATGATGCCCGGCGTGCCGAGCAGGGGGTTCGCGAGGTCCGGAGGCTCGGTGGCGAAGACGTCGACGGCGCACGTGCGCAGGGTGACCACCTCCGTCCTCGGCGCGATGGCGTCGACCCCGGTGCCTGACGCCTGACACACCTGACCATCGCGATGCGCCCCCCACGGCCGCCGGTATCGCTGGAATGTCGCCGATGCGATCGATAGCATGTCCCCGCGGATCTTGACGATCCCGGCATTCGCACGCTTGGTATCGACCCAGTAGGGGAGCGCGGCCATGGCGGGAGCGACCTTCGGCATCCTGGGCCCCGTCCGTGCGCACCGGGCAGATGGACGAGAGGTCGCGCTCGAAGGCAAACAGAACGCGGTTCTGACAGTGCTCCTGCTCAACGTCAACGTGCCGGTCTCCAGGGAGCGGCTGATCGACGCACTGTGGGAGACACCCCCTGCCTCCGCCGTCGCCAATCTGCAGACCCACGTCGCCCGCATACGCAAGACGTTCACCTCCGACATCCGGCTGTTCACGAAGGGCCCGGGCTACCTGCTGGAGGCGGCTCCGGAAGAGGTCGATCTGCTGATCTTCGACCGGGAGACGCGACGCGCGCGGGCCGAGGCGAAACAGGGCGACCTCGTCGCCGCCGTACGCCGGTTCGAACGGGCCCTGGAGCTGCGGCGCGGGCGGCCCGCCGAAGGCATCCAGCTCTACGCCTGGGCGCTCGCCCGGGTGGCGGAGCTGGAGGAACGGCTGGCCGAGACGCGTCTGGACCGCGCCGAGGCCATGCTGGGCATCGGCTCGTACGCGGAGGTGATCGGCGACCTACGGCCGTTCCTCACGGAACAACCCCTGTCCGAACGCGGGTGGCGGTTGCTCATGCTCGCTTATGCGCGAGCCGGCCAGCGGCACCGGGCTCTGGAGGCCTACCAGCAGGCGCGCGCCCGGCTCGTCGACGAGCTGGGCATCGAGCCCGGCGAGGAGCTGCGGCACCTGCAGGCCGTCATCCTGGCCGATGCCCTGCCGGCGGCCGATGCCGAGCGCCGGAGGACGATCTGCCAGCTCCCGCCCGACCACGCCGACTTCGTCGGGCGGCGCGAGGAACTGGCCACGGTGACGCGGAACCTGCTCTCGGCCCACCGCCACGTCCCACCCACCGGCGCGGCCGTGCCCATCAGCGCCGTCTCCGGCCAAGGTGGTGTGGGCAAGACCACGTTGGCCGTGCACATCGCCCATCGGCTCCGGCACGAGTTCCCTGACGGCCAGTTGTACATCGACCTGCGCGGGGGCGAGAAGCATCCGCTCGACGCCACCGAGGCGCTGGGCCGCTTCCTGCGCGCCCTGGGCCTGGACAGTTCCGCGATGCCGGCCGAGCTGGACCAACGCGTCGAGCTCTACCGCGAGAGGATCGCCGATCGGCGCTATCTCGTGGTGCTCGACAACGCGGCGGACGAGGTGCGGCTCCGCCCGCTGATTCCGGGGACGCCAGGATGTGCCGTACTGATCACCAGCAGGCACCGTCTGGCGACGCTGCCCGCGACCCAGCGCATCGATCTCGACGTTCTCCCCGTCGAAGACGCGGTCGAAATGCTGGGGAACATCATCGGCGACGACAAGACCGCCGAAGCGCCCGAAGACGCGCACCGGCTGGTCCAGCTCTGCGGAAGACTGCCGCTGGCCGTGCGCATCGCCGCCGCCAAACTCGCCGCACGCCCGCACTGGAGCCTGGGCCACCTGGTCTCGCGCCTCCGCGACACCCGCGGCCGGCTCGGCCAGCTCTCCCACGGCTCCCATGAGGTCCGGGCCAGCATCGGCATCGGGTATCAGGGCCTGGCGCCCCTGGCCCAGCGGATGTTCTGCCGGCTGGGCCTGCTGGAAGCCCCCGATTTCGCGGCCTGGGTCGGCGCCGCCCTGCTCGACACGTCCGAACAGGTGGCCGAGCAGCTTATCGAGCAACTGGCCGACGTCCGCCTCCTCGAGGTGGCAGGTCACGGCCCGGATGGCGAGGTGCGCTTCCGCTTCCACGACCTGACCGGGGCCTACGCGCGAGAGCGCGCCGAGACCGAGGAGGAGGACGGTGAACGGGCCGCCGCCCTGCAACGCGCGTTCAGCGGATGGCTGGTCATGACCCAGCGCGCGCATGCCCACCTGTGCGGAGGTGACTACCGCATCATCAGCGGTAACGGCATCCGCTGGCGTCCTGACGCCCGGACCGCCGAACGCGTCGTACGCGACCCGCTCGCCTGGATCGAAGCCGAGCGGGCGGGCATCGTCGCCGGCGTTCGTCAATGCGCCTCGCTGCGCCTCGACGAACTGTGCTGGGACTGGGCCATGAGCGCGATGAACCTCTTCGAGACACGAAGCTGCCACGACGAATGGCGCGCCACACACGAGACCGCCCTGCACAGCGCCCGCATGTCGGGCGACATCCGCGGGCAGGCGGCCATGCTCAACGGTCTCGCGCGACTGCACTTCGCCCAGGACGACCTGACCGGCTGCGGACGCGCCCTGGAGGAGGCCCTGGACCTGTTCGACAAGGCCGAAGACCGGCACGGACACGCCCTGGCCCTCGTCAACATGGCCGAGCTCCACCGCCTCCAAGGGCGCAATGCCGACGCGCTGACCTGCTACGAGCAGGCCATGGACGGCCTGGCGCAGGCCGGCGACCGGAGCACGGAGATCACCGTCATGCGGGGCATCGGCCGGATCCACTTCAACCAGCGCCGGTTCGAGCTCGCCGACACGTTCATCCGGCGGGCGATACAGCTCGCGGACGACACCGGCGACGTACGCTCGCGGGAGTTCACCAGAATCGTCCTCGGGGAGATCGAACTCGCCCGAGGCGACCTCGCCGCCTCGGAAGCCAGCCTCAGCCGGGCGCTGGAAGGTCTCGACGCGCTCGGTTTCCCCAGCGGGATCGCCTACGCGTCCCTGGGCCTGGCCGAGGCCAGGCTCGCCCGGCACGACCTCGCCGACGCCGAACGTCTCCTCCAGCAGGCTCTGGCGGTCTATCGCGACACCGGAGACAACGTGGGCCAGGCCCGCGTCCTGTTCACCCGAGCGGAGCTTCGGCGCCGGCAGCGGCGCCTGGACGAGGCGGCCGCGATGCTGACCGAGGTCGTCGCGATCTGCCAGGCCATCCCGGCCCCACGCCGCCACGGCCTGGCCCTGCGCGCCCTGGGCGACGTGCGCCGCGACGCCGGAGACCTTCTCGCCGCCCTGGCCGCCTGGCAACGCTCCCTCACGATCTTGGAGGCCACCTCCTCACCGGAAGCCATCGAGGTCGCCGCCTTGCTCGAACTGCACCGCACCGAACCGCACTGACTTCCCGCCTCCACCGTCCTCGATCTTCACCGGTCAGCGGGAGGTGAGGAGGGTTTCGGACTCGACGCGGGTGAGCTTTTCGGGGTTGCGGACGTAGTAGAGGCCGGTGACGCGGGCGTTCTCCACGCGGAAGCCCAGCACGCCGTCGATCACGCCGTCCAGGCGCAGGATGAGTCCGGGGTTGCCGTTGACCGTCGTGTGCTCACTGCTGAAGGTGCCGCCGGCCTTGTCGAGGCTGCCGGCCATGTAACGGAGCACCTTGTCGGCGCCGACGACCGGCCGCAGGGCCGCCAGCCTGAGGCCGCCGCCGTCGCTGACGAAGACCACGTCCGGGGCGAGCACGTCGAGCAGCCCCTGCAGGTCCCCGGTCACGAGCGCGGTCTGGAACGAACGCAACGCCGCCCGCGCCTCTTCCGGGGAGGCCGGTGTGCGCGGCCGGCGGGCGTCGACGTGCCGCCGGGCGCGGTAGGCGAGCTGGCGTGCGGCGGAGGGGCTCTTGCCGATCGCGGCCGCGATGTCGTCGTAGCCGAAGTCGAAGACCTCGCGCAGCACGAAGACGGCGCGTTCGGTCGGAGAGAGGGTTTCGAGGATGAACATGAGCGCCAGCGACAGGTTCTCGGCCAGTTCGACGTCCTCGGCCACGTCCGGCGCGGTGAGCAGGGGCTCGGGCAACCAGGGGCCGACGTAGGCCTCCTTGCGCCGGTTGAGGGCGCGCAGCCGGTTGAGCGCCTGCCGGGTCGTGATCCGCACCAGGTAGGCGCGCCGGTCCCGCACCTGCGCCAGGTCGACCTCGACCCACCGCAGCCAGGCCTCCTGGAGGACGTCCTCGGCGTCCGCCGCCGATCCGAGCATCTCGTAGGCGACGGTGAACAGCAGGTCGCGGTGGGCGACGAAGGCCTCGGTCGCCGGGTCGGTGACGTGGTCGTTCATGTCGTGCGTTTCACTCTCTCGCGGTCGGCCCCAGACGCCGGAGGCAGGCCGTGGAAATGTACCCGCTCCGCGGGCGGAGTCCCCACCGAGCAGGCCATGCGGGATCGGTCCGGCCGGAGGGGACTCGGCGGCTAGGCCGCGCGCCGGGTGTCGGACGGCGTCGTACGGTGTTCCGGCTGAGGCGGCTCCGGGCGGGTGGTGCCGTCGCCGTGGGACGCGCGGGAGCCGGCCTTGCGTGCCCCGGACCTCAACTGGTCGAGAGGGAACCGGCAGGCGAACTCCTTGACCTTGGCACCGAGCCGGCCGCTGATGTGAAGCGGGTTCACCTTGTCGTTCAGGTAGGAGAACTGGGTGACGCCCCCGTTGCGACCGAGGCTGATGCACTGCCCGGCGAACAGCAACCGGACGGGAGCGGGCGTTCTCCCCGCGATCCGGCGCAGGATCGTGGCGGCGGCCCCCGCGCCCAGTTGCACGGCGGCCTGGCAGCTCATCCGGAACGGCCGGTCGATCATCGCCGCCGCGTCCCCAGCGGCGACGATCCGCTCATCGCCCACACTGGTCAGCGTCGCGTCGGTGAGCAGGCGGCCGTCGGCGTCGGTACGCAGCCCGCTGCGGGCGGCCAGGTCCGGGACCCGGAAGCCCGCGGTCCAGATCGTCACCGCGCTGGGCAGCTCGCGGCCGTCGCCGAGCCGTACGGCGTCGCGTGTCACCTCCGTCACCCGCGCGCGGGGACCCTGGAGGACGGTCACGCCCAGCTCGGCGAGCCTGCGGGCGACCGGGCGGCGGCCCTGGGCATGCAGGTACGGGCCGAGCACGTCGCCGCAGACCAGGGTGACCTTGCGGCCCAGCTCGGCCAGCTCGGCGGCGGTCTCGATGCCGGTGGGGCCGGCTCCGACCACGGTCACCGGAGCCGTCGCGGAGGCCGCGGCCAGCGCCGACCGCAGTCGTTCCGCCCCTTCGAGGTCGGACACCGCATGAGCGAACTCCGCCGCCCCGGGCACGCCGGGATCGGCCGCGCCGCTGCCCACCGCGTAGACGAGGTAGTCGTAGGAGACCGCGCCGCCGCCCGCCAGCGACACCCGGCGCCCGGCGGCGTCGATCCGGGTCACGGCGTCGACCACCAGCCGGACGTTCCCGCCCAGAACCTCTCCGAAGCCCTCGACCGCGTCATCGGAGCCGGTCACGAGCTGGTGCAGGCGGATCCGTTCGACGAAGTCGGGACGTCGATTGACCAGGGTCACCGACACGCCGTCGTGCCGGGCCAGGCGATTGGCCGCCATCACGCCCCCGTACCCGCCGCCGACCACGACCACCTCGACGTTGCCGTTCATCATGTCTCCCTCGTGTTGTGGACTCGGCATGGAGACACCGGCCGCGCATCCGGCGTAACGGCCCGAGGATGAGACATAGCGCACACCGGAGGCGGCGGGGAACGCGTCATCAGGTGGGCAAGGACCACTTCTGGTTGGCGCCGCCCGTGCACTCCCACAGGTGCAGCGGCGTGCCGTCGGCGGAGTTGACGTCCTTGACGTCCAGGCACTTGTTCGCCTGCGGGTTCACGATGTCCCTGCCGCCGGTGTGGCGCCACTGCTGGGCGCCGGAGTTGTTACACGTGTACAACTGCACTCTGGTGCCGTTGCCGGTGCCTCCGCCGTCCACGTCGAGGCATTTGCCCAGCGCGCGCAGCGTGCCGTCGGTGGCGACCGTCCACTGCTGTGCGATGGAGCCGTTGCACCGGTAGAGCTGGACCTGCGTACGGTCGGCGGGGTCCGCGCCGGCCACGTCGGCGCACTTGGCGGCGAAGCCCGGGATCTCGCCCCTGGGCATGGCCTGTTCGGTGCCGCCCGGCGGGTAGAACGTGATCGTGAAGCCGGTGCACGGGGCGCACTGCCGCATCACCCTGTTACCCGGCACGGTGTCCTGTTTGGACCAGGCGTACGCCTTGGGGCAGTGCGCGGTGATGGCGTTGCTGTACGACGTGGCGGCGTCGCGGTTCGGGTTGGTGCACACCATGCGTTCACGCGTGCCGGGACGGTAGGTGAGGTTCTCGGCCGGGCAGTAGGCCAGCAGGGCGGTGCTGCATCCCACCACCTCGCATTCCCCGCCGCCGACCGGCGGTGGCGGGGCGTTGTCCGGGCTGATCGTGATCGGCAGCGAGAACGCGTTGACGTAGCTCACGTTGTACCAGGGGGCGAGCCGGTCGGCGCGGTCGAAGTTGAACTCGGCGAGGCCGGCCGGCTGCTCCCCGGTGGTGCACCGGTCGGCCTGGACACCGCAGTCCCCGACCAGGCAGCGGAAATCGCTCCCGGGGGCTCCGGAGCAGAACTGCCGGGCGAAGAACTTGCCGCGCCAGTGGTCGGTGGAGGTCATCGGGACGGCGACGGTGGCCGACTGGCCGGGGGCCAGCGTCGGCAGGCCGGTCAGGTTCTCCGAACCGTCGGCGTTGACGCCGCTGCCGATCCAGATCGTCTGGCCGGAGTGGTTGACGAACGTCACCGTGTACGACGCCGCCGCGCCGACGGCACGATCCGCCCCCGCCCCCGCCGCCCCCGCCGCCCCCGCCGC